>JAVKCN010000076.1:0-138568 GCA_040222715.1 Cyclobacteriaceae bacterium | reverse complement strand
GCCAGGCTGGTGGGGGGCTAAAATGCTCTAGGTGGTGTAGTCCCCTGCCCGGCAGAGGCACCGAAGCGTTTCTTGAGCTACCAACGATGCCCCGTTGGTGTCGGGGAGATGCTTTTATGCCATAAACGGCCCGTCGTTGGTGCCATCGAAGGGAGTGAGATGGAAGAGACTGGCCCTCGGCGGCGGCACTGGAGGCTCTTACGTTGGGGTGTCGGCCCGTCGTTGGTGCCTAATAATCGCGTGCTTTTGGCAACCATGGTATTTTCCCCTATCGTACCACCGGCTGCTCAACTGCCAGAAAAAGGCTGTCCGGCTTCCTTCCGGTGGTAGCATAGCACTCGGGTGAGATACTGCTTGGATCAGACACATTGCTCAAGCACCATAAGCCAGCCATGACTAGGTCGCACTCTATTGAGCACGCTGTTTCAGGTGGGAAAAATCTACCAAAACGCTAAAAATGCTTCCTTCACCAAATACCCCAGCCGGTCTCAACCCAGGCTCGGAAGCCGTAATCCCGAAAGGGAGCACCACTTTGGTTTTCAGGGCAGGGTAGGCAGGATGAAGAGAATGCTTACCAATGTAGGAAATCAGCGCATGATGGGTGGCAGGATTGGCCGGCGTAAAGTTCTTTTGCAGTGTGAACTAAAAGTATATTTATCATGAAACAAAGCCAGCAATATGAGATGGCCCGCCTGATTGTACAAATACTACAGGGCGACGAAGACAAACAAAAAACACTGGCCCGCCACGGGTTTGAACGAAAGCGCGTCCAGGATGGGCAGGCCGTGCTGAACAGGATTGACCTGCTATCCGATGAGCATCACCAGCACGATGGTGCCAAGCTACAGGCTTCTAAAATCTTACAACAGACCCGAAAAGATGCCCACCAGTTTTACATACGGCACCTCCTGTTGGCCCGAGTGGCTTTCAAAGGCTCAGTGGAACCGAGTCGTACCCTGCAACTGGATGGTCCCCGGCAGGAGAGCCTGGCAGGGTGGCTGAAGCAGTCCACCGCCTTTTACCGCAATGCCCCGGCCCTGATCGGAGAATTATCACAGGTAGGCATTACCATTGAAGAGCTACAGCAGGGAGAAGCCCAGATACAGGCGGTTGCCCAGGCTCGGGTGAAACAGGCCAACTGCACCAGTGTTGCCCAGCGATTGTCAAAGCAACGGCAGGCGGCCTTCCGGGAGCTGCATGCCTGGTTAAAAGACTTCCGCTACGTAGCCCGTTATGCCTTTCAGAACGATCCCCAGCAACTGGAAGCCTTTGGCATGATCACCGCGTAGTGGGGGAACTTTGAGTTGTGGGTTTTGGTGTCCTCTCCGGTTGAGCGATAGCGAATACCGGGGTCTCCTGCTCTGTTAAACGAAGTGGCGAGTGCTTTCCGCTAATAAGCAGGAGGTGCCGGAACAGGTCCGGCAAGACATATAAGGTTTTATTTTTCATACACGAGTGCATGAACCTATATTATGTTTACATTCTGGCTAACCGCCACCATACTGTTTTCTATACAGGTTTTACCAATAATCTGGGGCGGCGGGTATATGAGCATAAGCACGGATTGAATGAGGGCTTTACGAAGAAATTTAATTGCCATCATCTGCTCTATTACGAAACGTTTACATCAGCGCAGGAGGGGTTGCATCGGGAGAAACAGATCAAACGGTATCGGCGCGCGTGGAAAAAGAATCTGATTAATACGATGAACCCGGCATGGAAGGATTTGTATGAGGAGTTTCTTTCATAAAGCTATGCCGGATGAGCAAAGCCCTCTGTGCAACGGCGTATAACGGGGGCTCCCCCCTACCAAGTTATGTCATTCGGGTAGCTTGCTTTCTGCTAATAAGCAGAAGGTGCCGGAATTCGGCGTAGCCTCATCCGGCAAGACAAACCAGTTGATGCTTAATCGGTATTGGGAGCTTCCCTGTAATAACTAGGGGGACCCGTGTTTTTACCAGGAGAACCGGTCCGGAGGCTATGGCTATCAGGATTACTTTTGCATCCATAAAGGTTAGTCAAAGAGGAAGTCTTTGAGGCGATGGAGGGAGCTTACGGAATCCGAGGGATGGGTGAACTGGTGACGGACCCATTCACTGGCCCGGATGATGGCCCCTTTGCGCTGTTGCTGCTCATGCGCCTGTTTCAGGATATGATAGTAAGCCAGCAGCTCAGCCCGCTGTCGGTCGGTGAGGGAGGGAGGGCTTGCCGAACCTGGCGTCCATCGGTCCAGTAGCTCGATACCTCCTCGATACCGGAAGGTAGCCCGGACGGCAGGGAGCCTCTGCCCCAGTGAATCATAGGTGTGGAGGATGTCTGTGTCGGTGAGGTTCACGGGGGCATCCGAAGGAGGGGGGAGGCTATCCCCCGGCCAGGGGTTCAGTTGGGAAACCAGCCGCAGTACTTCTGGAGAATAGTGAAACGGGTAGCGCAATTGGAGGAGAAAAGTAGTATCGATGGAGCGTTGTGGTACATAGGTCAGGTAGGTGGTGTCATCCACCGTCTGATCATCCAGCAACACCACCTGCGCCGTATCCAGCCAGGTACCAATCTCGGTCGCCGGTAGCTTCCGGCGCATGGTATCAGCCACCATCACCTGTCGGGCCAGCAGGTAGTCCAGGGCCGCGTTGTACTGCATCATCAGCGCCAGGCTGTCTTCAAACCAGTACCTCGGGCTTTTATACTTCGACAGTTTATCAATATTCGCTTTCCGGCTTTGCGTCAGATCCCAGCGGACCTGCGCCAGTTCCTGTTGTTCATGCTGGTCCACAATAGAATCCTGGCCGATGCGATACGCCAGCACCGAGTAGTAGTGGAAGGGCACGCTGTCTTCCTCAAAGCGTAGTTGCCGGAGGCGGCCTAAGACGATTTTCTGTAAGCTGTCCCGTTCGTCGGCCAGTCGCTCGTTCTGGCTGTGGTTGGTCGGGGAGCTCCGTAGAGAATCAACCAGTGACTGTTCGTGCCGCAGCAGTGAGTCAACCAGCAAGCCTTCGTAGTAATTCAGGTACTCATCCTGCCCAATAGACCGGGCCGTCTGGGTGAGGATGTCATTGTGAAAGAGTACCTGCGTTACTTCCTGTCCCGTTAGCAGGGAAAAGAAACTTTTCAGGGTTTCGGCCCCCTGCCGCTGGGCCTGCCCGATGATATCCGCCTGAAGGGCGTAGACCAGCAGCTTATCAATGCAGTGCTGCTTCACCCGTTGGGCATCCCGGAAATCCACCGCCCCCTGGTAATTGATGATATCGAAGCCAGGAATGCCCCGCTCAGGAATGAACCAGGGGTTGATATCGGCATTCAGGATCTGCGGCTCCAGTCCAAAGAAGTGCAACTCGCCGGTTGATTCATCGAGGTAGTAGGTTTGTTCATTCAACTGGCTGAAGTCGAAGCCTGCCTTCACCCAGCCTCGACCTACCATGGCCAGCTTCTTCTTCCGCTCGGTGCGGGAGAGCTCCGACACCTGATCGGCCAACACAAAGGCATTGACGTTGGCGGCAAACTCAAAGCCGTCGTTCAGGTAATTTTGAAAGGCTGCATCTGAACTCTGGGCGTGGCGCTCGGCCAGCTCCGTATACAGGGCAAACAGCACCTCGCCGGCCTGTCGATCGTTGGGGTTCCAGTCCTCATCTTCCCGGTGTTGCAGTTTTTCCCGCCACAAGAACTCCAGCACCTGCTGGTGCAACTCAGTTTCTTCCGGCAACAGGCTATGAAAAGCCAGTTTCTCGGCAATATTGCGGCGACTGACCTCCTGTTGTACGACCCTTCTCCAGCGAGTGGTGGCAGGATAGAGGTCGCGGTTTTCCCGATACTCTCGGGTACGATCCGCTTTGGGGAGCTGCTGATACTGGAACAGGTCGTAGAGGGATTGTTTCAGGTCGGCATAATGCTGGTTGGCCCGCCGTTGCGTGTCGTTTTCTTCAATCAGGGCCAGGCGAGACTCATCCAGCGAGGAAATGACCTCTCCGTAGTACTCGGCCGTGACCAACTGCCCGATCTGCCGCACCTCAGTCACCATGTTGGTGGTGGTGCCGAAGGATAAACCATCGCCGAATAGTCCAAAGGGGTTGAGCAGGAACAGCAGCACGACCAGGGCGATGATCAGCAGCGCATCCAGCAGGAACTTCCAGTGTTTGAACAGCAGGCTAATCATCGGCGTCCGGTTCTTCTTCCAACAATAGATTCACTTTGTCAATCAGCAGAGCATCACTCTCGAAGGTAATGTAGATCTCTGCGTAGCCCAGAGAGCGCAGTAGTTGGGTCAGCAGGGTGCGGGTATGGGCCTGGGTGGTTTCCACAATGCCCATGTACTCCAGGTTGTTGCGAATGTCCAGTTCCGCCTGCCGGAAGAAGGCTTCCTGGTCGGCAATGCTGATGTTGTTCAGGAAGGCCGAAGGATCGGAGATCAGGGTGTCTTCCTGAAAGCTGGAGGGCGGGTAGGAGAAGTTAATCACCTTTACCGGCGGCAATTGCAGGGTAATCTTCTGCTGTGCAATGCTGATGTCCTCCTCCCGGATGTCGGACAGGTCAATCCCTGCCTTAATCTTCGCCTGGGAGTAGGCCAGGAAGCGGGCTTCGCTGAGCTTGATGAACCAGGCAATCTTTTTGGTTTTGGTGCCGTGTACGATCTTGTCTACCGTGAACTCGGTGGTCGCCAGGTCGCTGGCCCGCTGTATTTTGCCTACCACCAGCCCCCGCTCGTCTTTCTGGCAGGAGAAAAGAGCTCCTCCCCCCAGTATGAGACAGATGAGCCAGATTGAAAGCCTGGATGTGGAGCGGCTCATGCGTGGAACTTTTGGTAAATATCCTTGACAATCAGGAAGAGGCAGCGGGCAATGCGGCGTTGTCCCTGCTCACTGAGGAGAAACTGGGCCTCGAAGCGGTTGTCGTAGAAGAGGTTCTCCACCAGGAAGGCCGCCCCTTTGGTCTTTCGCAGCACATAGAACGTCTGGCTCTGCTCCTTTTTCTCCCGGTCCTCATCGCCGTCGGTCATATCCTGCCGGAACCGGAACTCAGGGAACTCATGCTTGTACCACTGGGCGGCCACCGTGGCCAGTTCATCGCTTTTGGTCTGCCCCACGCTGGTCCACACCTCAAAGCCCGACGCCTGCCCTCCGTCTCCCGACAGGCTGTTGCTGGACGCGTTGCTGTGGATGGAGAGAAAATAAAAGTTGGGGTTGCGCTCGTAGAGGGTGTTGGCTTCCTCCACCCGCGCTTTCAGCGGGATGTCTTCCGCTTCGTCCACCGTCAGGTTGTGGTAGGGGATACCCGCTTCTTCCAGCAACTCAATAAGCAGCCGGCCAATGCGGCGGTTGATCACTCCTTCGTAGATTTGAGTGCCGTCACTGAAGGCATACTGTTTGCCCTGGGTGGTGTACTTGCCTTCGACCATCCCACCGTGCCCCGCATCGATGATGGGAATGAAGCCGGTACGATCCTGCTCCGTATCCGTCGTGATATAGATGGCCTGGTATTTTTGATAGGCCGCCCGGAGCTTCACGTCGTAGCGGTTTTCTTTGTAGCCTCGGCCGTTGTAGCCGTAGGCAAAACGATCCCAGTTGTAGCGGCCGTTGTTCTTTTCCGAGATGAAATCGATCAGGGGAGTACCCTCCACCTTTTTGGTTTTGATGAATGCCAGGAAGTCCAGGAAGTGATAGTATTCCGAGACGCACTGTTTTCGTTCAAAGTCCAGGTAATCGGCGTAGAAAGGATCATCCTTCCCGGCACCCGCTCGCAGGCGGTTTTTGATGTTGTGTTCCAGGTTTTCGCCCAGGATCTGGAACAAACCCCAGGAAGCGGAGTAGACGGCGGCTTTGGGGTCTATCGTTTTGGCCAGCTCCAGCCGCTGGAACTCGCCCGGCCCGCCTTTGTAGTGTTGGGTGGTCCAGCGGGGGTACAGGATGCTGGGGTATTCGGTCTGAAGCGTAGCCAACTCCTGATCGGTGCGGCCCGCCTGCTTCAGCCAGTACCAGAACTTATGGCCCTCAAAGAGAATCTTGGGCTGCCCATCCGGCAGGTGCCCCCGGCCCGAGGACTCTACCTCTATAATGGCCCGCAGTACCGGCATCGACAAGGTGATGCCTTCCTCATCGCGTAGCTGGTCGATGGCTCGTTTGATCTCTTCATCACTGAGTACTTTGCTGAAGATATTGTCGCGCACCTGCACGAAGCCACCCTGAAGCGCCTCCGCCGCTACCGATTGCGAGAGCAGCTGCCGGGTTTGGGTGAGCGGAGAAGCCGGGGCCTCCTGCTCCATCAGGTCCAGATCCCGGTCGTCGGCGGCCAGGGACTGCTCGTCAAGATCCAGCGCATTTGAGGAGCGGTATGGCGTAGCAGATTTTGGGGAGTTGCCGCCAGCCGGTGGCGTCCAGCGGCGTTGCAGGTACTTGAGGGATTTATCACCGAAGTAGAAGGCGATCATCATCAGAAAGGCCGTCTCGAAAAACTCAAACTGCTGGCGGATGAGGGCAAGCTGATCACCGGTATAGTATTCATTGCCAAAGCTGACAATCAGCAGCGATAACCCGCCGAGCAGCAGGGTGAAGGCGATCATGCCCCGTACCGTGCCGGGAGGTAGCCCGAACGTCTGGCTGCGGTAGGGGTTTTTATCCGGTGCTTCCAGGTCGGCTTTATTTACGGGGAAGCCCATTTTCTCCCGCTTGCGGGCTTCAAAGATTTTCTCCCAGTCCTGATCCGTCAGCCCGTAGTTGATATTATAGTGATACACCGACCACATGAAGTAGCGCAGGAACACCACCACCCAGATAATAGAAACCACCAGCCCCAGGGCCTGAAACAGATTGTTGTGCTCGAGGTAGACAAACAGTGCCCCGATCAACCCTACGATTGTGAGGATGGTCGTTAAGACCCCGGTGCCGGAAAAGAAAAAGTGATGGTAAGGGTTGCGGCTGGGTACCTTTCCACTGGTGCTGACCAGGTAGCGGGTAACCACCCAGTACGCGACCCCCAGGGCAACCACGGTCGTCAGCCCTTTGCTTAAGGCATGGGCATTCTCATTGAAACTGGGGATCACAAAGAAGATGAATGCCAGGGTGATGAGGAGGGTGCCTCCCAGATGCGCCAGCAGGATTTTAAGTGCGGGTTTCATATCGGTTGTAGTTTAGCGCGCTCGAACCAGTCTTCGTCCAGGATGTTGATGGTCACTTCTTCCCCGGTCTGGAGTAGCGCACTGATGGTTTTATAGAATCGTTCAAAAGCAATACGGGAGTAGGAGATCATTTTGTCCGGGCCATGGGCGGTTACTCCATCGGCAATGAGCAGACAGCCCTGCGTATCCACATGGGTGTTACCCACGTGCACATATACATGCTGAAACCCGGGTACTTCTTTGATCTCCAAATGATACTGAAACCAGGGACGGGTAGCCCGGTATTTCTCGGTCAGGGGAGAGTGGTGCGGGTAAAAGCCCAGTGCGTAGCTGCCGGATGGGATGCGGGTTTCCCCGGCTACTTTTTCGTCACGGTGGGTATCTTCCAGGGTATAGGCGAAGAATTTTTTGCGGACGAACAGCAAGCCCAGCGACGTCTGCCCATCGTCCAGATACCGTAATACGGTGATGGTACTATCGGCTAGTGCCGGTCCGGCACTGTTTTCAGCGCGAAGCTGGGCTTCTATCTGCGCGATCTTCTGCGGTAGGGCTTTATCCGAAGCGGTTGCTCCTTTCGTTGGAGGAGCTGCCCCAGCAGTGGCCGTGAAAGCCACCGGAAGGCTACGGTCCTCATCCACCACCAGTGCATTGCGAATGGACTGAAATCCCTTTTCCAGAAGCAGAATAATGTACCCGATAAAGCCGATGATCCATAGCCAGATCTCCTCCAGCAGTTCCGGGTTGGTCAGAAAGAGGAGGAGCGCCATGGTCAATAGCGCCACAAACAGTAAGGCGGCCAGATGTTTCAAGGTTGGTTGGCTAAGTGTCTATCCGTTGCCAGGCATCAGGCTACGGCAGCAGGCAAAAGAAAACAAGGGGCTCTCTATGCACAGGCTGCGGTATCCCATCACCAGCATCGTGAAATGAGTAATATGACAAAATTACGGCAAGATCGGCTTCATGAATAAAGATATGATTATCAAACCTATCCACAAAGGCAATCTTCCAATATAGCTGATCAGGCTATATGCTATTGGTTAGTATTAGCAAAGCGCGTGGATGTAATAGGAGGGAGGTGAAATTATTATGGTTGGCACCGCAATGGTCCGCCATTAAGGTAAATGCTGGGTGTCTGGCTTATGAAAAGCGGTTGAAGATATCGGATTATTGGGGGTGGGGCTCGGGGAAGTCAGCGAATTCACTCCGGGTAGCATCCAGTCGCTTAGAAATGATATCAAAGTTATCGGGGCTGGGTGGCAGGTTGATAAACTTGTCGATGATCGTCCGGTTTCGGTAGAGAAGGAGGGTGCTCTCAACGGTGGGGTTGATCCGGTTCAGGTACACGTCCGACACCTGATCTGAGAAGGAAGGTACCAAGGTAAGCGCGGTATGCGCTAAGCCGAGTGTTTTTCCCAGATTCTCCAGGGTGGTGGTCCGATCTTTTGGATTATAGGCGTGATCATTACCGTAGATGAAGTAGCCCTTCAGGTATTTGCCTCTTTGGCGGCTTTCGCGCTCCAGATAGCGTAGCCACTTTCGAATATCAGTCCAGTTGGGCGCGTTGCCTACGAAATACAAAATGCCGTGGTGCCGGCCATACCGGCAGATAGGGCAGGTGCGGCTTCCCTTATCCGGTCCCCAGGCATGGTAGGGAGTAAATGAAAGCACATCTTCTCCGACCCTTCGGCCCGACTCAATTCTCGGCGGCACGGTAATGGGGTAGTGGGGGATGTTTAAGCCGAGGATGATATCATGCTCAGCAATTTGCAGGTTGCCAGATTCCACCAGCCTTAGCACGCCGCTACCGCCGCGATTCTCCAGTGCCTGCCGCTTCGCGCTGGTAAGCAGTACATCATCGTCAAAGACGAATTCATCAATGTAGTAAGCATCTTCAATATCCGGTTCTTGAATGGCCGGATGAATATGCGCGGGCATGGTGTTGTTGGGGTAGGGAGCGGGACGGACGGTATAGATCGCGTATCTTCCCTGTGCATCGGATTTCACCCAGCCCCGGATGTAACCATGTCGGGCTACCCGTTTATCCAAACCTTCCTGGGAAGCATAATAGCCATGCACATCGGTGTGGTAGTAGTAGAGAACCACATCCGGCGCAGGAGTTTTCCCATCCGGTTGGTAGATTGTTCCGGTGATCAGGAGTTTCTGTCCCGTCTGATGCCACCCGGCACTGGTATCCACTGCGTTGATCGGCTCGGGCATACCAATATACATCAATTCCCGGTTCTCGAAGGGACCGCCGACGATTTCCTTGCCCGTTGCTTCCCGCTCAGGTTGGTTCCCCTGTCCGTGACATCCGGAAGACAGAGATAGCAGCAGCGTCAGTAAACGAATCGTTAAGCATGCGTTCATTGGGATGGGGTATTCGTTGGGTAAAGGAGATGACCCCAAATTATCCATATCGATGGCCCCCACAAGTAACAGGCGGGGCAAATGCCTGAGTGGAGGGATTACTGGGCTAGGTGGAGGGCTGGATGAGTGGACTCCAGCGGGAGCGATAGTGTCGACTCAGACGAAGCTGCTGATCATTCTTCAGTATCACATCATAATCCCCGTTCTTTCGGGAGATCAGGGTTTTGATGAAAGCCTTATTGACGATGGCGGCGCGGTGGACTCTCAGGAACTGTGCCGGATCGAGGGACTGCTCCAGGGAGGTTAAACTCTGGGGAAGTAGATATTTTGTGTTATCGGTATATAACTCGGTATAAGGTTTGCTGGCCCGGAAGCATTGGATCGAAGCAATCTCCACCCGTATTTGCCGGTTTCTCTGCTTCACGGTTAAGAACCTAGTATTGCCACAGGAAGTGGATTTATCTACAGCGCTTACCGCCGTGGCCGGCTGGAGGTACAGCAAAGCATAGGTGATCAGGAGATAGACCAGTAAAGTAATGGCAAAATCGTTGGAGATGCTGGCCGATAGTGTGGTGAGGTACGGATGAGCCGGGGTAAAGCACACATTACTGATCAGCGTGATAAAAGAAGCAAAAGTGAGAATATGCAATCCACTCATCAACAGACCGAAGACTACTAAGCCCAGGGCTTTGAGCCCTACCGGATTATGGCTCCACCCTTCCCGTGGTCTCCATTTTTTGATAGCGAGGGAAAACGGGATAAACAGCAGCCAATATCCATTGAATAGGGTCACTTCCGACCAGTAAAAACCCGTGGAACGGAAGGCAGCATACAGATAATCCTGGAAGATTACCAAAGCGTAAATCATCAGCCAGAAAGCCAGGATGAGGCGGGCGTGAAGAAAAGCAGGGCGTGAGAATAATGGTATCAGGTGCTCCATACGTTTTTGTCATACATTGCATTTTACCGAGTGATACCAATGCCCTGCTACCAGTTGGCTTGCAGTTAACACTGCTTCAGTCTAGAACTCCGATTCCTCCGCGTTTCTTTTGGCCTGTCCTTTCTGCTGGTTCAGGCGGTAGTTCAGCGTGAGGTTGATTTGCCGGGGGCTACGCAGGGAATTGTTCCGGGTATAGAAGATATCCCCTTCGGTGATGCTTCGGTTTCGGTTACTTCGGAAGATGTCAATTACATTCAGCGTCAGCGTACCTTTGGTCTTGAGTATGTCACGCGTAATGGCCATATCCAGGAAGGTGGTCGCCAGTTTTCTGCCCTGTGGGGTCAGTTGGGGGGCTTCGTAGCTTCCCCGCAATTGCATATCGGTGTTGCCCCACAAGGTGAAGCGGGAATTCAGGCGGCCAAACCAGGTATAGGTATCACTTTCAAAAGACTGGTCCAGGTTGCTGCCATCAATCATGGAGCGGTAGAAATTCAGGTTCAGGTCCATCTTCCACCAGACTATGGGCTGATAGGAGGTGATAAACTCGGCACCGTAGGCATCTTCCTTCAGCAGATTAAACGGGCGGGTGGTTGACTTTCCGGTCTCATCCACATTGCGGATGCGGAAAATTTTATCATCGGTATGGCGATAGTAGATAGCTGAACTGATGGAGGCATTCTCGAAGTATTTGATATGGCCCAATTCCATCGCATGCGTGTATTCTGGGTTGAGGTCGGGGTTGCCACTAAAATAATTTCGGTTATCAAAAAAGGTGATGAAGGGAGTCAGGTCATTATAGGTAGGGCGGTGCAGACGGCGGCTGTAGCTGAGTTGCAGAGCATGTTCGTTGGGCAGGTCATACGTCAGGTGGGCGGAAGGAAACAGATTGAAGTAATTTCGTTGATTCACTTCGGAGGTTTGCAGTAATTCGGTAGTCAGGTCCGTATACTCTCCGCGCACCCCCAGTTGGTAGCCTATTTTATTGGTTTTATTGCCCACGATCATGTAGGCAGCATAGATATTTTCGTCGTAATAGAAGTCATTATCCAGGCCTTCCAGCGGCACCCATTCCTGCTCCCGCAACTCGGTCACGAGAAAATCATTGGTGATATCCCGTAAGGTGCTGCGGATGCCCGCTTCCAGTTTTCCTTCTTTGGCAAAGGGGTAGACGTAATCGGCCTGCAATAGTAATTGCTTCTCTGTTTCGTAGTTAACGGATTGCTGTAGTGCATCGGCTTCCCCACTGGGGGTATTGTCCGACAGAAAAGTCTTTTGGGTATACTTCTGATCCGAATCTTCCCAGTTGTCGATGTAGGTCAGGATGGCCGTGAGTTCATGGTCTTTCCTGCCAAAATTCCTTTGATAGTTAAGCGAGTATTCCAGTTTAGGCTCCACCTCATGCTCATCCTGATAGCGTCGGGTAATGCTTTGCAGGTTTTCGTTATTAAAGAGATAGTCCATATACTCGATCTTCGTATTGCGGGTGCCTTTGGCATGCCGGTAAGTAAAAGAAGTCGTGAGGATATTGTTTTCGTTGAAGAAGTAATCGGCCCCGAACTGAATGTTATTGTTTAATACTGTCTGCTGGCTGGTATTATGTTGCCGGGTAATAAAGGTGGTATCTTCCCCGTATACCTCCTGATAGAGCGTATTGTGGGGGTTGGCAATATCCCGGTAAATCAGGCCGTAGTTGACGAAAAAGTTCAGGTTCTCTCGTCGGTAGTTCAGATTGATGGCCGCGCCATAGTTGTCAGGCTGACCGACGGTGAAGTCAAACGATCCGTTGATACCCCGGCTACGTTCCTTCTTGAGCACGATATTGATAATACCCCCCATCCCTTCTGCCTGGTAGCGGGCGGAAGGGTTGGTGATGATCTCCACATTATCTACCAGGCCTCCCTGTAACTGCCGTAAGCCTTCGGCGCCATCAAAGCTCAATAAACCGGAAGGCTTGCCATCGATCAGTATCTGCACACTGCTGCTGCCCCTCAGGCTAACATTTCCGTCTCCATCGACCGTGACCGAAGGCAGGTTGCCCAGAATGTCGGCGGCGGTTCGCCCTGCGTTGATAGGGTCCTGACTCACGTTGAATATCTTTTTATCCAGCGCCAGTTCTACCATGTCTTTCTCCCCTTGTACCAGCACCTCATCCAGATTGGTAGATTCGGCCCGTATGCCAATATCGCCCAAATCCACGGCAGACTGCCCATTGGTTAAGGTGACTTCTTCCAGAGTTTTGGAGGCATATCCCAGAAAGTTGATATTTACATAGTAACGACCCGGATTGGCTTCCAGTGAAAACATGCCCTGCTCGTTGGTAATGCTACCCGTTAGAAGCGTGCTATCAGGAACGGTGAACAGGCTAACCGTAGCGTAAGGCAGCGGAGTATTTGTTTCGGCATCTATGACCTTTCCGGTGACCAAAAGGCTGGTAGGTGAGCTTTGTGCCAGTAAGCTGAAGGGCAATAAAAACCAAAACAGGGAGAAAATGATGGTGTAAAGAAAACTGAAAGGCGTGCGCAGGGATTGTTGAGTTTTGAGCATAGTGCCGAAATCCGATGTTTGTATACTTTAGAAAATGGTAAATCTGGTTGTTGTTGTAATATAACACCGGATCAATTGGAACGAGATACAGACGCCATCAAACTTTTGCAGACGATCTGCACAAAGGTTTGCAATAAAGCATAAATTATGAAGATATTTTGAAAAAATTTGAAGATCTGCTATCGACGTCTGCGTAAAGAATCTTCTCAAATGGTAGTAAGCATAAGCCTGGCTGGCATCATCCTTATAGACCTAATCACCATTTAAAACAGATTAGAATGCTATCCATATTTCAACCTAACCCCATAAAAAAATGAACCTCATCGCCCGTGGTATTTTCACTTTAACCGGAATCTTCGCAACCTTTACCTGTCTGGCGCAGGTTGAAACTTATCCTGCTGATAGTTTGGCACAACATCGGGCGATGGAGAATGGTCATTTGGTGAATGAAGGCTTAGAGCGCTGTCGTCTATTTGTGAGAGGGTGGTTGGCACACGCGGATCCTGAAACTGGCCTGATTCCTCGAAACCTGGAAGAAGATAATGATATCTGGAATGCCAAAGATGCTGCCGCCGACAACTATCCATTTATGGTATTAACCGCGGCTTTGACCGATCAGGAGTTATTTGAGGGAACCATGCGCGATATGTTAAGCACCGAGATCGCGAAAACTTCCCGAGTTTCAGTGATGCCCGATACCTATTCTTTTACGAGGCAAGGTTTTGAAACTGCTCAACCAAATCTGGAGGATGTTATCTTCGGTTCTTCCGAATATATTAAAGATGGATTGCTGCCGCTGACCGAATGGCTGGGGGAAAGCCCGTGGTCAGAACGGATGATCTCCATACTGGATGCCATGTGGGAACATGCCCCGGTGGAAACTTCTTATGGCAAGATTGTTTCAACCAATGTAGAAGTCAATGGGGAAATGCTTCAGACCCTTTCCCGGGTCTACTGGATGACCGGAGAACAAAAATACCTGGACTGGGCCATCCGGCTCGGTGATTATTATCTGCTGGATGAGCATCATCCCACAAGAAACTCAACTTCTCTTCGGCTACGGGATCATGGTTGTGAAATTATTTCCGGGCTTTGCGAATTGTATGCTACCGTGAATACGGCACTGCCGGAAAAGAAGCAAGCGTACGAAGCACCATTGCACGCTATGTTGGATCGGGTGCTTGAAGTTGGCAGAAATACGGATGGCCTTTTTTACAATGTCGTCAACCCACAGACCGGAGAAATTCTGGATGACCAGATAGCGGATAATTTTGGTTATACGCTCAATGGCTTTTATACAGTATATCAAATTGATGGTACTGAAAAGTATCGTAATGCTACGCTAAAGGCATTGAATACATTGAAGAACTACTACCGGAATTTTCAGTGGGAAGGTAATTCTGCCGACGGGTATGCCGATGCCATCGAGGGGGCATTAAACCTGTACGCTCGAGAACCGATCCCCACAGTGGCGGATTGGTTGGACAGCGAAATGCGAGTGATGTGGGCTAAGCAGCAGGACGACGGCGTGATTGAGGGCTGGCATGGAGATGGGAATTTTGCCCGAACAACCATCATGTATTGCTTATGGAAAACCCAGGGAACAGTTGCCAGTCCCTGGCGATCGGATATACTGCTTGGAGCCAACCGAAGCAAGGGTGGCCTTCTCGTCAGTATTCGTGTGGACGAAGCGTGGGAAGGTGTGCTAAGGTTTGATTCTCCCCGGCATGAGACCAATATGCACCTCCCCCTTGACTGGCCCAGGATCAATCAATTTCCAGAATGGTATGTGACTGAAGAGGGAGCCCAGTATGAGTTCACCAATAGCCAAAAAAGGGAGACGAAAATCTATTCAGGAGAACAACTACAAGCCGGAGTGCAGGTATCCGCAGAAAAAGGAATTAATTCATTTATCATACGTAAAATATCAAGGTGACAATCATTATGTGTTGCTTTTATTGCTCCAAAAATTCTTAATCGATTGCCGGGGCAGATTGACGTTAGTTCTTACTTCGAATACCAAAGCTTGGTTTACATATTGATGTGTAATCCAAGTTAGATTCGGCAGATTAGTGAAAAACGAGCCCCCTGACTGTTGTAAGGTTAAAAGAAGAAATGTGCAATTTCCTGTGATGTCTTCCTCCGCAAGAAGGGATCAAACAATGTTAAAAATACGCATCTCTCCTGCTTACGTTAGGACTGATTTTCAATGAAAATTGTCGAGAACCATTGAAAAACCCTAGGATACGCAGTAAATACTAGACATAAAAATGTTGCTTTCGTAACGACTATCCACTTATACTGGCGCTATTACACCCATAATACAGGATAAGGTCTTTTGATAAGGTACAGCCTGCTAACCGACGAGATAATATCACTTTCGGGTTATTTTCCCTTGCATAATCCTCCTAAGCGTGTAATAAATTCTTACTACGTAAGTAATAAGTCAAATATTATTTAATCTTGACAAAGTACTATTTACAATAAAAACAGATCGTTTTTAAGATTGGTAACTATGATATTTGGTATTTGATAAGAAGTTGAAGGTTAATAATGGGCATTGCAGATCGATTGACACTTTTCTTTTCTAAAAACCTAAATAATCCTTGCAATTTTTTTTGGATAGGAATTGGTATGTTCTGGGTTTTATGTTCTTTCACTTCGCTGAACGCTCAGACTGTCGTAGGCATGGGTACAGAGAAGCCAAATCCCAATGCAGTTTTAGAATTAGTATCAGAAAATCGTAATCAAGGGCTATTGGTGCCTCGTTTATCGGCCATTGAGGCGAATGCCCTGGTGGGGCAACTTTCTGCCAAAGACAATGGGTTGTTGGTTTTTATTGAAGACCAAGGTGCTTTTTACTATTGGTGGAATGATAACTGGCTAGTATTGGAACCCCTGAGGGAATCAACTGGTACTGGAACGGAGCCTGCATTTTATCTGGCGGGCAAAGGAATTCAGATTGAAAATGAGGTGATTCAAAATACGGGAGACCTTGATGATACCAATGAATTACAAGATCTAACTTCCGTATTAGCAAAAGGTGCCGATGCGGGAAAATCACGAATTAGTAATGTAGCGGATCCTATAGATCCTCAGGATGTAGCTACCCGTAATTTTGTTACCGATCAACTGGGGGCCCTATCGACTCCCACTTTACAATATGATGATGCCACTTCCTCACTAAGTATTATCGGGGGAAATACCATCAGCCTGGAGGGATCACTTACCAATACTGATGCTCAGACGCTGAGTCTTTCGGGAACTTCTCTTTCTATCAGCAATGGTAACAATATTGATTTATCAATCATTGACAACGATCAGCAAGCCTTAACACTTTCAGGAAGTTCTCTGAGCATCAGCGGTGGTAATGCTGTTGATCTGAGTAGTATTAATCCTGATCCTCAGGATCTTACGCTTAGCGGAAATACCCTTTCGCTTACCGGTGATGCTACTTCGGTCAACTTATCCGCCAATGCCCCTGCTACGGGACAAGTGCTTAAGTGGAATGCGGGCAGCAGCCAATGGGAAGCGCAGGCGGATAGTAACACGGAATATACTGCAGGAACGGGCATTAATATCAATGGAAGTAACCAACTGATCAATACGGCTCCGGATCAGCCGATTAGTCTGGCCGGTGCCGGAGGAGTATCGGTAAGCGGTACTTATCCCAACTTCACCATCTCTTCCACGGATAATGTTGATGATGCTGATGCTGATTCGGCCAATGAGATCCAGGATCTGTCACTTAGCGGCAATACGCTTAGTATTACCAATAACGCTTCAGCAACCGGTATCAATCTGGCTCCATATCTGGACAATACTGACAGTCAGAATTTATCCAGTAGCAAGGCTGCTGCGAATGTGTCAGTCGGTATCAGCGGAGGCAATACCACCACCTTTTCTGTGGCTGACAATGATGATAGCCCCAGTAATGAAAAAATTGATGCAGTAAACCTGATTTCAGGTGATGTTTTACGCATTCAGGAAGCGGGCAGCAACCATGATGTGGATCTTTCCGGATTTCAGAAAGCAGCCTTACCGACCAGCCAGGTATTGGTAGGTAATACTTCGGGAGTGGCTTCTCCGGTGAGTATTTCCGGTGATATTACTTTAAACAGTGATGGAACAATGACCATCACCCTGGATGCCGTGACCACTTCCAAAATCATTGACAATGCAATTACTACGGCCAAACTGGCAAACGATGCGGTAACGAAAGAGAAAATTCATTCGGGTGTGGCGGGTAATGGTATCGGCCAGAATGTAGATGGAAGCTTGGAGATCAATATCGCCGGAGGTGGCTTACAGCGGGTATCCGATCAATTGCAGTTGACAAATCAGGGTGATGGACAACTGTTGATCGGGGACGGGAGTCAGGTCAATGCACATACAATGAGCGGTGATGTTTCGCTGACCAATACCGGTGCAACAACGATCACCTCTTTACAGGGGAACCCGGTATCAGCCGCTGCTCCGGGCATTGACAATGTGCTTACCTGGAATGGTAGTACCTGGGTTCCAGAAGATGTTTCCTCATTTTCTCTTTTTGGTGATCAGCAATGGTACGCCGGAACAGCAGTTCCCTCAACTTCCAGTCCTTCGGGCGCGGATAATGGAGACTACTACTATGATACGGATGATAATATGGTTTATCAAAAATCAGGCGGAAGTTGGGGGGCGTTGGGAGGCTTTTCTAGCGTAGCTCCGGCAAGTATCAATACGGGGGGGATTGCTGATTCCTATCGTGCACCGGTGCTGTATATGGGCGATGCCAAGCCAGTAGATGACGATGATATTGGAGCCATAGGAGACTTTTACTACAGTCGGGATGATGAGAAGCTTTACTATCGGTATCTGGATACATCCACCGGCAAAATAAAATGGAAAATCATGTAACCATATGCAGGATTCAAAAATACATGTTGGTTGGTTAATCGGGTTATGCATGCTTCCCTTGCAGGTATCTGCACAGGTTACAGTTGTGTCGGGGGTGGTTGCTCTAAGTAGTGTAGATACGCAGGTAAGCATCAATGCCACCGTAAATAATAAAGGAAAGCTTTTACATCAGGGAACTTTGTCCCTTACCGGTGATTTGCTCAACCAGGCGATTTATCAGGCCGAAGCAGGTACATTACGATTAGCCGGAGAGAATCAATCCCTGACAAGTAGTTTGCTGAAGGTTGGGGAATTAAAAATCACCAATGGTTACAGCAAAACTTTAAGGGGTGCTTTTGAAGTAAAAAATAAGTTAGTACTCGAAAACGGGCAATTGCTCGTTCCGAGAGAAAGTCAACTCATCCTTGGAGAGCAAGCTTTTGTTCAAAATAGCAGTTCAAATTCCTATATTCAAGGGTTTTTGTATCATCGTGGAACTGGTGAGAAATTTTTTCCGGTGGGAAATGAGAGCGAGTATGCCCCAATAACTTTGCATCGTATTGAAGGAGACGCACCAGTAGTGGGAGTTAAGTACGACCCCACTTCAACCCAGCCTTACTGGAATCAACGATTGTTGGAAGGAAGTTATCTGGGGTCAACGGTCACCCTTTCTTTTCTAAGTCAGCATCCTGATTATTTTTATTACCCGGAACAACTAGAGGTGCAAGCCAGTACCGAACAGGGGGGGGAAGGTATCTCTTTAAGTGCAAGGTCATCAATTATCAATCAGCCAAGTATTATAATCAGCAGTGAGGCTCCAACTAATTTGCCGTGGCTTACCGTCAGGTTTGCAGTCGACAATGCGTTGGAAGAAGTATACGTGCCCAATGCTTTCTCACCCGAAGCTCCTGATCCCAACGATCAGCGAATTAGGGTGTACGGGCGATTTATCTCTTTGCAGAATTTTAGGTTCGGTATTCAGGATGCTTGGGGACGGTGGGTGTATCAAACAACCTCGCTAGAGGAGGCAATGGTCGAAGGATGGCCTTCCACGGTGCCAGGGTCATCTTTTTCTCAATTTCGTTATATTCTGACGGGAAAATTTCTTTCTGGAGCTTCTTTTCAGCAATCAGACCTAATCCTCAAGTTTTAGGCATGGGATTTACTAATAACATAGCATCCCACACCTTAAAACGCTTGCTCTTGCTCATTGCGATCGGGCTGGTGAAGAGCAGTTTTGCCCAGCAGGTGCCGGTGAGTCAATACTATGTTTCGCCCATTCTTATCAATCCGGCTTTGGCGGGAAGTTCCAGCCACCCTTTGGTTACGGTGCATCACCGCTCGCAATGGAGTGCTTATGCCAATGCGTACCCCATCAATATTGCTTCGGTTATCTATCCCATCATACAGGAGTATCCGAGGCGGATCAACAAAGGAGGACTAGGGCTGATGTGTTCTCATGAAGCTGCAGGTGCACAGGGATGGTTGACCAATACCGAATTGCGGGTAGCCGGCGCATATAATTTACCACTGGATTATCAACAGCATCACATTATTTCATTAGGAGTGTCAACCAGCTATCAACAGCGAAGTATAGATCCCGGTAAAATTCAGTGGGGCTCACAGTATGATGATGAACAGGGATATGTTTCCTCAATAGTGCCTTCGGTGAATGTGCTTCGTCAGCGGGTAGGGTATGTTTCCGTTCAAGCCGGGGCGGTTTGGTCATACAATACTTTTAAGAATCAACTCTTAAACCCCTGGCAGTGGTCGGGTGGTGTTGCGATAGCGCATATGAACCAGCCCAATATTTCTTTTATAGATCAGGCCCAGCCATTGCCCTTACTGATAAAGGGACACGGTGGTATTTCTTATACCAAAAATAACTGGAAAATACATCCCCAGGTGATGGTGCTAAAGCAGCAGTCAAGTTATCATGTGAATGTTGGAGCGTACTACCAATACCGGGTAGGGTATTATGATCAACAGCAGAACACTGTATTACTGGGTGGTTTATGGTATCGTTGGAATGATGCAATCGCCGCTTCGGCGGGATTAAAGCATCGAAATATTCAGTTGGCTTTTAGTGTCGATTTTTCGCAGTACCCTTCCATTGACTATGTGAGCTCAGGCCAGGCATGGGAAGCATCTATAGTGTACACTATTGTACATCGGAAAGAGATTATGAAAAGACGTTCTACACCTCTAATATGATAGGAAGAAGGATTGTGATGGTTTTACTATTGGGCATGAGTATGGTAATTGCCCTGCCGCACTTCGGTACGGCCAAGCCTGATCCTACTCGAGCGTTACTGAAATCGGGGTTGCAGCGGTACGAGCAGGGGCAGTATTATGAGGCTGTTCATTTTTATCAAAAAGCATTGGCTGTTGATAGTACTCTGAGTGAAGCACAATATTATCTCGGAGATTGTTACCGTAATCTTTTCCAGTACGAATTAGCCTTGCAATATTATCAACAGGTACAGGATGCGACGTATCCGTTGTTGCCACTTAATATGGGATTGGTGCATAAGTCGCTGGGGCATTATAATCGAGCCGAAAAATATTTCAATTTTTTTATTCAGAAAATATCACAGGAGCCTATTGAAGATCAGCAATACTGGTTGGAGAAGGCTGAGGGAGAATTGGTGAGCCTTTCTGCCTTACAACAGTCTCCTTTTGGACCGATGATTGATATCAAAATAAGCAAATTACCGACTCCCATAAACTCATCCAGTCATGATCTTGCAGCCATCCCTTACCGGGATGCTAAGGGATTGATTGTAACATCTACGCGTTTGGGAAGCAAAGGGAATCAGTATAATGATCAGCATGGAGAATCATTTAGTGATAATTTTCTGTTTATGCAGGATTCCAATGGCTGGCAGGATGCTTCAGCCACTCACCGGTTCTCAACGATTAATACATCTCTTGACGAAGGGCCGGGTACGATAAGCGCGGATGGGCAGAAATACTATTTTACTCGTTATACGAGCAAAGGTGATTACCACATTTATGTCAGCGATTTTGTCAATGATCAATGGAAATCACCTCATCCTTTATCTGCACCAATCAATCTACCAGGATATATCAGCAAGCACCCGGCACTCTCAGATTCAGGAGATACATTGTTTTTCTCGTCAAACCGTCCGGGCGGGTACGGTGAAAGTGATTTGTGGATGAGTGTGTATGTTGGGGGTGATTGGCAGTCGCCGGTAAACCTGGGGCCAAAGGTTAATACTGCGTATCATGAAACCGCACCGCATTGGGATGCGCGGCAGCAAGCGATATTTTTTGCTTCCAATGGCCACCCTGGTTGGGGAGGGTTCGATCTGTTCATGACGCCACTTCTGGCCACAGGATTACCTACTCAAATAGTAAATGTTGGCAAACCGCTAAACTCTGCTAAAGATGATACTTATATCTGGGTCGGGGAACATACAGGCTACGTTACCTCAAACCGCGATAATGCAACGGGTAGTTTTGATATTTATCAATACCAGTACGATAATGGCCCTAAATTACTTCTATCAATCACGAGTCAATCATTGTGGGATACCTGGGAAGCACTGAGCTATTCCAAACGTACGGAGGAAGAAGCATCAGAAGCATATAAGTTTTTTTCATCCTTACCCACCGAAGAGCAGGAGGCCTTGCAAAGAACCGTACGTCGCCGCATTTTTGAAGCAATCCTCTCAGAAGAAGATTTCTCCAATACCGTGTTGGATGAGGCTCAGTCTATGGGCAAGGCTCATAAAGATAAGATTCAGAAACTGGTAGACGATCAGTTAGCATTTTATCGGTCTTTTGAAATTCCAGTCTGGAATGAAGATTCTCTGCGTTGGTTCTCAACGCTAAGCTCGGAGGAACAAAAGCATATTGAGAAAATTACCCAAATGAGAGTGTTGCAGGCATTGTTGCAACAAACAGATGATGCCTGGGCCGAAGAAACTTTTACGTACGAGGCTTTATCTTCCGAGCAACGCACCTGGGTTGAGGAGGCCACCAATCGGGGAATGCAGCATTTTCAGGAAGTGGCCAATGAACTGGTCGGTATGAAGGAACTCATCCAATGGCAGACCTTGTCTCCTAAAGAAAAGAACCAGCTTCAGCAGGAATTAAGCTATCGCTACTTTAGCACAATTCTCCCACCAGACGAAACCGCCGATCAAGCTTTACACCGCTATGAGCAGCTTCCGAGCGAGTTGCAAAAAAATATTGATCGAATGGCTTATACATTGATCTCTCAAGGAAAAGATCAGTCCGATTTTGGGATGAACGAAGGAGCGTTTCGACTGGATACTTTATCATCGGAGGATCAACGCTCGTTGGCAGCTTTAGTGCTTTATCGGTCTGAGGAATTGCGAAAGCAGCTCGATGCAGATGTAAATGGATATGCTCGTTCCTGGGAAGAACTACCGAAAGAAGAAAAAAATATGATTCAACGATCCGTGGCATCTCGTCGGTTTACAAAGCAGGTTGAATCTGAGTTTTCGCTGAAGGCTAAATCATCCCGGCAACAAATTAACCTCCATGCCCTGCTTCAGGCAAATCCTGATATTGTAACCATAACAGGAAAATTAAAAATGGGATCTTCTATGGCTGGGCCAGTTACCATAGCACTGGGTAACCGGCAAAAACAGCTACGGACAACTACCGAACCGGACGGTGATTTTCTGTTTGAGCGAGTTAATTATCAACAATCTCAGCAGTTAATTATCGGCGAAGAAGATAATAGCATGACCGAAATGCTTTCTTTCTATCTGGAAGAGCTTGAGGTTACGGTGGTGCAGGATTCTCAATTTGTGGAATCGTTTGATAACATTTATTTTGAAAGCAACCGCCATCAACTGACCGACAAAGCGGCTCCCATACTAGATAGAGTTGCGGCCTTTCATCAGCGTCATCCTGACATTAGAATTCAAATTCATGCTTATGCGGATTCCGTCGGAGGTCAATCCTACAATTACCAATTGAGTGAGCGTCGGGGAGAAGCTGTCTTTCAATCATTAATTCAACGAGGAGTGCAATCATTGGCGCTTCGTATTATGCCCCAGGGAAAAGAAGTAATAGGAAGTGCCAAAGCTTTAGCTTACAGCCGAAGGGTTGAATTTAAAATTACCGGGATCAATACCCTATATAACCCGACTCGTACGCATTATTTGCTGTCGGCCTATCCTGACCTGGATAAGCTAGCACAACGATATGGGGTAACGGTGGATCAGATACTTGCGGCGAATCCTGGAGTATCTATGCAACCTTCGCCTTACACGATTATCAAGATTGCAAAAAAACCAGTACAGGATGGGTTATAGAATTGTGGTGTTGGGAGTACTATGGATCTTCGCTACTACTGCGTTCGGTCAGATATCGCAGTCATGGGAAAAAACGATCCGCTTCGATCAACTTGATCCTGCTATTCAGGATAGTCTCCAGCAACGGAAGGTTAATTGCATGTTACGCGACCGTCGTGGCACTACCTGGTTTGGTACCCAAAAAGGGCTGGTTTATTACAATGGGCAAGAGGTCGTTGCCGTCACTGATTCTATTAGCGAACAAGTAATCCTGAGCCAGGTAGCTGTCCAAACTTTAATCGAAACGTCCAGCGGTGATATCTGGATAGGTACTAAAAATCAGGGAGCTGTTCGGTTCAGGCCGGATACAAAATCCTATCAGCAATATGAGATGTTGATAGATGCGCAATCCCACCGACGTATTACCTCTGTACTCAATTTTTTTGAGGGAGAGACACATACTTTATGGGCCGGAACTTTTGGCGGCGGTGTTTTTTATTTTGATTCATTGCAGGATAAGTTTGCGGAATTTAAGGACCCAACGGACAGCTTGCATATGCTCTCAACTTCAGTGGTGATGGATATGCATGAAGATAAGCATGGCATCCTTTGGGGGGCTACTTTTGGCACCGGACTCATTCGGATTGACCCTCATTATCAAACTGTTCGCCAATATGCTGTTACACTGGAAGACGCGTCACTTCCTACAAATGACCTTTTCTGTCTGGAAGAGGGAGAGGAAGGTACTTTATGGATAGGTACGTACGGTAGTGGACTATTACAGTATGATCGTCGTACCGAAAAATTCAGTGCGCCCTTCCCATCCCTGGCAAATTATTACATACAAAGTATGCATTATGACCGAGGTTATCTGTGGATAGCCACCCAGGAGCACGGTGTATTTTGCTACGATACTAAGCGTTCAGAATTATTTTCTTTTTCGCAGACATCGGCAGACCCTTATTCGATTGCCAGTAATAACGTTTCCCAGATCAGCGTAGATGCGTTTGGAACCTTGTGGGCCGTAACCAGCGGAGGAATAAGTTTGGCCCATGTGGAAACTATCTTATTCTCTTTCTTAGGCAATGGTTCAAATTCAATTATCAATCAGCCAATTACCGCTATGGGCACTGCCCCGTCAGGAGATATCTGGATGGGAACTTCTGATGCTTCTTTATATCAGTGGGTAAGCAAAGATAAGAAGCTTGTTCAGCGTAGCATTGATTTTGCCCAGCAAGGCAGTATTTCCTATACAGCCAAGATTATTACGACGATAAGTCATGATAGCGAACAGGGAGTTTGGATAGGCACATCTGATGGTACGGTTGCTCGTTGGGATGACGTGCAGCAACAGTGGAAAGTTTACGATCTTCCACCCAGCCTCACTTCAAGTCTGACCAATTCTATTGAGTCAATTTATCAGGGTGCCGATGGCACCTTATGGATTGGGGTGCTTGAGCAGGGGCTGTTTTATTGGGATCGAGAAAAAGACCGCATTCAGCCTGCTTCCGAACGCTGGCCGAGTATTGGATTGTCATTTACTCCTAAAGTATTTCTTGAAGACGAACATTACCTTTGGATAGGAACCTTAAATAAAGGCATTATTCAGTGGCATCGTGCTACCGGACAGGTTGTTCGCTATTCTAAACAGGCGGATCAGGGGCAAAGCACTTTGCCCAGTAACCAGATTACTGGATTGGCATTTGATAAACAAAAATATCTGTGGATTGGCACCTTCGATCAGGGCTTATGCCGGTTAAATACCCGGACGGGCACTTTTAATCAGGTTACCGAACAGGAAGGGTTACTGAGTAATCGCGTTACTACCATCTCCAATGGTGAAGGAAAAAAAATATGGGTAGGGACCGTGCAAGGTGTTTCTTCGTACAACTGGCAAGATGGGAGCATTCGTAATTACCCCAGTGAGGAATTTCTGAATGGACGAGAATTAGTACATTACAGCGCTGCTAGTTATAGAAATACGCAATTGTTCGGTACCCTCAACGGGGTAGTATTGATAGAGTCGGATGTGCAGGATACTCAATATAAGGTTCCTCCAATCTTAACAACTGGAATCTCTTCCTATCATCATTATATGCAAATTAAACCCAGTGGTAATCCGGAAAATCAGCTTGATCTGGTGTACAATGACAATGCCATTGAGGTATCTTATGCATTGCAGGATCTTGTATTCCCTCAAAACCATCAATATGAGTACCGGCTTCTTGGACTAGAACAGAAGTGGAAATCAGTGGGGGGGCGCACCTTGGCAGCATATACTAACCTCGCACCCGGAACCTACAAATTTCAGGTGCGTGCCCGATCTCCTCAAAATCATTGGGTAGAGGTTGAGAACCCTTTTATAGTCATTATACATCCTGCCTGGTACCAAACTCTGCTATTCAGGTTAATCATGCTTACACTCATTTTAGGGTTGATCGTAGGGGTGTATTACTATCGTATTACCCGAGTGCAAAAACATAATCATATACTTGAAATACTGGTTACCAAGCGAACCCAGGAACTGACTGCAAAGAATCACTATATTGAACGACAGCATCAGGATATACAATTGCAGAATCAGAAACTGGAAGAGGCCCAGTTTATCATTCAACAAAAGAATGATGATTTGCAAAGCATGAACGATGCCCTTGAGGAAAGAGTACAGCAACGAACACAGGAGTTGGCGACGACCAATGAGGCACTTCTCAAAACCAATGAAGAGTTAGATCTTTTTGTGTATCGAGCTTATCACGATATTATTGGGCCGATTGCCCGCATTGAGGGGTTATGCCAGGTTGCAAAAATGGAAGCAACTGACCAGCCAGTGATGATGCAGTACCTGAATAAATTGCTCACAAATTGTCAGTCGACCCGGGTGACGCTTCAAAAAGTGCTTCAGATTCACCACGTACGGCATCAGGAACTACAGATGTCATTGGTTAATCTGCATGATTTTATTCAGAAAATATATTCTGATCTTTTAATCGGGCAGCCATCTGCCAAGACTTATCCTGACTTTAGCATTCAATGCGATCCAGTTCTTTGTCTGGAAACGGATGTTGAGCTCATCACCCTCATTCTGCAAAGCTTTTTAAAGAATGCATTACAGTATAGTCATTGGGCTTCGGATTCCTGGATCAGGGTAGTGGTTACGCATGTAAACTCGCAAGGGATAAAAATCCTGGTTGAAGACAATGGAGAAGGGATTGTGACCAGTGTTCGGGAAAAAGTATTTACCATGTTTTTTCGTGGACACGAAACCAAAAGCGGTACTGGTCTGGGGCTTTATATCGCACAGTTGGCCTCCGAAAGATTAGACGCTGTTGTGACCTATTCGGAAGAAGAAGAATTTACGCAGTTTGCAGTAGTATTTGAAAATTGTCAGGGAATAGTGGCTTCTCAAGACAACGTCAGTGGGGTGCTGAGTAAGTAGGGCTCGGATTACAGCAGAAGGCCGATGGCTTTAATTTGTTGGGCATACTTTAACTCCCGACTTTGGATAGCATCTTCGTTAATCTCAAAAGTAATCTTGCCCTGATGCGCAACAAAATTGAGAAGACTACCAAATTTACCGAGCCCAGGTTTACTACTGACAACCAGCACGGGTTGGTTCTGGGTGGCAGATAAGACTTCGCTAAGCCAATAGCTGCTTTCGTACGGAATAAAAATCATGTGGCATTCAGACCCTATCTCCTGAGGATTTTTGTAAACTCGAACGGTGATGGGTTTACCTCCCACGGTATTTGACTCTGCCATTTTGCGTACTTCTGCCGCAATACTATGATCACCCATAATCCCAATCACAAATTCTTGCTGAGGGGTAACCGGCCAAACAAAATATCGGGAAAAATTGTACAGGTAGATTGTATGAATCTGATCTTGCGTTTGCTTATATTCGTTTAGTGACTGAGCTTTTGCACAGTAACTAAAAATAAGCAATAGAAGAATTTTGATTGAAAATTTCATACGAATGATGCCTGTAATTAGAGTTTTTCTAACTTCTCTTTTACTAAATTATATTGTTGGTAATCATTAATATTATAGTAAATGCCTTCCAGCGCTTTTAAAGCGTTTACATGATTATTATCCAAGGTGTTGACTTTTTCTATGTAGGGTAGTGCCTTAAGAAACAGCGCACTGCATTGCTCTAGCAATTCGTTGAATGCGACAATATCCAGGGTGTAGTCCTGAGCAGCTCCATTAATGAGCTTTACTGCCTGATTATAGTATGCAATACCCATGTTATAATTAGCCTGTAAGTGATTTTTATCCTGTTCTATAATGCGCTCGTAGGCTGAAATCTGATGTTGAAAGTATTGATCTTCCTCTTTTCCGAAAGGCAGCAGCTTTTCGTAAATGGTACCAGCCAGCAGTAAGCCTTCTACATTGTCTGGGTACTGTTCCAAATATCGTTTGACGACATTTTCAGCGGCTAAGTAATCTTCCCGATCCATCAAAAAATTCAGTTCAGCAATTTGAAGATTTTTATCTTTTGGAAATTGCTCTCTGCCCTTTGTAAGATACCAGCGTGCACTATCCCATTGTGCAGTATTCATCCGATAAAAAGCTTCGGTTTCATATATGAGAGGGTCTTGATACCCGGATTGCAGGGCCTTAAAAAAATACTTTTGTGCATCGGAGGTCTTTCCCAATTGTAAGGATGCATAGCCATAGTAGAATAATGCCTCGGGCCGATGATTAAAGTCTGTTTGCCCATCAAGCTGAGCAATGGGTTGTAATGCGCTAAGAACACGCTCAAAATCCTGCTGATTAAGGAACTGAATTGCTTCGTTCAGATAGTCGGTATAAATGAGGGTAATGATCGTCTGGCAATCTTTAGCAAATTGTTTTGCTGAATCGAGCGCCATACATTTTTGGGCAGATTGAATACTAGAGGCTCGCAATTCACTTGCATGTATACTATCTACTGAAGCGATTTCCTTATAAATGAAGCTTTTAAGATACCAGGCCCTTGGATCGTTTGATGTGCTCGAGTGCTCTGTGGCAATGTCAATTGCCTGGCGGCTTTTTTCTAACTGGCCTTCCTTTAGCAGCGCATAGGCTTTGTCTACCATCAGAACCTGTCCCAGTGCCTTAGAGGAAAATACGCCAATAAGCATTATACACATGATGCTTGCGTAAAATAACGCCAGACCCATATTACACAAGGTTTTTAACTTATGGATGAACACACGCACGAAGACCATCTTTTAAAATATGAAACGATAAAGCTTTTAATCGCTAAGCGTATCTCAAAGCAAAAATAAGCCAACTGGTGAGACAATATTCTGCAAATGTGGCTTCCTTCTTACGTTGTGCTGTTCCATACTTTTTCGAGTATTTTATTATCTGAAAAACGTTTTCAGCGGTAAAAAAAGATAAGCATATCGCCATTCGCTAGTAGCCGGAGACAGCCCGGGTTCACCAAAACTGCCGGAGGCTAAATTTTTCCAGAATAGTTTTCCCGTGCTTCAAGAATGACCGCTATTGACGGTATCAGAATAAATATTGCTTAAATAATTTGGGTATTCCTTAAGGCCTCTTTATGTTTGTTTGTAATAAATCTAAATAAAAACTACAAAGACATAATGAACAGGTTTACTTCTTTTTTGATCCTGATAATTTTTCTGGGCACTTCCTGTAGTGAGGATGATACTCAAACAGATCCCGTAAATACTACGCTTCAGGATGCTATTACTGACTATGCCGAGTTGGTATATGCTAATTATGAAGATGCCCACGCTGATGCGGTTTTTCTCAAAGAAAAAATTGATGCCTTAGTCGCTGAACCTTCCGCGACTGGACTTTCTGATGCAAAAGAGGCCTGGTTGGCTTCCCGTGAATCTTATGGTCAGACAGAAGCATTCCGCTTCTATGGCGGCCCTATTGATGACGAAGATGGTCCCGAAGGACAATTGAATGCCTGGCCACTGGATGAATCGTACATTGATTATGTGAATGGCTCTACCAATGGCGACGGTTCTTCGGATGGCACAAATATTATTAATAGCCCCGATGAGTTTCCGGAAATTACCAAAGAGGTGATTGCATCGCTGAATGAGAATGGCAGCGAAACAAATATTAGCTCGGGATACCATGCTATCGAGTTTCTGCTCTGGGGACAGGATGTCAGCGCCGGACCTGGGGGTGGCGAGCGTCCATATACCGATTATGTAACAGATGGTAGTGGTACAAACGATTATCAGGATCGAAGGGGCGTCTATCTGCAGGAAGTAACCCAACTGGTGATCGATGACTTGCAAAGCTTAATGGATGCGTGGGCACCCAGTACAGGTGCGTATCGAACTACCTTCACCTCGGACGAAGAACTGGATAATTCGCTTAGCAAAATTGTAAGCGCCTTAGGCAAACTAAGCAAAGGTGAACTGGCCGGTGAGCGCATATTCGTTGCCTGGGATTTACGGAGCAAAGAAGATGAACATTCCTGTTTCAGTGATAACACCCACCGTGACATTGTAAATAACGCCCTGGGCATTCAGAATGTGTATCTGGGCCGGTATACCCGTACTGATGGTTCTACCCTGACCGGAACCGGCATATACGATGTGCTGCTACTGGAAGATGCGGCTTTGGCAGAAGAGATAAAAACATTGATGGAGACTAGTGTGGCTGCTTGCGAATCCATTGAGGCACCTTTTGACCAGGAGTTTTTAGCTGAACCTGGGAGAACCCGGATTCAGGAGGCATTTACACTATTAAGAGAACAGGGAGATAAACTTGCCGAAGCAGCCAGCGTACTGGGCTTTACTTTTGATCCTGAAGATATTTAGACAAAAAAATTACAAAAATATACCCACTCTGCCATTGTAGGATTGTACCTTTGTATTTATTAAAACTAAATCCAAATAGGTGACACGCGTTCAGGGATTTCTTTTACTGTTTATTACAGTACTTGGCTCAGCTTGCCAGGAAGACCCGGAAGCACCGTGGAAGCGCTGGCAGGAAAAGGGAGAACAGTTCAGTGGCGGAGAGGCTACCATCTCTGACGAGTCAGTCAACGCATTCGGCCACGCGGCTCCCAACCTCACTGGTAACAAAGATCTTCTCTTTGTCACGGGCAACGCATTTTTTAAACGGAATTGGGTAACCGCACCTGCTTCTACGGAAGATTTGGATGGGCTGGGTCCCGTTTACAATGCACGATCCTGTTCCAGTTGCCACGAACTTGATGGCCGGGGAGCACCACCACTAAGTCCGGCGGAGCAGCCGGTGGCACTTCTTTTTCGCCTGAGTCGCCCCTCCCCGGAAATTGCCTGGGAAACCATCCCGGACCAACAATACGGGGAGCAGCTGAATACACTGGCCATTCTAGGAGTCGAACCCGAAGGCGAGATATCAGTAAGCTACCGGGAAATCAGTGGAGCTTATGCCGATGGAGAAGTGTATTCGTTGCGTGATCCAATCTATGAGTTTAAAAATCTGAAGTACGGAGCCTTTGCATCCGATATCATGATTTCCCCCCGTATTGCTCCACACATGGTCGGGTTGGGGTTGTTGGAAGCGATTGATGCACAAACACTGGAAAGTTTTGCTGATCCAGAGGATGTAAATCAGGATGGGATATCCGGAAGAATAAATTATGTGTTGGACCGGGCAACACAAACCAAAACGATTGGCTGGTTAGGTTGGAAGGCCAATCAGCCGAATGTACGACAGCAGGTAGCCTCTGCTTTTCAGGGCGATATTGGGATCACTTCAAGCTTGTACCCTGAACAACCCTGCACCAGTCAGGAAGGAGATTGCCTGCAGGCAGTATCCGGTGGTGAGCCAGAACTGACCAAAGATATACTGGATCGGGTTACCCTGTATTCAGAAACCCTGGCTGTGCCGCAGCGTCGCGACTGGAATGAGCCGGACGTGTTGCTGGGGAAAGCTTTGTTCCACCAAAAGGGGTGTGCTACCTGCCATATATCCACCATTCAAACCGGTACACATTCAGAGTACCCCGAATTCTCAAACCAAACCATCCATCCCTACACCGATCTGCTACTGCACGACATGGGCGAAGGGCTAGCCGATGGACGGCCTGACGGAGAAGCCTTAGGTAATGAGTGGAGAACCCCGCCATTATGGGGCATTGGTTTAATTCGGGTAGTAAGCGGGCATACATTTTTGCTACACGACGGGCGGGCGCGCAATCTGGAAGAAGCCATCTTATGGCATGGGGGTGAAGCGGAAACCAGCAAACAGGCATTTGTGAACCTAAGTAAAGCGGATAGAGCGTTGCTGATCAAATTTTTAGAATCCTTATGAAAAAAAGTGTATCAGGTATTGGATTGATATTGTTGCTGGTGCTGTCGTTCGGGTGTTCCGAAGATAATGGGGGAGTAGATGATGAATTTGATCGGGGGCAGATTCTGGAGAATATTGCGAACAATCTCATTGTACCAGCGTATCGTGATTTTGCTGATAAAACCGATGCTTTAGTACAAAACATGACAGTTTTTACCACTCAGCCATCAACCGATAATCTGGCAACTGTCAAAAATGCCTGGAAAGCCGCTACGCTTAGTTGGAAAACTGCCGAAGCATTTAATTTTGGCCCGGTAGATCAGATGACCTTAGAAACTTCCATTGACCTGTGGCCTACCTCAGCCAATGGCATTGAAGAATCCATTCAAAATTTCAATGGTTCGGACACTTACCTCCAGGGAATTGGCAGTAATCGTAAAGGGTTACCTGCCATTGAATACCTCCTATTTCATGCTGATGAAACTCAGATTATCAACGAATTCACCGATCAGCACAGGGCAGCGTATCTGAGCCTGCTTAGTCATGCGTTGAATGACCATGCGGGTACTTTGCTCAATGCGTGGGAAAATGGGTACAAGAATACCTTCATAACCAATATTGGAAACGATGCGAACGCGAGCACCACACTGCTTTCCAATGAGATGATTTTTCTACTGGAAACGGTCAAGAACTATAAAGTAGCTACTCCCCTGGGGTTACGTACGCTAAGTGATCCACTGCCTGATCAGGTAGAATCTCGATATGCTGGAATTTCCCTGGATCTGATTGAGGCCAATCTGAATATTATTGAGAATGTATTTACCGGCCAGGATGGACGAGGATTCGATGATTATCTGGATGCTTTAAACATTGATGATGGCGAAGGTAACTCACTCTCCACAACCATCAGCCAGCAAATAGAGAAGAGTCACCAGAGTCTGGAGGCCATTAATGATCCCCTGGAAAACGCGGTGCTTACGCAGCAGGAAGCAGTAGAGCAATTGTTTATTGATTTACAGGAGCTCACGGTACTGATGAAAAACGACATGATGTCCCAATTGGGATTGTTAGTCATTTTCAGTGATAACGATGGGGATTAATTGTAGCTCATCTAAAAAAAGGTAGTCATTCCATGCGTGTGTACACTTCGGTAATTACCCAGTCTACTGCTAAAATCGTAGCAGATGTACACACCAATTCATTAGGTAGTTGGGCTGACCGATATTTATGGCAGTCGGTATCCAATGCTCCACTGGTATTCTTTCGTGTCTTGTTTGGAGCCATGATGGCTTTCAGTGTCATTCGATTTTCGGCAAATAACTGGATCGAAGAATTTTACATTCAGCCTGTGTTTTATTTTCCCTATTATGGGTTAGAATGGGTGCGGCCGTTACCTGACTGGGGAATGTATCTAATATTTACACTCATTTTCCTTTCCAGCCTCGGTATTTGTGTAGGCTTTTTTTACCGCATCAGTACCATTTTATTTTTTCTCGCTTTCACCTACGTTGAGCTGATTGACAAAACCTACTATTTAAACCATTATTATTTCGTCAGCATCATCGCCTTCTGGCTGATCTGGTTACCGGCCCACCGTCGTTTCTCCCTGGATGCACTGCGTGAACCCGCTTTGTTTTCCCGCAAGACCGCTTTACTGCATATTAATGTACTGCGCTGGCAAACCGGACTGGTATACTGTTATGCCGGACTGGCGAAAATCAATAGCGATTGGCTACTTAGGACTATGCCGCTGCGGTTGTGGCTCCCCGCCAATGGTCATCTGTTAGGGATGGGCATTTTGCTGAAACAAAGCTGGGTTGCCTATGTATTTAGCTGGTTTGGCATGTTGTACGATACTACCATTCCGTTTTTCCTGTCAGTGGGGAAAACCCGGGTATGGGCATACGGCACGGTCATTATTTTTCATGGGCTAACGGCCCTGCTGTTTCCCATAGGTATTTTTCCCTGGGTGATGATCTTTAGTGCGCTGATCTTCTTCCCCGCACATCAACAGGAGGAATGGTTGCGGAAGGTTGAAAATTTATTTGGCTTTCCTCAATGGGCGGATGTTCAGTTTGTACAGCGTCATTCTAGCCCAAAATTCCTTTTTTTTGGAATATTACTGGCTTTGCAACTACTGTTACCCTGGCGTTATCTGCTTTATCCGGGGTCGGTATTCTGGAATGAAGAAGGCTATCGCTTTTCCTGGCGGGTGATGCTGATGGAAAAAGCTGGAACTGTTAATTTTCGTATTACTGACCCGACGACCGGGCACTCCATGATGGTGGATAACCGCATTTATATTACTCCTCAGCAGGAGAAAATGATGGCTACCCAACCCGATATGCTATTACAGTTTGCGCATCACCTGGATAATGTTTTTGCTGAAAAAGGTATAGACGACCCCGTGGTTACGGCTGATGCATTCGTCACGCTGAACGGACGAAGAAGTCGTCGCTTTGTAGATCCGAATATTGATTTATCAGAGCAGTTACTGAATTTGGAACATCGAGAATGGATACTGCCCTATGAAGAAAAGTAAATTAGTGTGTCTAGGGATATTGCTGCTGTGTTTTCAGACTGGGTGGGCTCAGTTCGTCATTAAAGGACAGGTTAAGAATGAACAAGGTGCACCGGCCTCAGAAACGGCTATCGTGTTAAATCAGGCCCAAAAAGCTATTTATACAAACAAAGCAGGCCGGTTTACTATCAACGATGTAGAAGCGGGCGCTCATCAACTTATTATATTTAAATACGGCTACACTACCGATACGCTTAATATTCAGGTGCCGCTATCAGAACCAATTGAAATAACCCTCTCTGATTTGTCACGACAATTAGAAGAAGTGGTGATCAGTCAGGACCTGGCAAGTGCTTTTGGGATTAAGCGATTAAATATGGTAGAGGGGTTAGGCATTTACGAAGCTAAAAAGACTGAGGTGATCGTGGTCGATAAAATTCAGGGCAATGTGGCCGCCAACACCGCCCGGCAGGTTTACGCCAAAATTCCAGGCTTGAATATCTGGGAAAATGATGGGGCAGGTATTCAATTAGGAATAGGTGGTCGGGGACTCAGCCCGAACCGTACGTCTAATTTTAACGTCCGGCAAAATGGATACGACATCTCGGCCGATGCCCTCGGTTATCCGGAAAGTTATTATACGCCCCCGACACTGGCGTTGGAGCAGATTGAAATTGTACGGGGTGCAGCTTCCTTGCAGTACGGAACCCAATTCGGAGGCTTATTGAATTTTGTGATGAAAAAAGGGCCGGTAGAAGATACTTTCCGTTATTCCGGGCGCCTGACGGGTGGCTCTTTTGGCTTTGCCAATGCCTTTAACAGCATCGGCGGCCAGACCGGAAAGTTGAACTATTATGCATTTTACGATTATAACCATACCAATGGCTGGCGACCCAATGCCGAATCCGACAAACATACGGTCTATGGTGGCTTACAGTATGCGCTGTCTGATAAAATCAAAGTAGGGCTGGAATATACCTTCAGTCAGTATCTGGCTCATCAGCCGGGCGGGCTGACTGATGCTCAGTTTCAGGATAATCCTCGGCAGTCGAACCGGGAACGCAATTGGTTTCGAGTCAACTGGAACCTGCTGGCGAATACCTTGCAGTATACCGTTTCTCCCAACCTGCGCTTTGATTACCGCATTTTCCATCTGGATGCAGCCCGCGACGCCTTGGGAAACCTCAGTCGAATTGACCGACCCGACGATCAGAGTGAGCCACGCAACCTGATTCGCGATCAGTATCGTAATTGGGGAGGAGAGGCTCGAATGCTGAAAAATTTCAACTTGCTTAAATTCAATAATACGCTGGTGGCCGGTGTCCGCTACTACCACGGCCTTACCCATCAGCAGCAAGGCTTAGCCAACAACAGCGCTAATTCCGATTTCAATTTTCTGAATCCTGGTAGATTGGAAGATTCTGACTTTCGGTTTCCAGGTCAGAATGTGGCGGTATTTGCAGAAAATATATTTTTCGTGAACGATCACTGGAGCATTACACCGGGATTGCGCTATGAGTACATTCAAACCACCTCTAACGGCTATTATCGGGATATTCGCAGCAATCTGGCAGGTGAAATATTGTTTGATAGTACCGTGATAGAGCACCGGGAAAATTCCCGTGGCTTTTTGCTGGCCGGGGTAGGGATCAGCTATAAACCCGATGAACAGCTGGAATTTTACGGCAATATCTCCCAGAATTATCGCGCCATTAATTTTAACGATATTCGCATCAACAATCCTTCGTTGCGGGTAGACGAAAATCTGGCCGATGAAAGGGGGTTCAATGCCGATCTGGGCATGCGATCTTTTTCCCGTATTTATAATGTGGATGCTAGTTTCTTCCTGCTCAAATACAACGATCGTATTGGCAATATTCTCCTCACCGAATCCGATCCCCGGTTTGATAATCTGGTGAATCGTACCGTGCGCTACCGCACCAACCTGGCCGATGCCGTGATTACCGGCATGGAATTTTACGGGGAAGTGGATTGGTTGGCCCTATTAGGACAATCAATGGACCAGCGGCTTACTACATTTCTTAATCTGGCACTTATTTATTCTGAATACCTGACCGACGAGTCTCTGATCAAAGGAAATCAGGTGGAATTGGTGCCTCCGATCAATGCGAAGCTAGGAGTTCGATATCAATGGAAAGCATTAGAAGTAGGAGTGCAGGGAACATTTGTGGCGGAACATTTTTCAGATGCTGCCAATACCCCGGCAGTTCCGGCGGTGCCTACGGCCATTGAAGGCACCATTCCTTCCTACTATGTTATTGATTTTTCGGGTTCTTATCAATGGGATAACTGGAAGCTATTTGCCGGAGTAAACAACCTAACCAACAATTTTTATTTCACCCGTCGGGCTGCGGGCTATCCGGGGCCGGGTATCATTCCTTCAGATGCCCGAAACTTGTATCTAGGCATTGGCTGGGAGCTATAATAATTCTGCTTATTGACTAAAAATCCATCGTGCTCAAGTGAACATAAGCCCCCAAATTTCAGTACCTTGTTCGCCTGTAAACTTGTGTCAATCAGATGAAACGAAGTGTTGTTCTTTACATTGCGATGAGCCTGGATGGGTACATCGCAGGGGAAGATGATAATCTTGACTTTTTATCCATGGTGGAAACGCCGGGAGAAGATTTTGGCTACGCTGATTTTCAAAAAGATGTAGATACCCTAATCTGGGGAAGGAAAACCTATGACAAGGTGATGTCATTCGGTATAGATTTTCCGCATGCAGACAAAAAATGCTACGTGCTTTCCCAAAGCAAAACCGGGAAAGATGAGCACGTAACGTACGTTAGTGATGTAAAAAAACTCATTGAGCAACTTCAACAAGAACCTGGAAAGGCTATTTACTGTGACGGAGGAGGAGAAACTGTTTTTGAGCTTTTGAAACATTCCCTGATTGATCGACTGATCATTTCTGTGATTCCTCACCTGTTAGGAAGTGGTACTCGTCTTTTCAAAGATGGAAGACCGGAACAAAAGCTAACGTTTAAGCGAAGCATTACCTATCCCTCAGGCCTGGTGCAGTTGTGGTACGACAAGGCGCAGGAATAGTAGCAAAACTTCGGGGGTTACTCTTCCAGAGTAATAGACATCAGTTTCAGTAGCACTCCATTAGACCAGCCGAATCCATCCTGTACCGGATACTCCCCGCCACCGGCTTCTAAATGGATATTATCTACATTATACTTCTCTACCAGTTTGCCCGTATTCTCGTAAACTCGCTGGTTGTTTTCTATCCATCTCTGACTGATGGCCGAAGCGAACTTGGTATACCCGTAATTCTTGAGCCCCTGTACGGTAATCCACTGAAGGGGAGCCCAGCCGTTGGGGGCATCCCATTGTTGCCCGGTATCATTGAGTGTCGTTCGTAGCCCTCCCGGCCCCAGGAACTGTTCTTCCAGTACACGGGAAACTCCTCGGGCTTCTCTGAAACGGGCTATTTTGAAAAACAAAGGATAAGCTGCCGCCAGAGTACGCTGCTGACTAATTTGCTGTTCGACAAAATTATAATCAAAATAAAAGTGCTCATTGGGGTTCCAGCAGTATTTTCGAATGGCCCGATGCCGTTGTTTGGCAAGTTTTTCCAGTGTTTTCTGTTTTTCGGCTTGGCCATTACGCGCATAAGCCTCCGATAAGGTGGTTTCCAAATGATACAGCAACGAATTTAAATCTACAGGAATCAACTCGGTGGTGCGAATGGTATTGAGATTTTTGGCATCCCGAAACCAGCGACTACTAAAGTCCCACCCGGATTCACAGGCAGCCCGGAGATTTTGGTAAAGCACTTCTGGAGCAAGTCCATTGACTGATTCTGCCACTGCCACATCTTCTTTATAGGCTTCCGGGCGAGGGACAGGGTGGTCGTCCCAGTACCGATTGAGTATTTCACCATCTACCAGCACCACCCGGCGGTAAGCCGGATTATCTTCTGTTAACTGATCAGTTCCATCCATCCAGAAGGCGTATTCTTTCTCAAGCTGTGGTAAAAAACTTACCAGTACATCTTCACTTTGCAGGTCAGCAAGCAGGCGCACCATCAGAGAAAAAAAGGGAGGTTGAGAGCGACTGGTATAATAAGTCCGGTTACCGTTAGGGATAAATCCAATCTCATCAATCAGATAAGCAAAATTATTGACCATGTTCTCTATCAGATCAACCCGTTGGTCTTCGGCCAGCCCAAGCATGGTAAAGTAACTGTCCCAATAATAGATCTCCCGAAAACGTCCTCCCGGTACCACATAGGAATTGGGCAGGGTAATCAATGAACCTTGGGTTTTGGCGGCGGGTTGACGGGTTAGTATAGGCCAGAGTGCCTCTATGTGCTCTTCAATGGTGTTTGTGGTGTCGGAACGAAAACCGGAAGAGGGATTGGGAGGAAGTTCAAAATACTTTGCCACAAAATTGGACAGATTGAAACCAGGCTGCTCTTTTTCGGTTTTGTAAGCCTGCATGATAATATCCGGCGACTGTTTCGGAGTGCAGTCAGGAAACGTCTTGGAATCTTCAAAAACCGGGGCAAGTTGCACAGCCTTGAACAGGTCTCCGTAGAGTATATCAGGGCTTTCCTGAGCGTATAGAAACTGGGAGGAAAGCAGAATAAAACCGAGCACGAATCGAGTGAGCATGTTCATCGTCAATAGATTGGATTATAAATGCAATCGTAAATCTATCAAAAAGTTTCAATCGTACTATTCGAGTGTTAATTTTCACTACCGATTGACTGCCTAAGTACTTTTTTTGAACAGGAAAAAAAAGCATAAGTTAATCCCTGGCCGAAAGGGGGGGGACATCACGACCAAATCAAAAAGCGTGGTTATGATTGCATGTGAATGATTAATGGCAGACTGGGCGTATTCTTATTGCATTTTGTTATAGCTTTTTTCGCTTTGGCTGGTAAAATTCTTAACATCGGTGGTTGGAGCTACTTCAATACGATTCTTCAAAATATGGCGCTAATTTTTGCTCAGTATATTCTTCTTTCGTTTTTACTCGTTAGTTGCACTTCTGAGCCTCCTCAGAATGGTACTCCGATGGCGACAAAACCCAATGTAATTCTCATTATGACGGATAATCAGGTTGCTGAAATAAAAAATATTACCTTCGTAAAAAAATAAACCACATTTATGAACCAATCTGCTCTAATTCTAGGAGCAAACTCTGATATTGGAGTCGCTATTGCTAAAAAATTTGCTGCCCATCATTATGATATTCACCTAGCTGCGCGTTCTACAAATGCTATTGAGACTTTAGCGAACGATCTGAAAATCCGATACAATATCCAAGCTACTGCCCGGCTGTTTGATGCATTGGATTATGATAGTCATCAGGCATTCTACGATGCATGTGATCCGCAACCCAGTGTGGTCATATGTGTGTTTGGATATCTGGGTGATCAGGATAAAGCCCAGGACGATTGGCCTGAGGCTAAAAAAATTATTGATACCAATTATACCGGGGCTGTTTCTTTCCTGAATATTGCGGCCAATGCAATGGAAAAAACAGGTGCAGGTAGTATTGTCGGCATCAGTTCTGTTGCTGGTGACCGGGGTCGGGGCAGCAACTATTTATACGGAAGCGCAAAGGCAGGTTTTACAGCTTATCTTTCCGGGTTGCGAAACCGACTTGCTAAAAAAGGAGTACATGTACTGACAGTGAAACCCGGGTTTGTAAAAACTCAGATGACAGAAAATCTGGATTTACCTCCGTTACTTACTGCCCAACCTCAGCAGGTTGGAAAAGACGTCTGGAAAGCAGTTAAGGGTAAGAAAAACGTGCTTTACACGCTCTGGTTTTGGAGATATCTGATGCTGATCATCAAAAATATTCCTGAATCAATATTTAAAAAACTAAATCTTTGATCGGATTTAATTCTAACCTTTTGGCTATTTCAGAAGAGAAAGTATTTTCGGGATCAAATTTTCTTTTAATCTCCATCCACTCCTGATGGCTGGGGTACATATGACGAAACATCTCCGGGCTGAGCATAGAGTCTTTGCCCAGGTAAATTCTTCCGCCTACTTCCAACACCATTTTGTCCAGTGTTTTTGTGAGGTCCAACAGCTTGCTTGTCATAGGAAAATCAACGGCCAGGGTAAATCCTTCCATAGGAAAAGACAAATAGCGATGTCCGGGCCCTAGCTTTTTGAGTACATTTAAAAAAGGAAGGCAGCCGCTGGTAGAAATCTTTTTAAGTATGCCTTTCAGCTGGTTTGTGGCCTGAACTGGAATGACAAACTGGTATTGAATGAATCCTCGCTTTCCATAACTTCGATTCCAATGGTGAATCATATCAAGCGGGAAAAAGAACTGCTCGTAGTGGCTGAATTTTGTCTGCCTGCCCTGAATACGTCTGATCACCCGGTTAAGCACTTGCAGGCTCAGGGGATTCAGGGTATTGTTTGGTAAATAAAAAGGCACTGAAAGGTGCTTTTCTGAATGAACCTTTAGCGGATGGGTTTGAACAGAAGTGGGCAGCTCTGAAAATTTGGCACTATTTCCTACTGTTAAGATTCCCTGACCCAAATTTTTTCCGACGGCCAGCGGGTCAATCCAGGCAACTGAGTAATTATATAAAGGATCGTTTACCTGAAAAGCTTCCACCATTTCGTCAAAAGACCGGATTGAAAAAGCTTTATGAGTGAAGTAGGTTGTTTCAATCTGCTTTAACTGAACTTTTGCAGAAAGTATAATTCCCAGTAATCCTAATCCACCGAAATTAGCCCAGAATAAATCCGAATGACTGCTTCGGCTTGCCGTGACAATAGAGCCATCAGCCAGCATAATGGTAAACTCAATAACAGAATTGGCAAAGGAGCCATCAATATGGTGTGCTTTGCCGTGGATATCGTTGGCAATGGCTCCGCCCAGTGTGACATACTTAGTACCGGGATTTACCTTTGGAAACCAACCTCGGGGAGCAAAAACCTCAATAATATCTGCTAAACTGACTCCTGCTTCGCAGTGTAATACACCAGTTTGCTCGTTGAAGTCCAGAAAATGATTGAGCCTGGTACAATCTACCACATAGTCATCACTATTGAGCGCCTGATCACCGTAGCTTCGTCCAAGTCCTCGGGCAATAAAAGTGTGCTTCCTGATTAATGGAATTAGATCTTGTCGACTCTTCGGACTAAATACCTGGGAATCTATAATATTATTGTTTCCCCAACCGGATAGATTTTCATTCTTAAAGCGCATTGACTAAATGATTAGGAAGATATATGGTACATTGCTAGTGTAAATCAAATATAATAATAATTATCCAACAATTTTACAATTAATTGTTAATTAATGTAAAGTTGTGATTCATTTAGCAAGTTGATGTGAAGAAATGAGTTCCGTAATTGCCTTTTTTCGTTGAAATGATATTAATAATCTCAAAACCAGCACGTAACTGATGGCTGATATAAGTCCTGCCAATATGCCGTTCCCAAGCAAAAATGCCTGAGTATAATGGGTCATGATTGTTAACCAGGATTTGTCATACTCTAATACGGCAGGTTGCCCCATCAGCCAACTACCCAGCAGATAACTGGCATAGTATACCGGCACCTGAAGGAGGGGGTTCCAGAAAGTAATCGAGATAACCATAGCAATTTTGCTCAGCGATCGGAAAATAACGGTGAGTAATATGCCCACAAAAATACCAAAACCCGGAGTGGGTAATATGGCAATGAGGGTCCCGAGAGAAAAACTCAGGGCAATGGCCTCCGGGGGACTATGCGGATGCGATAAACTTTGTAAAAACTGCCAGAATTTTGTGCGAATTTTATTGGTGCCCATGCGGTGTTTCCTCTCCTCAATACTACTAATACTAACCCGTTTAATTTTTTGGTTTTCCCGGAATACCTAACTTGCGTAACGTCTTCAATGGATTTAACTTATGACTCATCATATTCCTCTCGCTGAACGCCTTCGACCGCATCTGCTCGATGATGTAGTTGGGCAGTCGCATCTGACCGGGCCGCAAGGAGTTCTACGATTAATGTTAGAAAAAGGTAGTCTTCCTTCATTAATTTTTTGGGGTCCTCCGGGTACTGGAAAAACAACGTTGGCTCGTATTGTTTCGTCTGAAGCTAAACGTGATTTTTTTCAGTTAAGTGCCATCCAGGCTGGAGTAAAAGAGGTCCGGGAAATCATTCAACGGGCAAAAATGTACCGGGGGGCAATTTTGTTTATTGACGAGATTCACCGCTTTAATAAATCTCAGCAAGATGCCCTTCTGCACGCTGTAGAGGATGGTACAATCACGCTGATCGGTGCTACCACCGAAAACCCCTCGTTTGAAGTGAACCCTGCTTTGTTGTCTCGATGCCAGGTCTATACCTTAAACGAACTGACGGAGGAGGGAATGAGCCAGCTTATCCAGCGTGCATTGCAAGAAGACTTGCAGCTGAATAAGCTGACGGTAGAAATACAGGAAACTGAGGCTTTATTTAACTTATCAGGCGGAGACGCTCGTCGTCTGTTAAATCTCCTGGATTTGGTATTATCCTCTGCGAGTACTACCAATGAACCTATAGTACTAACTAACAAAAGGGTTACTCAATTGGCCCAGACAAAATTAGCCCGATATGAGAAAGGAGGGGAGCTACATTACGACCTAATCTCAGCTTTTATCAAATCGGTACGTGGAAGTGACCCGAATGCAGCAATATATTACCTCGTTCGCATGCTGGCCGGTGGAGAAGACCCTAAGTTTGTCGCCCGGCGCCTGATCATCCTGGCCTCCGAAGATATTGGCAATGCCAACCCCACCGGGCTGGTACTGGCGACTAACTGCTTTCAGGCCGTTACTATGATAGGGATGCCCGAGGCTGAAATTGTACTGGCTCAGTGCACGGTTTATCTGGCCAGTTCAGCCAAAAGCAATGCCAGTTACGCCGCCCTACGGAAAGCCCAACAACTTGTGAAGAAAACGGGTGATTTGCCGGTTCCGCTACACTTGCGCAATGCCCCTACCAAATTGATGAAATCCATGAACTATGGAAAAGACTATCAATATGCCCACGATTACGAACATAACTTTGTACAGCAGGAATTTCTTCCCGACAGCATTGCCGAAAGCACACTTTATGATCCCGGCCAAAATGCCCGTGAAGCAGAATTACGGAAACGTCTCAAAATGTTATGGGGAGATAAATACGGATACTAATAGTGGAGGTATTAACCCGTTCTAGCATGATCATTTAGTAGTAGCGGTGCATTTTAACCTAAAAACAGTATTTATTTACTTTTTTTTAGATGGTAATGTACTTTTATCATAAAAAGCGATATTTTTTTACCCTTGTTGCGTATCAAATTTGAACTGAGATGGGAAATGATGCAATATGGCTTCACTTTCCTCCTACAATCAAACACTTGGTTTAAAAAACGCCGCGCATTTAGCAAGGCGTGCAACTTTTGGTGCTACCAAAGCCCAGATTGATCAGTTTGCCAAGATGCAACCGGCTCAGGCAGTTGCTCAGTTATTTGAATTGCCTTCAGAAACAGAAGCACCTAAAGATCCGGCTACCGGATCTGCCTGGGTAAATCCAAAACCTACAGATGTCAATAGCGGCGGTGAGGAGCTAATTGGTCAAACCAAAGCCTGGTGGCTTCATTCTTTTTTGCAGTCAGAATGCTGTATTTCGCCCAAAAGCGCCTTTTTTCTGCATACACATTTCACTACGATCTCTTCCCGTATCCGTTTTGCGCCCTCCATATACTATCAGATTAGATTATTTGAAAAGTTTGCGTTAGGGAATTTTAAAGAACTGGCTAAATGCATTTGCATTGATAATGCGATGCTTCAACACCTGGATGGACAATTAAATCGTAAAGGAAGCCCCAATGAGAATTTTGCCCGGGAATTTCTGGAATTATATTCTATTGGAAAAGGTCCACAACTAGGACCGGATGATTATACCAATTATACCGAATTGGATGTGGTAGAGGCCGCCAAAGTTTTCTCAGGTTATCAAATTGATGAAGAATTTACCAATTTGAATAGTGAGACGAATTTATCGCAGGCATTGGTGCGAAAAAACGATCAGGAATTAGCAGCGCAGCACGATAGTTCCACCAAAACCTTCAGCACTGCTTTTCAGCAACAAACCATTGCACCGGTTGAGTCAAGTAATGGTATGGCGACCGAAGAAGGGGCACTGGATGAAATACATCAGCTGGTAGAAATGATTTTTGAACAGGATGCCACAGCTCAGCATATTTGCCGGAAGTTATACCGCTTCTATGTCTATTATGAGATCAGCGAAGAAATTGAACAGGATATTATTATTCCACTAGCCAATGTATTTAGGGAAAATAACTATGAGCTAAAACCGGTATTGGAGAAGTTGTTCACTAGCCAGCACTTTTATGATCTGGATAATACGCAGTCTGAGGATAACCATGTGGGGGCAATTATTAAATCGCCATTGGATTTGGTTACAGGCATGCACCGCTTCTTCGAAGTACCATTACCTGGCGATCAGGGTGATTTATCTGCCTATTATAGCGCATTAAATAAAGGCGGGCTGAAACCCCTGCAGGATCAGGGGCTTGATCTATATGAACCCTTCGAAGTAGCTGGCTACCCGGCCTACCACCAAAGTCCGGCCTTCCATCGTAACTGGATCAGCGCGAATTATTTAGCGCGCCGCTACGAATACGCTAAAATCTTAATTGAAGGAATTTATGATGATGAAGGTCAACTGCTGTTGAAACTGGATGTCATGGATTACGTGACCGATTCATCGCATATCACTGATCCTTCCAATGCCGAGCAACTCGTGCGGGAATTGGTGGACTATGTATTACCCGAAGAAATTAGTGAAGAACGTTTTGAGTACTTTTTGAAAGCCATTTTGCTGGATAATTTATCAGAAATCAACTGGCAGTTTGAGTGGCAACATTACGAAAGCTCCGGCGATGACTCGGCCGTAAGAGTGCAACTGGAAAAATTATTTAACACCATTCTTCAATCCCCGGAATATCAACTCTCATAAGGTATGAACAGACGATCTTTTTTGAAAAAAACACCTCTGGTTGCAGGAGCACCGCTATTGTTTAACGGCCTCTCCGTTCGTGCACTGGCTGAGCAGGGGGCATTGCAGCAACTGGCGGCAGGTAGTACTACTGATCGGGTCCTGGTCATTATTCAACTGCATGGTGGAAACGACGGACTCAATGCGCTGATTCCGATTGATCAGTACAGCCGCTATTATGATCTGCGACCTAATATTGCCATTGCCGATAAAGGAAACCGGGGCATTATTCCATTGGATAGCACCTTACCCGACGAACAATTATTAGGGCTACATCCTGATATGCTGGGAATGAAAGAATTATACGATCAGGGGCAAATGGCTGTTGTTCAATCTGTTGCGTACGATAACATCAATGGCTCTCATTTTCGTAGCCGGGATATCTGGTTTACTGGCGGAGATTACGACGAGTATATTGATTCGGGCTGGATGGGCAGGTATCTTGATCAGCTGTATCCAAACTATCCCATCCAATATCCGAATGAAAGTATGCCGGACCCCTTAGGGATTGAAATTGGTAATTCAGTTTCTCTGGCTTTTCACCGGGATAATGGAATTCCTACTTCCATTGCCATTAACAATCCTCAACAATTTTATGATCTTATTAACAGTGTGGGAGTAGACCCGCCGGAATCGGTAGCCGATACCTTTTACGGACACGAATTGCAGTGGATTCTGGATATAGAAAAAAAATCAAACCAGTACGCCGGACGCCTTCGGGAGTTATACGAAAAGGGGAGCAATAGTGCAGGTGTGCAGTACCCTGAAAAGTACCCGCTGAGTGCTCCGGCCAAGAGTGTACGAAATGGTCTGGCTCCTCAGTTAAAAATGATAGCCCGTTTACTCAGTGGAGGTATTCAGACCAAGATTTTTCTGGCCCGGATCGGAGGATTTGATACCCATGCTTCGCAGGTAGAATCGCATGATGCCTCCATGGGAGTGCATGCCGCACTGCTTTATCATATTTCCGAAGCGATGAAAGCCTTTCAGGCCGATTTAAAATATTTGGGGTTGGACAATCGCGTAATGACGGTTACCATGTCGGAGTTTGGGCGAAGAGCCCGGGCGAATGGTAGCTATGGTACTGATCATGGAACGGCTGCCCCGATGTTTGTTTTCGGGAGGAATGTGAAACCGGGCGTGGTGGGAAAAAACCCTGATTTAAATGATCTTAACCGAGACAACCTGAAACATCAATTTGATTATCGGCAGGTATTCGGCAGTCTGGTACAGGATTGGATGCAGGGAGATAGTGCCACCATGGAACGAACCGGGTTTAATGAATTTGTGACGCCTGAAAATAAAATTATCCTGGTGGGTGACCCGATCACTTCCGTTGATAGTATCCAGTTTGCGAAACAACGTTATTATCTGAAGCCCTGCGCTCCTAACCCGGCCCAGGGACTGACGCAGATCGAGTATCGTATTAATGCCCGGGAATGGGTTATCCTGGAAGTGCTGGATACTATGGGGAATCTTGTGCAATCGGTCGTGAACAAGGAACAAACGGCAGGTGATTACACCCAGACCGTAGATGTGTCGAACTGGAAAGTAGGTACCTACCTCGTGCGTATTAAAACTACAGGCTGGCAGGAAAGTACGAAGCTCATGATAGCCAAATGATAAGAATCTGATTTGCTGATTAAGCCAGACTCAATGAAAGCCTGGCTTTTTTATTTTTTATGCATCGAATTCACGCTGGTTCATTCGTCGCTGTTCAGGCATAAACGTATTTTTTAGTAACTTTCCGCCTAACCCCAGATACCGTTGCTTATTGCCTATGACTGAGATCAGCGAAAAACAAAAAAAGATTATCGGGCGCGTTGATAAAATTGACCTCCCTCAGCTTAAGCTGTTTGACCTTGATGCAAAGATTGATACCGGAGCCTACGGATGTTCATTACATTCCCATCATATTGAAGTGATAGAACAGGACGGAAAAGAAGTGCTGAGATTTAAAGTATTAGATCCGTCTCACCCGGAGTACGAAGATCAATTCTTTTGTTTTGAGGAGTTCACTGATAAGAAAGTCAAGAATTCTTTTGGAGTTGTAGAACACCGTTATGCTATCAGAACTACCTTGCTGGCATTTGGCAAAAAATATCAGATAGAGTTTTCCCTGACGGACCGTAAAGACATGCGTTTTCCGGTGTTGTTGGGTAGAAAGTTCTTATCCAGGGGGTTTCTCGTGGATGTACGTGTCATCAACGCTTCTTTTGAACTGAAAAAATAACCTATGCCATTCGATATAAACGGGGAGAAAATACATCCGGGAGAGCAGAAAAGAATCATTGTCAATATTGCCATGCTGCCGTCGCATTCGTCGATCGATATTTCAGTGACGGTGAGTCGGTCGCGAGAGCCAGGTCCGGTACTACTGATGTTGGGGGGCTTGCACGGCGATGAGATCAACGGTGTAGAAATTGTACGGAGAATGATTGAGCAGGATATGATCTTTCCCCAGAAAGGTACTACCATTTGCGTTCCGATTTTAAATATCTACGGCTTTATTCACTTTTCCCGCTATGTGCCGGATGGGAAAGATGTTAACCGTTCTTTTCCCGGCAATAAAAACGGATCATTAGCGGCCCGGGTAGCTCACTACATGATGCACGACATTATTCCTAAAATAGATTACGGCATCGATTTTCATACCGGTGGAGCTGATCGGAGTAACTATCCCCAGATTAGATGTTCGTTTCGGCATGAGGAAACGTTACCTCTGGCGGAGGCTTTTGGCGCACCCTTTACCCTCAATTCTCCTTACCGGCCTCGTTCATTGCGGCAATCAGCAGCACGGTTGGGAAAACCTATGCTGGTATATGAAGGCGGAGAATCATCCCGTTTTGATGAAATGGCAATTGAGGAGGGCATACGAGGAGCGGAGAGACTTATGGCCCATTTGGGCATGATTCCTCCTCCCAAAAAAGCCCTTACCCACGGGAACCAGATATTGCAGCGTTCAAGTTGGGTGCGAGCCAAGCATTCCGGGATCTTCCGAAGAAAGATTGCCAATGGTGCTCCGGTTAATCGGAATCAGGTATTGGGTACCATCAACGATCCCTTCGGGGATTTTAAAGTAGCCATCAAATCCCCGGTATCCGGATTTATCATTGGAATAAATAACGACCCTCTTGTTCATCAGGGTGATGCGATTATTCACATTGGCCTCCCATCCTGAAAACGCAGGTAGTTAAAACCAGGTAGCAAATTCCTTTTGAGAGAGCTTAAAGAACGCCAGCCGGGAAAATTTTCCGGCCAGATAAGTTTCTGAAACCACAGCTAACCCACCATCTTCGGTTTGCATGAAATCACCCATGCGATAGGGATTCGTTTGCCCCAGATAATTAATACTGATGAGCTCTCCACTTTCTTTTGAGTAGGCGTAGAAAACCAACTGTCGACGTTTGGTATGGGTCCCGTACAGAATAATCTCTTGACCCAGATGATTGATCTCCTTTATAAGCACCCGGGCATTTTCATCTATTTCGTTATAAGCGATGGTGGGAAGATCACCGCCAAAGCCGATGGTGCGTTCCTGAATGGTGGCGTTGGGGAGAACCGCTCCGTTTCCGAAATTATTCTGCGCCAGCGCATACTGCTGACTTCCCAGGGGATATAATGCGCTGATCGTACTTTCATCGCGGTAACCGTGCATGGTTCCAAAAAAAGCACCATCGCTGAGGTTGGCAAAAACCAGCGAAAAAGAGTAATTGTAGAATCCGTTGAAGTACACGTTGTTTCCATTGGTACCGATAAAGAAAGGCAGGGGCGAACCGATACCGGCAATATGGTTAATTACATATTCTTCTACATCTTCTTGTATCTCAAAGGATTGGTTCCAGACTTCTACAAAATTCTGAGTAAACAGGTGCAGGGTACTGCTTTGGGTATCCCGGTTGTAACCCAGTACAATCCATTGATTATCAGCCGTGCGGTGAATTGCCAACGGGTACTTGACCGATGAGACGGTCTGCACATTTTCAGTATTTCCTGATAGGGCATTTATGGCAAATACCTCTAAGCTTTGAGAGAGTTCGTTCATGCTGAACATCCAGAAGCCGGAGTCTTGGGGGAATAGCTGGGGCAGCGGATGAACAAAAGGTTCTTCCATCACCTGTACCCACTCAGTGATTCCTTCTTCATCCGTTTTAAACAGATGAGTTTTCCACTGCTCAGTGCGGGAAAGCGTTAGATAACCACTATCCGAGGTTTGCACAATAGACAATGGCTCATATTGATCCGTGAATTCCTGCGTTTCGTAGAGCCGGGTAAAGCTTTCTTTGGGTTCAATAAGTTCTTCTTCCGAAGCGCAAGCCGTCAGAAGAATTATCCAGATGCCAATCAGGTATTTGCCGAGGTTTTGATGTTGATTCATGCGTATTAAAGGACGACGGGTGAAAAACTTTTGGTTAGATATTTCATGGGAAAGACCAGCTGAAAAGAGACCTCCTGGCCCACCAGTCGGAGGTCATCCAGCACATTCCCTAAGCCCTGAAAATCCCGGGTAGCGGCGTAGCGTTGCTGATCATCTACAATATTGCCAAGGCCATAGTAATAGTTTGCTTCAATACCGACCATGCATCCGGTGAAATGATAATAGATGCCGCCTCCGGCTTTCGCTGCCAACTGATGCTTGTTGAATAATGGAGTAGCTTTGATTGACTGCGTCTCCTGAGCCAGAGCGATTGCAGTACCTGAGGTGTGATCTGTTCCTGAAGAAATTAACGTTTTGGTGGCATCCATGGTGCGTTGGTACTGGATTCCTACCTGCACGAAAGGTTTCCAGCGGCGGGGAAGAAAGACATATTTTGCCGTGAGGGGTAGTTGCAAATAATGCAGGGTATACTGATGCTGGTACTCCATTTCAAAAGCGTAGACTGGCTCTTCTGCGTTTTCCCAGGAATATTGGGTGCGGTAACCCCAGCGTTGCCGCGCATAAGAAGGATTGATGGAAATTTGCAGAAAGCGTATTGGAGAGAAATGCGTCACCAGTCCTAACTGATAACCCATAGGTTGATCGTTAGGCGCATACGCTTTTGATTCTAAATCCTCCGAAGCCCAGCCATCAATTTCCGTATGATGATCGAGCACCTTGGGTTGAAGTTTGCTGATACCCGAGGTGATACCCACATACCACTGAGATGACGTGAAACCGGTCGGCCTCCTTTTTGACTTTTGAGCGTTACCTTCAATAGAAATACCAATGAGAATAAATAGTAGCAAATATAGCTTTGGCATCGTTTCGCTTTTACCAGAGAATATTGCATTATTTATGCCACAAACATGATTAATCAAATAAATGTAATAAAAGTCGAAAGGTGAAACATTCCTTATGACAAAAAGAAGGCAACTCATAATAATTGGGTTGCCTTCTTTCTCAAACTAATATATCATTCTCAACTTGATGCGAGTTTTCTTTTAGATCGTTGACGGTCTTTTACAGTAAAATCCCTCACGCATCAGGTTATTGTATCCTCTAGTTTTTAGAAAACTGGCGGTGTCATCAACCCTCAGTTGCATTAATTCGCTTTTGTTGGTGGTAGAGGGGGTAGTTTTTGTATTGTCTCTCATTGTATTATGCGTCATTTAATAGTGAAATTTTCAATTTATTTTGAATGAGAGTGTACGCTCGTGAGTGAGTATTGTTACATAATAATTATTTAATTTATAATTTTACTAATTTTGATTTTATAAATTAATATAACTTAAGTGAAAAGTTATATTAATTTATAAAATTGTTAATGCGAAGTGCTTCTGTAAACTCAATTCAATAATTTAAAAGTCAGGAAGGGTTACATTACAAAAATTGTAAGCTTCACACGCAACGAATACAAGGTGAATCGGATAAAAATATAATCAAACAGACAAAATCGCTTCTTGAATTTAAGGATAGCAAGGCTACTTTTTCATTTACAGAAGTGTTTGTGAGCGAACAATCACTGTATTTACCGAACTGCATGCGCAGAGCAGCGCGGTTTACTTTAAAATGCTGCTGTTTTGGTACATCCATAAACCGGATTATACTTCATTGGGCGAAATAATATTACAAATGAGCGTATTATTACTTTTACAAAAACGAAGGCCATCTTTTAAAAATTTACCGATCAAGGATTACAAATAGTCCTCTTCTTAATACGATATCACAGGCGATTAAATTTTTTTCATTAAACTGTGTTTTTCAATATCATATTTTTATTGAAAAGCCGATTTTTTTTATCACTGCGAAACAGAAGTTGTTTTTGTTCGTATCTTAGCTTTATAAAACTTAAAAAAAGAAAGCCAGGCTTACCAGTATAGGCTTTAAATGAAATATAGAAACATAAAGAAAGAGTAATGCCGTCCTCATAGTGAGTAACGCGGTCACCTTTGTTAACCTGTAACCAAATGCTCAGGTAAAGACAAGGATTAAAATAAGTAAACCACTTTAAATTTTCATGCTAATCAGGACTACCCGCAGTGTAAGGGCAGACTTAAGATGCTGTAGTAACTCTACATTTTAAAATTTCTCAAGTATGTATTGGCTTTAAAGTTATAGCTGCATTAGCACTATGCCTTTAAACAAATGGCCGGGTTTGGCCATAAAGAGCAGTGCTTTTACAAGAATGTACAGGGCTGCTGTGTAAAAGAAACCATATAAACCACAAAAAGAAGATCATCATGTTTGAATTTGATTTTACGGGCTATCTGTTATTACCCCTGCTCATTTTTTTGGCCAGGGTATCGGATGTGGCCTTGGCTACGGTGAAACTGATGTTTGTTGTGAACAATGCACGTCGGTGGGCCGCAATTCTGGGGTTCTTTGAGGCATTAATCACCATTCTGGCATTATCTCGCATTATGCAGGATGCCAGTAACATCATTGCGTACGTCATGTACGCGGCGGGCTTTGCGGCGGGAACCTACATGGGCATGCGTATCGAAGAGCGGCTGGCATACGGGAGCGTATTGATTCGGATTATCAGTAAAAAAATTCCGGATTCGCTCTTAGAGTATCTGGCGCAAAACCAGTATCGATATTCTATGGTGGATGCGAACGATCAGTCGGGAAATTCGCAAATATTGTTTACAGTTTGCAAGCGTAGCAGGCTCCAGACATTTCTTTCGAATCTGGAAAATATTGCTCCGGAAGCGTTATATACCATAGAAGGGATGAAGCAGGTAAGTCACGACCTGTTACCTGCCCACCAGAAAGAAAACTCAACACCCAGGCTGGCTATTCTGCGGGCAATGATTGCTTCCTGGGGGAAAAGAACCCAAACTGCTTTTTATCGCTGGTAAACTCTTTGGTGTAGGCGAAGGAAAAAGAGGCTGTAATTCAGCAGCCTCTTTTCAAAAAGCAGTAAACTAACCTGACGCCATCAGCATGGCGTACAGTTGCTCTTCAAGATTATCCTCTAATGTGATGAATTGAATTTCACAATTGGCGGATTGAGTTTTGGAAGTGGAGAACGACTGTAATGCCGGTGAGAGATTGTGTACATTCGGGTAAAGCAATATGCCCCGTTGTGCCTCAAAAATTTGCGTATAGGCAAAAATTTGCCGCAAATCATCATCATTTGGTTCGGGCCGCTTGAGTATTTTCCATTTGGTATCAATCACCACCCGGGACCTGCCTGGTATATCAATCGTAAAATCTGGGCGAAGCTGTTTTGACTCCCAAAAGGCCCGACTGGGTTGGTATTGAAGTTTCCAGTCGTAGGTTTCAGCGAGGGTTCGTAGGTAACGGTGGATTAGTACCTCAAAGACCTGACTCATATCAAACAATAAGGCAAAACCAACATCTTCACCTACGAACGTGCCGCCCAGGTAGCCCTGGCAAATTAATTTGGCCAGCGATAGTGCCCGGCCGTAGCGTTGCGTAATGTGATTAAAAGGGGCAAATTCTTCCCAGGGATGGCGTAATGGAAGATTTGTGACATTTTGAAAGTGGGTAAGTGCCTGCTTTACCAGAGACCGGATTTCACTAGATGCTTCAATAATCCGCAAGGCTTGTTTAAGGCGCTGGTTTAGAGGATGATCAACCTGATGGGCCTGGGAGCGAACATAAAAGCGATCCTGGCGTATCAGGTTATGTCGAATTTGCTGATGCAGCAGAAGTTTGCCTCGTAAAAAAGGCTGTTGACCTTCTGAAGACTGGTACTGTCTGATCAAACCCTGACGGGTGAGCTGATGTACTTCTTTGAGAAAAGCCTGCTCTAATACATGCACCAATGCCCCGGGCTGGGTTAAAAGCTGCGGATGCAAATCTCCTAAAAAAGGGAGATGCCCGCTGCTTTGCAGCAGTTGCGTCCACACTTTTCTTACTGGTCTCGGATCGGTTTGACGGCTGATTTTGGGTAAAATTTCAATGAGCAATTGCGGTAGCTGGATGACTCCGGCTACGCTGCCAAACCGAACAGACCGATAGGCCAGTTGGTAAAGTCTGGCTGGCAAGCGCGATTGAAGTGAGGCTAGCTGTTGAAGGTATTCTTCACTGAATATCAGGTTGTTACCTTGGTCGCCCACCGCCAATACTTCCTGCTCGTATACCGTGATTACCTGCTTAGAGATTTTCATAAATCTGTTGCAGTGCCTTTACAAAATCAGCATCGCTTAACGATCGCCAGCGATATACCTGTTGCGAACGAAACGGATCTTGCAACCCTGATTTCATCGAACTAACTATGGAACCGGGAACGGGTAGTTCTTCCACAAACCCGGGCCCCAGCACCATGATCCGTTTCTCCCAATCATCCATAAAGTAATCCTCCAGCAGGGGAATAATACTGCGGTACAGAGCGTTACGTAAAGCGGCAAGCGGATCAGAAGATGCTAAGACTGGCATCAGGTAGCCGTGTCCGATTTGGTAATCTTCACCTTTCAGCCAGAGTAACCGCTCGTTGATCGCAGCACAAAGTTTGTCCAGATGTATTTTCTGCGCGGCATAGGTGAGGTTGGGCTCGGCAGCCTGAGCATGGGCAGTTTTTGAAACTGGTTCATTAAGGGCGACTGATAGTTTTACGGCTGGTTGCAGCAATGATGGGTCCGGAGGAACGGATTGAAAGGCAAACCGTCGTTTCAAGGCCATATCCAACACATCAACACTGCGATCGGCCGTATTCATGGTGCCGATGATGTACAGGTTGGGTGGCACGTTGAAGGGCTCCCGGGTATAGGGAAGCACAGTTTGTAAAGCTTCTGACTTTCCGGCTCGTTTGTCTTCTTCAATCAGGCTGATCAGTTCGCCAAAGATACTTGCCGGATTTCCCCGGTTGATTTCATCGATAATCAGCACGTAATTTCCGGCTTTCTCATAATCAGCAGGAGTAAGTGAACGGAAATCCAGTTGTTGGATGGCTCGTTTCATTTGAGCGTATTGTACTGCTGATACCGCTTTGCCAGAGAGGCGTCGGTTATTGAGTAGATAATTGTACGTTTGGTAACGCGTGGTTTCAAATGCTTTGAGCCGGTGAAAAGCCGCCCACATTACCGATGTATTGCTTCGGCCTACGATCCGCCCAATGTCTTCCGACAGGTGGGTAATGGCTTCAGAAGAGGGAAAAGCTTTGTATAATTTGGCCAGACTCTGTTTGGTAACAGCATAGGTTTTACTGCTTTTTGCTGAATGAAACGAGAGTGTATTGTTCTGATTGATGTCGGCCAATAACACCGCTTTGCCTTGCCGGGTTTCGAAAGTAACTTCCTCAGAACCTTCCCGCATCATACGTTTCAGGTAGTCGATAAACTCAAAATACAGCGCATCGAAGGGGCGCATCTGCTGTGGTTTATTCGTAGCGGTGGGCTGCGTAGTATTATCGAGAGCGCGCTGTTGCTGGGCATGGTACAGGGCGTAGGCAGCGTTAAAACATAGTTGTTTGAAAATCCCATCTTCTACATCATAGTACAGTTCATTACGTTCGTTTTTAAAAGGTTTGATACCCTCCACAAAATCTTCGTATGCAAAAGAGGGATGAAAGGTAAGCAGGGCAATGCGACCTTGCTGCTGATAGCGATTAAACTGCGCTTTCAATTCAACCCGGGATTCAGTAGGATACTGCTCCGACAGTGCTTTGTCCGAAAGGTGCTCAATCAGTTGTACGGCACGTCGGGATGTAAGATAGGTTTTACCGGTTCCGGGAGGGCCATAAAAAATCGTGTTGAGTGCGGGCATGATTCCTTGAAACTACTGAAGCAAATAAAGGTGCTCAAAATACTGAAAATCAATGAAGTAAATATAATGAAGTGATTTAAAGTTTTGGTTGGGTAAATAGAAAAGACTACGGAAGTTTGTGGAAATCTCACTTTACACAAAATATCCGTAGCGGTGCCCGCGGCATCATGATCCGAATGATTAGCAAAGATAGTATACTGAAATATATTTTGCCTCATTTGAGTACCCCGCAACGTGGGGGGCAGTCAAGTACCTACTTGGGAAATAGTAAATGCTATTCTGTATAAGTTTAAAATTGGAGATCAATGGCATATGCTACCTATCAAATCGGTCATTTATAGGCCATCCATCAAGTATGGGGCGGTTTTCTTCACTTTCGTAAGTGGGTGAAAACCAACGCCTTTAGGTCTGTGTGGTATCAAGAAACTAAAAAGCAGTAATGGGCCGGTAGCATGATACTCTCCGCGTGATCAGCAAGGTAGTTTAGTCCGCCGATCTTAAGCAAAAGGGTGGCCGTCTAAAATCAGGGTACAGTTGTGTATCGTCCAGCAGATTCGAAACAGTCTGCGCTATGTGACACACGAAGACAACAGGCCGGTCGTTCAGGAGCTGAAAGCTATCTGCCAAGCTAGCAGTTTGGAGCAAGCTGAAGAAAAGCTGCTGATACTGGAAGAAAAGTAGAAGGCTAAATATCCGACTCTAGTGCGTTCTTGCGGTTCCTCGCCGGGGCTCAACAATTGGGATCGATTGGCAACCTACTTTGATTTTCCAGTCGTGATCCGCAAGGTGATCTACACGAACAATCCCATTGAGAGTTACCATGGGGCGGCGCACCGCCGACAGATCAGAAAGCACATAAAAAGTAAGGGCGCCTTTCCGTCGGATCAGGCCGTGCTTAAACTGGTGTATTTATTATTCCGGAATATTATGGCTAAGTAGAGTATGCGAGGCATCCCATGGCGGTGCATAATTGGGCATTGGTAATCCAGCAGTTGACTATCATTTACGAAGATCGCCTCAACCGGCATCTGAAAATTCTAGGAAGGGAAGTGAATTTGGGAAAAATCTTTCGTGCTAATCTAAAGGCATCAGTCGCTCCAATATTCACATCTTAGCGATAACAACTACAAAATCAAAAAGCTCAGTTCATAGTAATCCTCCCAAGTTGATGCCTGAGTTTATGTCACTTTAAGGACAAAAAATTTCCAGCTTTCCGCCGCCAAAATGACCTGCTTGTATTCTTAGCGAATGATATTATCGCAATATTCATCGTCCTGAGTTTGATAAACGGGTCTTACGTTAACAAAAGTATTTTTAGTGTCGACTTGGACGAATGTGCAACAACAGAGCTGGTTTAGGCTACTGATTTTTGATAAAATAGCTCTCTCAGTTTGATCTACCGTAAATTTCTCAATTTCCACAGAAAATGTCGGCTTATCTAAGTTACTGTAAGTCAAGCAAGTAACCTGTTCCTGCTACTTCTGGCTGAAGTCTAAAGACTAGTAAATCTTCTCCCGTTGGGCCATCCACTCATCGTTTTCGATGTAGTCATCGTACGTGCTGAGTTTATCGAGATAGCCTTTCGGTCCGATTTCCAAGATACGGGTAGCAACGGTATTGGTAAACTCGTGGTCGTGCGATGTGAAGAGTACGGTACCGGGGAAGTCTTTCAGCGCATTGTTAAAGGCCTGAATAGATTCAAGATCGAGGTGGTTGGTGGGTTCGTCAATGATTAAAACATTGGCTTGCGCCAGCATCATGCGTGAAATCATGCAGCGTACCTTTTCACCTCCGGAAAGGACGTTCAATTTTTTGAATACCTCTTCTCCTGAGAAGAGCATTTTCCCAAGAAAGCCCCGGATGAATACTTCATCCTTCTCACCCGTTGAAAATTCACGCAACCAGTCCACCAGGTTCTCATTACTGTTGAAGTATTGAGAGTTATCGCTGGGTAAGTAAGCCGTAGTAATGGTCTGACCGAATTTAAACTCTCCCGTATCAGCTTTTTCTTCTCCCATTAAGGTTTTGAAGAAGCTGGTCGTAGCCATGCTGTCTTTGCTCAGTACAGCGATTTTATCTCCTTTATTCACTAAAAGGTCTAAACCACTGTAAAGGGTTTTTTCTTCGGTTGATTTACTGAGGTTCTTAATCTCAAGAATTTGATCTCCCGCCGGTCTTGCCTGGTTGAAAATGATGGCCGGATAGCGCCTGGTAGATGGCTGAATATCCTCCACATTGATTTTATCGAGGAGTTTTCTTCTACTGGTGGCTTGCTTAGATTTTGAAGCGTTGGCGGAGAACCGGGCGATAAATTCCTGCAGTTCTTTCTTCTTTTCCTCTGCTTTCTTATTGGCCGAAGATCGTTGGGTTAATGCTAATTGGCTTGATTGGTACCAAAAGGTATAGTTACCGGTAAAGAGGCGCACTTGACCAAAATCTATATCTACAATGCTGGTACAAACGGTATCCAGAAAGTGCCTATCGTGAGAGACGACAATTACCGTATTTTTAAACTCAAGCAGGAAGTCTTCTAACCAACCCACAGTTTGTAGATCCAGGTCGTTGGTAGGTTCATCGAGAATAAGGATGTCTGGATTACCGAAAAGCGCTTGCGCCAAGAGCACCCGTACTTTTTGGCTACCATTCAGGTCTTTTACCAAACTGTAGTGCAGATCTTCCGGAATACCCAAACCACTCAGTAAGGAAGCCGCATCGGACTCTACATTCCAACCGTCCATTTCAGCGAATTGCGCTTCCAGTTCTGAGGCTTTGAGGCCATCTGCTTCGGAGAAATCGGGCTTCATGTAGATCGCATCTTTCTCTTTCATGATACCCCACAGCACTGAATGCCCCATCATGACCGTATCGATAACGCTAGTTTCGTCGAATTCATAATGGTTCTGCTTCAACACTGCCATGCGTTTGTCGGGCTCCAAGGTTACTGTTCCCGAGTTAGGGTCAACATCGCCGGAAAGGATTTTCAGGAAAGTAGATTTTCCCGCACCATTCGCACCAATAACACCATAGCAATTGTTACCGGTGAACTTGATATTTACCTCATCGAAGAGGACTCTTTTGCCGTAAGCGAGGGATATGTTTTGTGTTGCGATCATTGCCTAATTATTTAAGGCCGCAAAGGTAGGAGTTTTAGTGAGGAGCCTAAAGGAAAGCGACTAATGTTTCACTTTTATTCCTAATTGAGGTAGTCCTTGAAAAGTAATGATAGGTAGAAAAAGCCATAAGCAGATCGCTAAGCTCGACTTTAGCACTTTGAAAATGATCTATGATACGAAATACAGCCACATTGTTGCTACTGAAGTGCTTTACAATTATGGACAGCCATCTATAGTACTTTGGGGTACAGCGTAATTAGGTATCTCCCGTTCTCGTCGTTATATGGTTTTTCAGGAATCAGAAATTGTTACTATGTTTCCGGTTGCAGCAAAAACTCTCCGGTAAAGTGCAGTTGCGCTTTTTCAGGTAGTGGGTGAAAAACCCCGGCCCGCACATCCCTGAATAAACGTTCCAGATCCATTGACCGGAAATAGCTTTGCCCTCCTACGGCTTCCATGCTTTTCTCTACTGCGAGGATGGTTGCATTGGCGACAATGGTTTTTCGGGAAAGCATGGCGTGACCGTTCTCGTCAGTAGGAGAAAAATCAAAGTTGTTGGTAATCCTGATCATATCCTGCAATACGACCTGAGCCGTGGTCAGGGCATTATTCATTTCACCAACCAGATATGAGGAGTGGGGCTTTTGCGGAGTGTTTTTCCTGAGATTCATTAGTGTGATTTGAACAGCTTTTTCTGCAATCCCGACATAAACAGACATTATTAGTGGTAGCGCTACGGTCAGCACCACATTCCAGAACATATGATAGGTGCCCTGGGGCCTTCTCAATACAATGGCCGATTCAGGGACGAAGACTTTTTCCAGATTTACTGTATGTGAGCCGGTTCCCCGCATACCCATCGTATACCAGTTATCCAATGAGGAAACCCCCTCGGCCTTCATCGGTACCGGAAAGTGAAGCACCTGCCAGCCTTCCTCGGGGTGTTCATACGGGGCACTGGTAACTAAAATATCTCCCACAGTGGACTGGCTGGCAAAGTGTTTTTGGGCGGTGACCAGGTACCCCCCAGCTACTTTCTCCATTTTCCCATTGGATTCCAGCCAATCCCGGGCTCCGGTGCTCACCAATACCAACTGCTGTTCGGCAACTTTTTGTAGTACCTGCTCACCTCCTTTCCCGTGTTGGCACTTCCAGATATTAGCAGCCAGCAAATGCTGATGCATGGAAAGAGCCAATGCAGTAGAACTATCGTAATGGGCCATTTCTTTCAAAATAGTACACATATCAGCATGGGTAATACCGCCTCCGCCTAGTGCTTCGGGTATCATGGCCGATAAAAACTGATGCTTTTTCAGCGCATCATAATTTTCCTTGACAAAAGTATCCGTACGGTCGTAATCCGATGTTCTTGCAGCAAATTCTTGACCCAATTGCTGGACTAAGGCTATCCATTTATTTTCGGTAGTAGTAGCGTTTGTGAGTGTTTCCATGGGGCGTATGTATTAGATTGTAACGTTGATCCGGTGGCTTATCTTTCCTGGTTGGTTTAGTATGAAATGATGAGCCGTACCTAATATTCGTAGAAATATAGATGACAATTTGAAAAAATAGCAGGAATGCCGATGTGCTGAAAAGTCGGAAGATTGTACTTTGAAGACTATATTGCTTACAAAACAATCAGTTGGCTTGGGTCAGGATTTGAAATTCAGGGGGGTGGCGCCAAATCTTTCTTTAAAAACCCGGGTAAAATGCGAAGCATTCTCAAAACCGCATTCAAAGATGAGTTCATTGATATTTTTGTCGGTGGTTTGCAGTAATGCTTTGGCGTAATCCAGTCGTTTTTGGGTGAGCCAGCGCCCCGGAGAACATTGATAGATAGCCTTAAAATCTTCTTTAAACACGGTCAGACTTCTGCCGCAGAGTCGGGCAAACTCCGGTAGGCTAAGGTTGTAGGTGAAATTAGTTTCCATAATGGCCCGAATGGAAGGCTTGGTTGTCAGCAGGAGCGAATTGAAATAGGCTCGAAGTTGCTGGTTCTTGCTGGAATTCAGAAGATTGAGTAACAACTCTTTAAACTTTACCTCCAGTAATGAGACAGAAGGAGCCTGATCTTGGTAAAAATAAGCCAGGAGCGATTGGAAATAGGTTTTTAGTGTCTGATCAACCGGTACAGGAAGTATACTTTCTGAGCTATCTTCTTGTCTTTCAGGTAAATGCTCTGGTCGGACTTTTATCATTTCTTTAATAAAATCATCCGGTACAAAAATCAATAACGCACAAAATTGCTCCTCAAAGAATTTATGGATGATATTGGCTCCCTTTTTTACAAAAATCAGTTCGTGGGCATATACCATATACTCACGATCCCGGGTGTTCCACTGCTTTTTGCCCGATAATACATACACAAAATAATTGTATTGCGACCAGATGTCGAACACAGATGCTTGTTCCAGGCACTTATATTCAGTGAAAAGCAGGTCGGATACTTTGAACTGTCTGAATAATGGGTTTCCGTTCGCCGCTTCAAAAAGATTCTGCATAGGAAATGGGTAAGCCAATGATTTCTATAATCATACTATTTTACCACCAAAAACTCAAGCACTCAGGTGTTCGCTGACCTCTTTGGAGAAATTAAGTTTTGATTTATCCAGCAGCAGTGACAAATTTACAGAAGGGACCTTGCATTTGGAAAGCAGGCTGAAACCTTTCATATTTGGCTTTTAACGCAAATGACAAAATAATACTACATGAAACACCTATCAGGTTTTGTCTTTATTCTGATCACATATTTGTTTTTCGCAAGTTGTACTTCCCAGGTTACCGAAGAAATGGCCGAAGAACCGGTTACCGGACTGTTGGCTGATCAGGCCATGGTGGTCAGCGCTCATCCGCTGGCATCTGAGGTTGGGGTGCAAATATTGAAGGAAGGAGGAAATGCAGTGGATGCAGCCATTGCGGTACAATTCGCTTTAGCGGTGGTCTATCCCGCTGCCGGAAATATTGGCGGTGGTGGATTTATGGTGATCCGCGATGCCAGTGGTCTGACCGATTGTCTGGACTACCGCGAGAAAGCACCGCTGGCGGCCGACCGGAACATGTATCTGGATGAAAATGAAGATGTAATTGAAGATGCCAGCACCCTTGGACACTTGGCGTCGGGAGTTCCGGGCTCGGTAGATGGCATGGTGAAAGCGCACGAACGCTACGGGTCATTATCCTGGGAAACATTGGTAGAACCGGCAGTGCAGTTAGCGGAAAATGGATTTGCCCTGACCGAACGAGAGGCGGGCGGTTTGAATCGGGGGAAAGAGCGGTTTACCGAACAAAATACCGTGACTCCCGAATTTTTGATGAAAGAGGGTGATTGGCAGGCGGGCGATACCATTCGTATGCCGGAACTGGCCGAGACGATGAAGCGCATCCGCGATGAGGGACGGGATGGATTTTACGCCGGAGAAACGGCGGACCTGCTGGTTGCCGAAATGGAACGGGGAGGAGGAATTATCACCCTGGAAGATCTGGAGAAGTACGCATCGAAGTTTCGGGAACCCATTGTCACTGAATACGAGGGCTTTCGTATGATATCCATGCCACCGCCCTCCAGCGGGGGCATTGCCCTGGCGCAGTTACTCAACAGTGTGGAGGAGTTTCCCATTAACGAAATGGGACATAATACCAAAGCCACAGTGCATGCTCTGGCCGAAGCTGAACGACGCGTATATGCTGACCGGGCTAAATACCTGGGCGATGCCGACTTCTTTCCGGTTCCGGTGCAGGAACTATTAGATAAAACCTATAACCTCAACCGCATGGAAAATTTTGATTCTACCGTCGCCACTCCCAGTTCCATGATTTCTGAAGGGAACCCCGCGCCGGTTGAGTCTCTGGAGACGACCCATTTTTCTATAATAGACAAGGATCGGATGGCAGTGTCGGTGACTACCACGCTCAATGGAGGCTATGGTTCCAAGGTAGTCGTGGGTGGGGCCGGGTTTTTTCTGAACAATGAAATGGATGATTTCAGTATCAAGCCAGGCTATCCCAACATGTTTGGATTGGTAGGGGGGGAGGCCAATGCCATTCAGCCGGAAAAAAGGATGCTCAGTTCCATGACTCCCACCATTGTGGAGAAAAATGACAGTTTGTATATGGTGGTGGGTACCCCGGGTGGTTCAACAATCATTACGTCGGTATTTCAAACCATTGTCAATGTGCTGGATCATAATATGGGCATGCAGGAAGCTGTAAATGCTGGTCGTTTCCATCATCAGTGGAAACCCGACACTATTTTTGCAGAACCGCAGGCGTTGACGAAAGAAACTATACAGGAGCTGGAAGCAATGGGCCACCATGTAGTAGATCGGGGAAGTATTGGTCGGGTGGATGCGATTCTGGTATTGCCTGACGGAAAATTAGAGGGCGGGGCAGATCCACGAGGCGATGATGCCGCGGCTGGGTACTAATTAAAAGCAATGGAAACCTGAAGCTATAAACGCATTAAGAGCACCATCAGTCCGAATACTACGAAGATGGCAGCATAGCCGATCATCACATCCAACCAGCGCAATCTGACACTGCGCTGAGAGGTATTGGTCCTGTTGAAAGCCTTACGAATGAGTTGACCAAGTCCACTGGCCAAGTATAGGCCGCAGAGTTCCAGGGCAATGAGTAAAATGAAAGTGAATACCACAGCCATAGTTAGAAGGATTTGCTTTTTTTACGCTTTAATCCACAAAAAAGTTATGATTTAGCAAGATTCCTTACCTTTGGGCCATTGTTGTATTGGAATCAATTCTTATGAGTAAGGTAGACATTTTAGTGATATCGGCGCATCCCGACGATGCCGAACTTAGTTGTGGAGCCACCATTGCTTTGCATGTGGCAGAAGGTAAAACGGTGGGGTTGGTAGATTTAACCTTGGGTGAACTAGGCACGCGTGGAACGATCGATATTCGGGCCCAGGAAGCTGAAGAAGGTCGTAAAATTCTGGGAGCCGCTTTTCGGGAAAATTTAGGGCTTGCCGATGGTTTTTTTGCCAATGATCAGAAGCATCAGCTCGAGATTATCAAAGCCATTCGCCACTATCAGCCGGAAATGGTGCTGACCAATACCATTCGCGACCGGCATCCCGACCACGGACGAGCGGCTGAACTGGTACGCGATGCTTGTTTTTATTCGGGGCTGCGGAAAATCAGTACGTTGCGGGATCAGCAGGAACAAGTGGCCTGGCGACCCAGGCAGGTCTTACATTATGTGCAGTCTCAGTATGTGCAGCCTGATGTGGTCCTGGATGTGTCTGAACACTGGGAAACCAAGATGCAGGCGGTTCGAGCTTTTAAATCACAGTTTAACCCAGAGGAAGGAAGCGAACCACAAACATTTCTAACCACTCCCTTATTTCTGAATTTCATCGAGGCGCGGGGAAAAGAACTCGGGCATGCCATTGGTGCAGCCTATGGAGAAGGTTTTACCGTGAACCGGCAAATGGGGATTAAAAACTTATGGGATCTCCTCTAGTGGAGAAGCACATGACGAGAAAGGCAAAGGGTAGGTGAATATTCCTGCCCTTTGGCTTGATTGTGGGTTAGCGCGTTACTTGTCTAGTTTTACGCCGTTTTCAATCTCGTCTTTAATTTCTTTGGTAGCATCTTTAAACTCGCGAAGGCCGCGCCCCATGCCTCGGGCAATCTCAGGAATTTTGTTTGCACCGAAAAAGATCAGTACAAATACCAGGATAATCATAATTTCCCAGCCACCTAATCCTCCTAGAAATAAGAAAGTCGTTTGCATATGTTTATAAATTAATCATTAAAGTAAATCTACGAAGTACGCATATTACCTACAACATATAAACGGTATTAATCTTTCCTTTCCCTTGTACTTTCTGAATATTTATTTTCAGTGACTCGCTGATGAAAAAGAGATCGCCAACAAGACTTGCGATTTTTTACTACAATTTTGGTAAGTAGCCGGATGGTGATAATAACGAACTTGACAGTTCCACTAAAGATTAAAGATCAACGGTAGTGCCAATATCGGCGAGTATCAGTTCTTTCCCCGCCTTCTTAAACTTGTCAATGGCCTCCTGGTGGTCTATCTTGATGTAACCAAAAGTATCGTAGTGAACCCCCATGATTTTATTGCATTGGATAAAGTCACTGGCCGTAATAGCATCGTCAACTCCCATCGTAAAATTATCTCCAATGGGTAAAATTGCAAAGTCCAGTGAAGTGTAGCGAGGAATTAACTGCATATCCAGCGTAAGTGCAGTATCTCCGGCGTAGTAGAAACGATGTTCCTCATTAGTGATGATGAACCCACCGGGATTACCCAGATAAGTGCCATCATCCAGGGCACTGGAGTGAACCGCATTGACATATTTTACCCGTCCAAAATCAAAACTAAATGCACCTCCGTGATTCATGGGATGTCCGTTTTCCACGCCTTCCCGAGCCAGCCAGTTAATGATTTCGTAGTTAGAGATAATCTTTGCCTGGGTTTGGCGGGCCAGTCGTACGGCATCGGCTACGTGGTCGGAGTGGCCATGGCTGAGCAAAATATAGTCAGCCTCTATGGTAGAGATTTCAATGTTTTTTGCAAGCTCATTGGGGCTGATAAATGGGTCAAACAACAGGCGCGTATCCGAAAAATCAACCAAAAAGCAAGAATGTCCGTAATAGGTAATCTTCATAAAAAATTATGGTTTTGCAGAAAGAATAAAAAATCAGCACTCGGGCACCCGCACCGGAATCCGAAGGGCTAGCCCACCCTCTGACGTTTCCTTATACTTATCGTTCATATCCTGAGCCGTTTGCCACATGGTCTCAATCACCTGATCAAGCGATACTTTGGCCGAGCCCGGGTCTGATTCCAGGGCAATATTACTGGCCGTAATGGCTTTGATCGCCCCCATAGAGTTACGCTCAATACAGGGGATTTGTACCAGACCACCTACCGGGTCACAGGTGAGCCCAAGATGGTGCTCCATGGCTATTTCAGCCGCCATCAGGGATTGAGCCGCGCTGCCTCCCAGGCATTCGGTGAGGGCCGCCGCAGCCATGGAGGAAGAAACGCCAATTTCAGCCTGGCAACCTCCCATGGCCGCAGATATGGTAGCTCCCTTTTTAAAATATGTGCCAATTTCGCCCGCCACCATCAGGAAACGGACAATAGCATCTTCGTCTACCTGCTTATTACAGAAACAAAGATAGTACAGTAATACTGCCGGAATGACTCCCGCAGCCCCGTTGGTTGGGGCAGTAACTACTCTTCCAAACGAGGCATTTTCTTCGTTCACCGCAAAGGCAAAGCAACTCACCCATTTCAACGTTTGCTGGGTATCACAATGTATCTGGGTAAGGGCATTGAGCCAGTCCTCCGGTTTGCGGAAGTCAGCGTCGGGCATGAGCTTTTTGAACATAATGGGTGCGCGGCGAGATACATCCAGTCCGCCCGGCAATATTCCTTCCGAGTAACATCCCCGATACACACTGTCGCGCATTACCTCCCACAACCGGACTAGTTCTGTACGAATCGTCTCTTTAGTGCGCCAGGCTTGCTCATTCTGCCACAAAACATCAGCGATTGAGCCATTTATATGCTGGGTATGGGCCAGTAATTCCTGCGGAGTTTGAGCCGGATAAGGAAGTTCTTTATGCGGCTTCGGATTTAGTTCTTCGCCTTCTTTTACCACAAAACCACCCCCTATCGAATAATAGGTTTCAAGATAGCGCCCGCCATCTTCGGTTTCTATCCAGATGCGGATTCCGTTAGGGTGGTACGGCAGTTTTTCCGATCGGAAGATGATATTTTCCTCCGGAATAAACGGAATGGGGTGAATGCCCATTAGATCAATGGATTGGGTGCGATGAATCAGCTGCGTTTTTTGCTGGATCATGTTGGTATCTACCGTTTCGGGATCTTCCCCCGAAAGCGCCAGCATGATGGCGACGTCTGTGCCGTGCCCTTTTCCGGTTTTAGATAATGAACCATACAACTCTATGGTGATTTCGCTGACCTTAGAAAGGCGAGAAGCTTTCTGAATAGACTGAAGGAATCGTTGGACGGCTTTCCAGGGCCCTAAGGTATGAGAACTGGAAGGGCCAATGCCGATTTTAAGGATATCAAAGACGCTGATTTGCTCAATAGAAGCCACAAAAAAATAGTCTAAGAGGTAAAAAATGTGTTAGATACAAGTATAATCAATATACAAGGATTCGGCAAATGATAAAAATGATCGGGTCAATATGAAAAAATGCCTAACAATGATGCTCCAAATCTTAATCGATATTAACGGTAAAAAGTAAGCCAGCAACGACGAATCGCTGCTGGCAAATCAGGCCTTGGTTAGTTTAGGATAGGTCTGATACATGGGTTGTTATTATTGGTTATCCCGGTCGTTATCCAGATCATCAAAAAGTTGGTCAACATCCCGTTGAAACTTCTGAAGAGAAGCCTCAAGATCTTCACCAGCATTTTCGCTTTTCTGATCCAGTCGTGCTACGTCATGTCGTAGTTTAGACTTGGATTTTTCAATTTTTTGCTTAATCTCTGCCCGTTCCTCCTCGGCTTCGTCACCGGTGTTTTCAAGCCAGGTATCAATCCGGCGTTCTACTTTTTCAAATTCGGTTTCCAGTTTATACGAGAGGTTATCCCGGTACTCGGTAGCTGCATCGGCTTTAGCCTCCATGGCTTCACCCAATTCTTCTTTTGCTTCAATAATGGCTTCTCGAGCGTCTTCTACTTTTTCCTGCGCATCATGTTCCGTAGTGTGGTTTTCGCAGCTCCACAATCCAAAAGAAAAAAAAGTAAGCGATAATCCGATTGTGACAGTATGTAGTTTCATCATGTGAATAATTAGTTAAAAAAAATAAGACACTTCATTAAATCAATGAAAAGTCAGTAGGCTTGATGAAAGAATCCTGCCAAACAGGCATAAAACCCTTTTATTAGCATTATTCTCAAGGGAGTGGGGTGATATTTCCTCAGTTTGTGGTAATTCAAGGCGCCATGCCTTTTCAAATTAATATTCGTTATTTGCCAGATATAAGCCCTGTTGCAACGGCTTTTATCGTCAGAATTTTCGGTTGATAAACCAATGAAAATGCGTAATGGCAGGGACTCGAGATAGTTTGTTTCCAGTAAAAGTTTTGTTTTCAAAACTAACACGCTTCTCCGGGTCTGAGTAACTTTTCAAGGTTTGCACAGTTAATGAAGTATTATTTTTTCCTGTTTAGTTATCTTATCAAGCTCCTGCCTTTCGTGAAAAAATTGATCATCATTTTTTGTGCCGTGGTTATTGTCGTGGTGGGATGTGTGTTGTGGAAAGATGCGTTGGCCATCAGGTTCTTTCAGGTGCGCCAGTTGGTATTGAATCAGGTAATGCCCCAGCGCGACCTACTGATTGCGGCCAACGGTTTTGACTCAACCTTTATTGAAGACCGATCTATTATTGAGTTAGAACGGGTTACTAAATTAAATGCAGTATTGTCGGAAAACCTCAGGGTTGGAAAGCGTTGATGGACGGTGGCTGTGGTCTCATAACGACAGTGGCAACAAGGCGCAGTTAATAGCGCTGAATATGGCAGGAGGCCTCATTAAAAATAAGACAATCGCCAATGCCGAAAACGTTGACTGGGAGGATCTGGCGCAGGATGTACAGGGAAACCTTTATGTGGGTGATGTAGGTGATAATGGCAATACGCGCGATACGCTAACGATTTATCGGCTGGAACCCACGGATGCCTCCGATACAGTGCGGGCAGATAAAATTCGGTTTACCTATCCTTCCAACCACAGCACTTCTGAGCCTGATTCTAATCTTCATTTTGACGTGGAAGCCATGTGTGTGGTGCGCGATTCTCTTTGGTTATTTTCTAAAAACAGAACAAAGCCTTACGATGGCTATACCCGCATCTACCGGGTACCTACGCAGGCAGGTACTTATCAGGCCGAATTTGTGGATAGCCTGTATCTGGGTAAAGGAACCCATGTGAAGGAGTTGGAGTGGGTTACCAGTGCGGATATTTCTCCCGATCAGCAGCATTTGGTTTTGCTCACTTATCGGGGTTTATGGATTTATTCCTGCTGGGATGATCGGCCTTTGGCCGATGGCAAGGTGACCAAACTGGCCTTTACCACAATCAGTCAGAAAGAGGCGGTGTGTTTTGTCTCTCCCTTCGAAATTTATATTACCGACGAGGTGACCAACAAAGTGTTGGGAGGACAACTTTATCGTTATGATTTAAAAAAGTGGCTTCAGCCTTGCTAACGATTTATTATGTTTTCCAAACTTACCTCATCATCCCTGTACCGAACCACTGCCTTCATGCTGCTGGCCGGAATGATCATTTTATTAATGATTCTGGGAAAAGCATTACTGATTCCATTAGCGTTTGCTGCTTTTCTGGCCATCATTTTATCCCCTTTGTGCGAGTGGCTTGAAAAGCGGGACATTCATGGCTCAATCGCGGCTTTCCTGTGTCTGCTGGTGGCTACGCTGGTGATTGGGGGGATTATTACTTTTTTTATTATGCAAATGTCCGCGTTGGCAGACAATGTGAGCACTTTTGAGGAAAATCTTAATCAGATGATCAGACAGGGCGCTATATATCTGGGGCAGCAGTTGAGCGATTCGGAAATATCCCGTTTGTCTTCATTCAAAGAAGCGCTGGGGTTTATGTTTCAGGATGCTCAGAGTGTATTGGGAACGCTCCTGGTCATTATAGCCTCCAGCTTTGTCTATATTTTATTTTTATTCACCTTCATAGTACTGTTTCTGATCTACCGGAAAGACTTTGTGCAGTTTGCCGTGTACTTGCTAGGAGATGAAAACCATAGCATGCAACATATGCTGCTAAAAATTGAAAGAGTGGTTCGTAACTACCTGGTAGGCATTTTTCAGGTAATGCTTATTCTGGCGATTTGTAATTCGATCGCGCTCTGGCTTTTTGATGTACCGAATGCATTATTCTTTGGAGTATTCGCTGCGTTGCTCAACGTTGTGCCTTTCATCGGCCCCATTGTGGGCTCCATCATCCCTGCGCTTTTTGCATTGGTCGTGAGCGGTTCCAGTACGTTGGCAGTATCAATTATCATTTATTTTATTGTTATCCAAAGCCTGGAAAACTACCTGATCACTCCCAATATCGTCGGTAAAAAAGTAAGCATAAACCCAATGTTTACCTTAATCTCTATTTTTGTGGGAAATATGATATGGGGAATCTCGGGCATGATTTTATTCATCCCACTAACTGCCGTATTGAAACAGGTACTGGATGAAATCAATGGTCTTCAACCTTACGCCCAGCTACTGGGGGAGCTGGACAAAGACTATTTCAAGATAGAGCAGGAATCCCAGGAATCGGCCGATGTCTAGGATTCTTCTTCTGTTTCGGAAGGCATTTTCTTAAATCCTACTAAGCCCGCCACCAAGCGGGAAGGGGATTTGGTCACCAGTTCATTGTATTGTCGTACTTTTAGCGCAAATCGATTTGCCGCGATGCGATATTCCATATCGGCTTTTTGCAATTGCTGCACACTGTTACGATAGCTCTTTTCGGTGGCCAGCTGATCGGGCAAGCCATCAATATGGCGGGATAATTTTTGTTCTGAGCTTAATACATCAATCGGAGAATTGTTTTCCCGGGAAATGGGGCGCACAGATTCTTTAATCCGTTGCATCAGGGTGAAGAGGGAAGTATCGCCGGATTGAATATTAGCCAATTGGATAATAATATTTTGCCGCAGGGCCGCATAGCGATACACTAGATCAGCTGCCTGAGACGCCTCAGCCTTGCGAGTCTTCATCGCGTTGTAATTGACGATGCCCCACAAAAAAACAAATCCAAGAATGGCTAAAATAATGGGTAGATAGCCCATTGCTGTCAGTTAATGGAATGGAGGATAATAATACCAGCCTCACCGTTTGAATGACTCCGGGCCCGAGGGAGAAAACCCGGCACCCTGTTAAATACTGAGGATTTTCACCATTCGGATCATATCCTGCTCCAGCGGTTTGGAAGTATTAATACACTCCTTAAACTCAGTAAAAACAATTCTATTGTTAATGACGCCTGCCATCATACTCTTCTTGCCACTGAGCAGCCCTTCTACTGCGGCTAGCCCTAATCTACTGGCCAGGATACGGTCCATGGCGGTAGGGGCGCCTCCCCGTTGGATATGACCCAGTATGGAGACCTTAAAGTCTTTACCTTCCAGCCGCTCCTTCACTTTTGCGGCAACTTCAATAGCCCCACCGGCCTCGTCTCCTTCGGCCACTACCACGATTGAGGACGTTTTTTCATGATTGCGCCCCTGACCCAGGGTATGAATTACATCTTCAATTGAAGTGCTGGTTTCGGGAACCATGATCAGTTCGGCACCCCCGCCAATGCCCGATTGAATGGCAATATATCCGGAATCCCGGCCCATGACCTCAATAAAGAAAATACGGTCGTGGGAGTTGGCAGTATCCCGAATATTATCAATAGCATTCAGGGCAGTATTGACTGCAGTGTCAAAACCGATGGTATAATCAGTGCCATAGAGGTCATTGTCGATGGTTCCCGGCGCACCTACTACCGGAACACCGTATTCCTGGCAGAAAATATTGGCTCCGGTGAAAGTTCCATCACCACCAATAACCACCAGGCCTTCAATCCCTCGGCGCTGAAGTTGGTAAAAAGCCTTTTTACGCCCTTCGGGAGTCCGGAATTCCTGGCTTCGGGCTGATTTGAGGATGGTCCCCCCACGCTGAATAATGTTACTGACCGAATAGGATTTCATTTTATAAATGTCACCCTCGATCAATCCATTATATCCGTATTTAATACCGTAGGCTTCTACTCCGTGGTAGATGGCACCTCGGATTACCGCTCGAATACAAGCATTCATCCCTGGGGCATCCCCACCCGAAGTCAGTACAGCAATCTTCTTCATAACTTACAATTGGAGGTTTTTTGCAAAATAAGCGAATCAACTTTGGAGAAAGAAAGAATTTAAGAAAGAATATTTCAATAAATAATTCTTATTTAAGCCCAAATCGCGTTAAACAAATGGTGTAATTGAAAAAAGGTGTAGTGTCTTAAGACCATGAATAAATCAGTACCTTTGATGCCCGTAAATTTGTCTCTTTTTCTCATAGTATAAAAATCTGTCGTCTTTTTTTCTATGAAAATACCGTTTGTTGATTTACGTCGGCAACATGACCCTTTTAAGGGCGAACTACAGGCGGCCTTTGCCGAGCTTTTAGGAGGAGGTGTAGTCATGGGTGGGGAGGTTGTCCGATTATTTGAAGAAGCCTTTGCCAGCTACCTGGGAGTGAAATACGCCATTAGTTGTGCCAATGCTACCGATGCACTGGAGATCGTACTCCGGGCCTGGGATATTCGCCAGGGAGATGAAGTCATTGTACCCGCCAACGGGTGGATGTCTGCCGCAGAAGCGGTCTGTTTGGTTGGTGCTACTCCGGTATTTGTAGATAATCAGGCCGATGGCTATTGTCTGGATGAACATCTGCTGGAAGCAAAAATTACCGAACGAACAAAAGCCATCATACCAATTCATTTATACGGTGATCCGGCTAATATGCCAGCCATCGTAGCGGTGGCGAGGCAATACGGCATAAATGTGTTAGAGGACTGTGCTCAGGCGCATGGAGCATCTGTTCAGGGGAAAAAAGTTGGTAGCTGGGGGCAGGCTGGGATTTTCAGCTTTTACCCTACCAAAAATCTGGGAGCTTTGGGCGATGGTGGAATGATGGTGACCAGTGATGAACAATTAGCCTTACGCTGCCGGGCCATTGCCCAGCACGGGCAGTTTCAGCGACACACCCACCAGGTGCTGGGCAGAAATAGCCGGATGGATGCGCTGCAGGCCCGCTTTCTGATGATTAAATTACCTTACCTTGACCAGTGGAATGTCCGCAGGAAGCAAATTGCGGATCATTATCGACAGGCCTGGTCAGCGTTTTCCATTAAATTACCAGACCAGCGTCCAGGTTCAGTGTGGCATCTGTTTGTTGTCCAGATAACGCAGCGAGACCGTATACAGGCTTTGCTGTTGAAAAAAGGCATTACTACAGAAATTCATTATCTCATCCCGGTATGTCAACAGCCGGTTTTTCAAAGATACAGAGCCCCGGAAGGGTATCCTCAGGCCGAATCTCAGGCCTCTCGTTTACTTTCCATTCCAGTGTATCCGGAACTCACGGATTTAGAGGTGGACTATATAATAACCCAGGTTAGCGGAATGATCGGAGGCGGGTAAGGCCGCCATCAATCAACTGATTGATCTCAGGAGAAATGCCTAAATAATAGCTACTGCACCCATAAAGTATTGTTACCAGTGTACCTCGTAGCAGTAAATCCAGCCAGAAAGGAGACATGGTAGGGATCAGACAAATTAATCCATAGGTAACCAGGGCTAGGGCGATTGCCATGGCATGCTTTTTATCATAGGGTTGCATCCCGAACTTTTTATACAAAAAAATGTGACGGGCAATGGTTATGGCAATCACTGAAATAAGTGATGCCAACGCGGCTCCCGAGATCCCCTGCAACGGGATGAAAACCATGTTTGTGAGCACAATGAGTATGAGCCAAACGGCATTGAAAACGGTGTTGAGTTTATAATAATCAGAGTATCCCACGATGACATCGCTCATTCCCCCGGCCATGCGCACCACGTTGGATAGGCCGATAAATAAAATCACATAAAGTCCTGCTTTGTATTCTTCAGGCAGAATCGCAAAAACGGTGTCTACATTCACCCAGATGCCCAACATGAGATAAAGACCGACCACCAGTTGGGTAATGGTGCTTTTGCGGTAAATATTCTCCACTGCTTCCATGTCCTGATGTTTCAAGGCATCGGCGATGAGGGTAGGAGCGATGCCCCTTAGTGCCCGGGATGGCAGCAACACCAGCGTGCCAAAATTGAGAGTGGTCATGTAAATACCTACTTCATAATCAGATAGATAGCTACCGATCATAATACTGTCAATTCTCAGGACCGCCAGGGCACTGAAACCAGTCAGAAAGCTGAATAGGCTCAGGCTGGCCAACCCCTTGAGCATGGGGCGATCGAGCAATCGTAGATCGGGAGTTGGATTAAACGCACCTTTCCAGAGGAGAAAAAGCACCAATAACCCGGCAACAATGCCCTGTGCCCATACGTACCACTCAACGAACCGGACAAAGCCGAAGAGTTGAAAATAAAAGAGACTGACAAATACCAGTATGAGCAGGCGGAGGACTAATTCTCTCAGCAGCGTGCCAGTGGTGGCATTGTACAATGCTCGGTTATAGACATCCAGCGCCAGAAACAGCAATTGAAATAATGTGAAAGGGATGATCAGATAGATATGCTCGTGAAACAGGGGGGATTCCTGCGTACTGTAAACCAGCCAGGGACGGAGAAGGTAGTACAGCCCCAGAAAAATCAAAAAACCCAGGGCTGTGACAACCAGCAGGAGAAACAAAAAACCGTGATGGTTCTGTTTAGCATCGCGGAAAGAAGGAAAAAACTTCAACGTTGCCCCTCCGAAGCCCAGCGTGGCAAATTGCGCAAATACCGCTGACCAGGAACCTATAAGTCCAATGACACCGATCTGAGAGGGAGTGAGCACTCGCGGCAGGATCAAAACAGTAGTGATGAAGCCAATGATAACTCCAGCGTAGATATAAACGGTTGATTTAAGGGTTTGTCGCTGAATAATACCCACGATTGGCAGTAAGTTAGGCTATACGAGTGGTTGGAGCAACTGCTCCAATGATTGACGAGACAGAAAGCTGTTTTGGTTTGAATGGTACTCAAAGGTATGCGGCACTATCTGATATGCATGTTGTTGATAGTATTTTCTCACAGTATCCAGCAGGGAGATCACATACTCATGCTCGCCTTCAAGGGTAAACCGGGCTTCTTCGTGGGAAAGCAGATTCTCATGAATTTTTTCTGTGTAACGAGGTTCGGTAAATTGTATTTCAGCAGCAGGCGCGATGACCGACACTAAATCTACGAGGCGGTAAATATCCATTTTAGGAATAAAAATTTCTCCACCCCTGGCCTGGTCAATAACCTTCAGTACATACCGTGCCGCTTCGGCAGTAGTCATGGTGAAGCGGGTCATTTCCGGATGTGTAAGTTGAATGAGAGCGTGGTCATCCTTATCAAGTAGTTCATTAACTATTGAGCCTCGGGAACCTAGAATATTGCCTAAGCGGATGACAGACGAAAGCATCCTGGTAGCATTATTTTTTTGGATTGCGATACGTTCCGCACAAAGTTTGGTCGAACCGTAAAGCGTGGTCGGATACACTGCCTTATCAGTAGAAATGGTAATGACCTGGCCTACCTGCTGCATCTTCGCCGCTGCCATCACATTTTTCGTGCCCAGGATATTCGTTTCCACAAAGGCATCAGGATGGTTCTCCCCGGAATCTACCCTTTTCAAAGCAGCGGCATGAATTACCAAATTTACACCCTGGAATTCTTCTGCCAAGCTCGCATAATCCCGGACATCAGCGAGCGTAAAGGTTACGAACGGATGTTGATCCAGCGCAAAGTGCTTATTTAACTGGTATTGCTTGTATTCATCTCGTGACAGAATGATCAGCTGCTTGGGCGGTTTTTTCAGCTGAAGTATTTCACTTAGCAATGCCTTTCCGATAGTCCCGGTTCCTCCCGTGAGTAACACCCTTTTGTTGGATAGATCAATCATAAAATAAACTATAAGTCGGATTGGGCGATTAGCCGGGCTACCTGAAGATCGTAATCGCTAAAAATACCCAAACTGGTTTTCTGATCAACTACAATATGGCCCACCGTGCCGGTAATGAACTGTTTGTGCTGTCGGAATACATCTACCCGGGTTACTGAAATGCCCCCAGTGTATTTATACAGCGCTTCCCGCTCAAGTTTTGTGAATTTTTCCTGATTGAGGATGGGCTTCATACCATGGCCCTGATGCTGATAGAACAGACTGGTATCAGGACGTACACTGATCAGGGAGTCAGACTGAAACAGAAACATGGTATTTACGGCATCGTCGATGGTACTGGATGATACAAAAGGGTACTCAATGGCTAATATGACGATGGAGGATACCTGGATATCCTGCATTGGCGCATGCTCTAAGGCCTGAGATACCGTTTCTACCAGACCCACATTTAGTTGTGCCTGCTCTTTGGGTCGGGATATAAAAAGTAGTTTTGGCTGATTCCCGTACTTTTCCTGAATGATGTCTTGTATTGAGTCGTCCGGAGATGTGATGACTACCTGTTGTGTGTTTTCGGAATTAATTGCTGCCTCAATTTTGTATTCCAGCATCGTTTTCTCGCCCATTTTAGTGAGCGCCAACTTATGGTTCGTGCTTCCCTGATCCCGAATGGGAATCACTGCCAAAGCATGTTTTCTTAACTGCTCATCTCTGACATATTCCTGATTAATGGTAGCCCGGGTCGTGAGAATTCGGGTTTCATTCTTGGTAAGGTTACTCCCATGCTGACGATAGTAGAATAGGGGAGTAGTGACATTTGCCACTCGATGTTTAGCCGTAAACTTTACCCACAGTTCATACCCATCCTGGCACTGGTAATTTTCATTATAGCCACCCAGTTCTTTTAAAAATTCGGTACGAATCATGGTGCAGGCTCCGTGGGCTGCCTGGTCCATTAGCGAGACGTCTTTCTCAAAATCGTGACGTTGATGAACAGCGTCTACATTTCCACTGGCATCGGTGACGTAATAGTTAGGGAATACCAGACCGAGTTCAGCATCATTTTCCAACATATTGGACATTACCAAAAGAGCATTGGTATCCAGAAAATCATCAGCATCGAGGCGCATGATGTATTTCCCTTTGGCCACCCGCAAAGCAATATTATTGGTGACATTCAAGCCCTTATTCTTTTGGTAGATTACTTTGATTTTAGCGTGGTTGGCGTACGTTTCAATAATCTCCCGGGAATTATCGGTGGAGCCATCATCGATGATGATGATCTCAAAATCACTTAGTGTTTGATTTAACACACTCTCTACCGCTTGGGTGATAAATTTGCCGTAGTTGTAATTCGTAATATATACCGTAACCAATACATCGTTTTTCATACACTATTGCTTTTTCAAAAAACCACAAATGGTCAGTTTTCCACTAGGTTCAGTGATCACCTGCTTTGCCAGGCAATCGTAGCCTGCTCTTTGGGCCAGCTCCAGATAAGAGGCTTCGTTGAAAATGGTGTAGTGTTCAACAAAAAACTCTTGTCGCTGCATTTCGATATGCTGCGCAACGGCCCGTTCTCCTTCGGGTAATTCCACGTATACCATGCCACTCTTTTTCAATAACCGACTGGCTTTCCCCAGCATCGCGACCGGGTTTTTGACATGCTCCAGTACCTTGTTAAATGTGATCAAATCAAACCTTTTGTCGTCTGAGAAGTCCTCTAGTGTACCACCATGCGTCAGTGGAATGCCTACGTATTGACTGGCATGCGCAATTGCCTGTGGGTCGGGATCGATACAGGCGCAACGAGGTCCCGCTTCTTTCAAAGCTCCCAGAAATACACAGGTGCCGCTGCCGACGTCCAGTACATCGCTATCTGCCGGGTTGATATCCTGAGATTTCAGAAATTCAAGAATTCGGTCTACGCGTTGGCGGTTATCCGATTTTTCCGGTGGTAGATGCATGACCTTATCGTAGCGATCACGGATACTGCCCAGACTGATGCTGGCATTGTAATCGCCTTCATACATACGTTGGTCCAGCAATTGGTGCTGGTTGGTATATACCTGGCAATGTTGACATTGGGTAATCACCCGCTGATAGTCTGCCTCAGCAATACCATAATCAGTTTCACCCTTGGGTTTTTGATTAACCACATCCAGTACCTGATGCTCCGTTGAGCCGCATAAATAACAGGTATAAATCTTCTCTTGGTGTTGCATTAGGTCAATTCAGTATATTCCATTCCAGTTTCTGATGGGCTTTCACATCAGTGGTAAGCCTTTTGCCAATTACCTGTTCAAAATTTCGGGCATCGATGCCATGGTTAGGCCGCAAGCAGCAGAGATTTTCTTCAGAAAGTAGTGTGCCAGCGGGAAGGTCTGTTTTGGGATAGACTGCTCTTCGGAAGCTGACCTTATGATCTGCCTCAATGGGCAATGGGCGCTTTAAATAATTCCCTTTAAGTACCTGAATATCTCGAATTTTACGAATTAGCTGCTTTACTTCTTGATTGGTTAGTGAAACCTGATGGTCCCGGAATGATTTACCTTCACGGGTATCAGTAAAATGAAACTCCAGAATCTCAGCACCCATGGCTACTGCCACTTCCAGTGCGGTTGATCCAACGGTATGGTCAGAGTAGCCCACTGGTAGCTGAGTGACATTTTTGTAGAGCGACATCACCGAAAGATTGGCATCCTCAAAACGAATAGGATACATAGCAGTGCACTGCAGAAGCGCCAGGTACTCTGCACTTTGGTATTTTTTGTCGATGGATTGTAGAAAGTCTATTGTGGAGAGGACCTCATCAAGCGTTGCTACGCCCGTCGAAAGCAGTATAGGTTTCCCTAACTGAGCCGTTGCTTTGAGGATGGGATAAGCCGTTAGATCGCCGGAGCCAATCTTGTAAAAAGCCATGTGCGGATCAATCCAGGAAAAATAGTCGGTGTCCCAGACCGAAGCTAGAAAACCGACCTGATGCTGACGACAAAGTTCGGCCAATGACAGGTATTGCTCCCGGGCCAGCTCAAATTTTTTAAAATGCTGATTCCGTTGCGGACTTTCTTCCCGACTCACCAGCGTATCTCCCTGATAGAGTTGATATTTAACATAGTCTACATCCGCCTCTAGGGCTAATTCGGTCAATCGACGGGCGTAATCAAAATCTCCTTCGTGGTTTCCTCCAATTTCGGCAATCAGTAAAGGGCCGTGTTTTCCTTTCCAGAAGCTACTCATGCGCTTTTAGTTGATAGTAGGTTTTTAAAATTTCTCCCAAACCGTTGGTATGAAGCGGTTTGGCTAATTTTTGTAACATTTTTTTAGCAAAAGAGGCATCTTCCGAAGTATCTATCGAGAGATGAATCCCGGTAGCTTCCGGAAACTCCGAATTGTAATAGTATTGGCGATCACCCACTTCCTCATGTTCATACAAATATAAGGTTACGTGCTCCTGATAACGTGGAGATTGGTTAATCTGATCCATGAGTTTCTGATAAAATGATGTTTTTACCATTTCTACACTCATACCGAAGGGAAAGGTGCGGTCTTTTACATTGGAATAGAAATCGATGCTGTTTCTGGTATCCTGCACCACTTGTCTCACAATGGGCAGGGCCACGAACAAATTATCCCCATTGATTCGCATAACGTAATCGAAATTATGCGCTTCAGCGGCCTTCAAAAAACGATCGGAAACATTAGTTAAACTCCCACGAAAATAAGGTAGGTGATGTTCCTCGCAGTAAGCAGCAATTGCATCGTCGGTGGATTCGGTGGAAGTTGCTACCACCAGGTTTCCGGGAGTAAATACCGTGCTTAATGCATCATATCCGTGTTGTAATAATGGCTTATTTCCCAGAGACAACAACGCTTTACCCGGAAGTCGGTGTGAGTTATACCTCACTAAAATGACACAACCTATCCTCATAGTTTATTAGAATCGCCAAAGTTATAAAAAAAACCGAACCACAAAGGCTTACGTTCGCTTGCCCATCGGTTTAGCCGGTATTCCACCCACAATGGTATACGGAGGCACATCCTGATTTACGATCGCCCCGGCCGCAATGATCGCACCCTCGTGTACCGTGACTCCTCGTAAGATTTTAGCCCCCGTGGCAATCCACACATCGTTTCCAATCACAATGGGTGCAGTCAGATTGGGTTGCTGGTTGATGGGAGTATTTCGTTCTATGCCATGATCACTATCCACAATGTAGACAAAGGGGGCTATGAGGCAATCGTGACCAATGCTGATACTAGCAGAAGCGAAAACAAAGGTATGGTATCCCACGGTTGTTCGGTCACCAATAGAAACGCTGGCTTGTTCATTGCAAGGACAGATCTTCGCTCCTTCTTTGATCACTACCTGACTCCCTATGCTGATTAGCCTAGGGTAGCGCATGAGTGCTACGTTTTTTTCAAAGTAAACGTCTTTCCCACATTGGCCAAGCTTCTGTCGCATTCTCCAAATGCGTATCTGGTCACGCCAACCCGGATTAATATGTTTTCTAAGTTGCTGATTGGTCATGCACAGTCAGTTCATTAAGCGATTCCCGTTCAAAAGCGTCAATATAGGAATCCGGAGTAATGTTGATGATTCTGGATCCGATGGCCTGAGCATATTCTTTCAACTGCCAGTATGATCGGAAAGAATAATAAAATTTTTGTAATATCTCGTGTAGTTTCCGTTCCCGTTTGGTGGGGCCAGCATACATTGGTCGGGCCTGGGAAGTATAGGTATCCGATTGCAGATGGTCGTCGTAAAAATGTTTCTGGCTGAGAAATACCCGGTTGTCATCGGTGACAAAAATCTCTTTCAGCCAGGAGTGATCAGCTCCGGTTATGTAAATGGTACGAAAGCGCATCATTAGCACTAGTGATAGTGAAGCCACCAGTACATTATGGGGACGAGGCATCCCCAGTCCCCGATTAAGGCAGAAGCGGCGAAAGCCACGCAGTCCTTCCACTGGGGTATTATTAAAGTAAGCAATTTGAATCTTCGGGTTTTGTTCTATTACCTGTCGCCATTTGGTGTGCTTTTTGGCCATCACCGGCACCAGGAGCATCATAGCCCAGGTGGTTTGAGCAGCTAATTCCTCAAAAATCAAATGTCGCTCTTCCTGCCAGCCCGGTTTCTCTTCCACAAGCCAGTAATCGGTAGCTGCAAGTACATAATATTGGGGTTTTACAATAGTGTAAGCTTCCGTTCGCACAAAGTTATTAACACAAAAAACAGCTTTCCCCTTTAGAAAAGCCTGATGGTTTCGGAGAAAATCTTTGAGCGAAGGGCCATTTCCCAGAATGACACAATCCGTACGAGCGGAAAAAGAGTCTGGTCTGCCTAAGGATAAGTTACTCAGCAAAAACAGCTTAGGTATTGTCAGTATGGTTTCTACCCAATCATCAATACGTTGAATATGAAGGGGTTTCATAGGTAATTTAATCCTGTTATGAGGCAAAAGTACATAATATTTTATACCCTCTAAGGAAACTGGTTTTACATTTTAGACTTAATTCTCAATAATTCTTACATGTATATAAAGACGTGGAAAAATATGAAAATAAGTGATTACATTTGTGCTATTACAATTTTGAGCATTACTTTATGAGTTATATGTTAAAACCTTGGAGCATTCTTGAGATTATTGCAATATTATTTTTGGTTTCTTGCCGAGAAAATGATGAAGTATTACAGGCTAATAAAGAAGAAGGTACACTTTCTATCAGTGTAGTAATTGATCAGGAAGTGGGAGTAACGAATGCTCGATACGAAACGATTTATACTGATAGCTTTTCGGTATTTCTAATGCAGGATAGTGGAGATACTCTGGTTATCTTTGACCAGCTTATTGAAGTACCAGAAAAACTAATTCTTCCGGTTGGAGAATATTATGTAGTGGTATCATCTAATGCTGAGGAATCTGCAGGTTTTGAATCACCATTCTACTGGGGCAAAAGTAGTGCTTTTAGTGTAAATCCCAGGCAAGAGACACCTGTTTCAGTAACCTGTGTTTTAGCAAATACCATGGTGACAATTAACTATTCTGATCATGTTAAGGAATATTTCTCACACTATGATTCGTGGATTACCATTGGAGATGACTCACTGTATTTTAATCAGAATGAAACAAGAGCAGGTTTTTTCAGAGGAAATTCTCTGGCATTGCAATCTCGATTATTTACATCATCAGATTCCAGCCCAGTCATAGTTCAAGGAATTATTGAAAACCCTAAGGTCAAACACCATTACATTATTACCATTGATGGATATGATTATAATGGAGTTGTTAATCCTATTAATGTACATGTTGATGAGTCAGTAGATGAAACCAATCTTACATTTAGTAATGTACATTTATCAGAAGGTTTGATGGCTTATTATCCATTGAATGGAACGGCTGCGGATATTAGCGGGAATCAATTTCATGGAACAATAATGGGTGCTTATTCAGGCAACGATCGTGAAGGAAATCACGATGCAGCATTCCACTTTGATGGTATAGATGATTTCATCACGATGGGTGATGTGTTGGATAGTGTGTTTGTGGGGCCTGATCAGGCGTTTTCCTTTTCATTTTGGATGAAACCGGACACGACTCATGTTAAGCAGATTATTCTAGCTAAAAGTGCTGATTCAAATTGTGATGCTGATGAACGACAGTTTCATCTGAAGCTTACTGATGACCATACACTGGAATTTACGACGGTTTTTCAACCGGGGTATCACCACGGCCACCGAGTTGCCACTACGCTTAATACGTTGTCTACCAATGATACCTGGAGTCATATTGTACTCACCTACGATGGAAGTATTGATGATGAAGATGGATTAGCCAGGGTGAAATTCTTTGTGAATGGTAGTGAAGAGGCGCTTCAACTTACATCGGTACAGCGGGAGTTAGAATCAGTCAGCGATGGTACTGCTCATTTGGCCATAGGTAATCAGGTGAATAGCTTAGGGCAAAACTGTGGTAGCTATAATTTCCGAGGTAGCCTCGACGAGGTGCGAATTTACAATAGAGTCTTGTCTAATTACGAAGCGGCTGCTTTGGTGCAGCAGAATACAACTCCTTAAAAATCAGTGCACATCTTCAGAATTATGAATCTTAAAATTCTGAAGATGTGTACTTGGAAAAAAAGCCCTGAAGTACCCAGATTCTAAAACGTATTAGCATATTTCCTTTGGCGAATCTCCCTTTCAGGTAATACCAGACTACAAGCAAGCATGTTCCGCTGATCTTAATCCCTTCTTCAAAAAACCGCTGTGTTTTTTGAAATGCTGAAGCTTGGGAAAGCCTTCGTTTTTCGCTTTGCCCTACTCCCTTGGCTAAACCTCTGATATAAGGGATTTGAAGACGTTTTTCCGGGATTATATGGTCTACAACAACATCAGGAACATAAAATACAGGTTCGTTATTGGTTTTTAGGCGATAAATCAACTCTTTTTCATCTCCTCCCATCAACCCATTCCCGATGCGTCCTAAAGCTACGTTAAATAGTCCGTATCGATCAAAAACAGATTTACGGAAAGCTATATTGGCTCCTACGGGAAATTTTCTGCCAGTAAATGGTCTCGCTTGATTCCCCATGTCTAGTGCTGATACCAGAGGCAAAAGAAAGTGAGACATCCAGGCAGGTGATTTACCTTCGTATACTGGTAAAATTTTCCCCCCAATCGCCTGAACTGCTGGGTGTTTGCGAAAATAACTTATGATGTTAGCCCCGAAATCGGGATGCACGAAAGCATCATCATCAATAAAGGCGACGATCTCTCCTTTAGACTCTTGAATGCCTCGGTTACGAGAGTAAGAGTGGCCCTGATTTGTTTCTAACACGTATTGGATGGGGGCCTCAGGATTTCTCCTAATGAAGCCCTGACAGATCTCAGCGGTTTGATCGGTGCTTTTGTTATTCACAATAACCACTTCATAATCAGTGTTATCTATAGTTTGTTGGATAAGGTGCTCTAGGGTTTTGCCAATGTAAACCGCACGGTTATAAGTGCACACTACAATAGACAAGGTAGGAGAAAGGCTCATCAGGCAGTTTCTTTTTGCATCCACTGGCGAATACTTAAAACCAAGGTGGCAAGAAATACCAATAGCAATATCACCGAGGCAACTAACATAACTGTGCTGCCTACCCGGTAGGAGGCTGGGTTAAAGGTGAACTCTACCGTATGTTGACCCGCAGGAATGGGTAGCGCCCGTAGTATGTAATCAGCCCGAAAGTAATCTGCGGGCTGCCCGTCGATGGTTGCCTCCCAGCCGTCAGCGTAGTATACTTCAGAGAAAACGGCCAGGCTTTCACCAGAAACATTGGCTTCGTACTTGAGGTAATTGGGACGATATTCGGTCAGTTGGATAGACCCATCATTACTGAAATTATTTGCTGACACCTCAAATTCACTGGTATTTACGATGGCAGTTTGTGCCGGATCGATGGTGCCTAAGGCTGCAATGGCTTCATCCGGGTTTTGGACGGGCTGTACCTGCTTTACCAGCCAGGCATTGCCCAGCGCCTGGGTGTTGGTAATTACCGCATTGGCAGTGTTACCTGCGATCAGGTATTTTGCATTTAGCATGTTTACCACCGGAAACTGACTCATATTCAGTTGGCCCTGCTGAAGTTGCTGGATTATGCCTTGTAACTCTCCGAGTAAATAACGGTCAATCAGATCCTGATAGCGACGAAGCCGGGCCGCATGATAACCACCCAGAGAAGCATGGTGATAAGACGTTCGGGCATCCTGAAAAGGGTTTTGCAGATTAAGTACTCGATAGTATAAATCTGGGTCCTGCAATATACGCTGATCGGCTTCGGTAGCTTCCAGATAGCCCAACTGGTTGGATTTTCGAACGTAGTTATCCTCACTCAGATAGCGGCGATCAACTGACCAAAGGTCAATTAATACCAACAGAGTCAATCCAGCTGCTAAAATCGGGAAGTTCAGCTTGCCAATCCGGTAGGCATACAATAATCCTAGTCCGAGGCCGAGGAATAGTAACGAACGAAAGACATCGCTGCGGAGCAGGGCTGCCCGATCATCGTGCAATGCATCTACAAATTCCTGCTCACCGGCTGATAGATACTGAGCATCTACCGGAGAGGCATAGTCAAAAGTGCCAGAGAAGATGACCAATGTGAGCAGTAGTCCCGCGCCAATACCACCCGCCCAAAAGAATTTTTGCTTTGTCTCTTTATTCCACGCTCGGGAAAGTAATGCCTCCAGACCGATAAAACCCAGAAGCGGGATGCATAACAGGGCAATGACCAACGCCATTTCCACCGTTCGAAACTTATTATATCCGGGTAAAAAATCAAAAATCAAATAATTGAGTGCCGGGAAGTTGTCTCCCCAGGCTAATATCACCGAAAAGGTTGTCGCGACAATTAACCAGACACGATGTGGTTGTGGCGCAAAAAAACAACCAATAATAAACAAGAGAACCACCACTGTTCCCGCATACGTCGGTCCGCCGGTAAATGGTTTTCCACCCCAGTAGGTAGCCACCCGGCTGGTCATTTGATCGATCTGCTGGCGGGGCACATTGCGGCTGCGTAAGAAATCGGCGATAGCCGAATCATCACCCAGTGCCCGGCCCGTATTACCTCCAAATAAATCCGGTACCAGCAGGGTAAAAGTTTCCAGGGGAGTGATGCTATATGCGAAAGCGTAATCCCGGTCAAGGCCACTTCCCTGGGTGGCTTCGCTGGTACTAGTCAACTCAGAAGGGCCGCGGATGGAGTATTGACCATACTGATAGGTATTCCACAAGCGACCCAGGGTAGTACCTACGGCGAGTAAGGCAGCCAGGCTAAGAATCGCCATGCTGATCCCAAATGAAGCCAGCGTCTTTTCCCGAATGGCTTGTATGAGCATGGCTGCACCGTAGATCAGTACCAGTAAGAATAAATAATAGGTGATCTGAAGGTGATTGCTGTCAATTTCCAGGGCCAGGGCCAGGGCCGTTAGGGTAAAGCCCCATAACCTTTTTCCCCGAAACGCCAGGTGAATTCCCGCCAGCACCAGGGGCATATAGGCAATGGCTTCTACCTTCCAGATGTGCCCGGCTTCCATGCTAATCAGGTTGAAGGTACCCATACCAAAAGCGATGCCGCCAGCAATGGCCAGATAAGGGCGGACTTTGAATACCAGTAAGAGAATATAAAAACAGACCATCCCTTTGAAGATGACTTCCACCTGCCGCGGCAGACCCAGGGATAAAATCTTATGGAATGTATTGATAATTTCTTCTCCCTGATACTTAATGTTAATCAGGTAAGCAGGCATACCCGCAAACATGGAATTAGTCCAAAGGGCTTCTTCACCAGTGTTTTCTCTGAATTCTTTGATTTCCTGTCCGGCTCCCCAGCCCTGTAAAACATCGCCCATCTGAAGCGTTTTGTTCTCCAGAAACATCGGGCTAAAAAAGATCACCATGATGATTAAAAAAGTGCCAATGGCAACAAGGTGAGGAAGGATATGTTGTTTAAAATTTAGTTTCGGCATGAAATCATGGATATGAGTTGGGGTGAAATTAGTACCCTTCCTGCAATTTGTCACGAAAGCGAAAGAAAACTTTGCCATGCAGGATGAAAAGTGAAGGCTGAAACGCTTGCAATAGTATATTTTTAAAAATTTCCAAGAAATAATATAAAATATCAGTTAATTTTGGAATAATATTGTTGAGAACCTTTTCCAGTCAACGCCGACTTTTCAAACTTTATTGAGACGTTCTTGTTTATGAGTCAACTTTTACGGCAGTTTTTAAATACGTCGGTTATTTACCAATTTTTTTCTTATCAAATATTTTTTTTAATAGACAAATTGAAGGGAGCGCCTTTAATTCTGTTGGTACTTTTTTTCGTTCAAACCGCCCTATTAGCCCAGGATTATCCTCCTAAGCGAGAGTTTCGGGGAGTCTGGGTTGCCACCGTAAATAACCAGGATTGGCCTTCTTCCCCAGGTTTAACGTCAGAAGAACAGCAACAGGAGTTTATTGATCTGGTAACATTTCATAAAGCCAATGGCTTGAACGCAGTGATCGTACAAGTCCGGTCCAGTGCCGATGCGCTTTATCATTCGCCGCATGAGCCCTGGTCACGCTGGCTCACCGGAAAAGAAGGCAAAGCACCTGATCCTGCCTATGATCCCTTAGAATTTATGATTGCTGAATGCCAGCGGCAGCAGATGGAATTTCATGCCTGGGTGAGTCCCTTTCGCGCTATTTTAAACCATCAGGAAGGCGACATTAGTGACGAGCACATTTTTTTTCAACACCCCGACTGGGTGGTGCCCTACGGAAAACACAGTTATTTTGATCCGGGCTTACCCGAAGTGCGGGCGTATGTGCTAAATATTGTAATGGATATTGTGAACCGATATGATATTGATGGTCTTCACCTAGATAATTATTTTTACCCGCACCGCATTGATAGTCTGTCATTTCTCGATAATCTGAGCTTTGCCCGGAACGGAGAAAATTTTGAAAAAGTGGACGACTGGAGGCGAGACAATATCAATCAGTTTGTCCAGGCAGTACACGATAGTATTGAAGCAGTAAAACCCCAGGTGCGGTTTGGAGTGAGTCCGTTTGGAGTATGGAGAAACCAGGCGAAAGATCCGACAGGTTCCGATACATACTCCCTCCAGACCAGTTACGATGATCTTTATGCGGATGTCATTACCTGGTTGAAGAACGGCTGGATCGATTATGTTGCACCCCAGCTTTATTTTGGTATTGGATATGAACAGGCAGATTACGAGGAACTACTAAACTGGTGGGTCAAAAATACTTACGGGAAACAATTATACATTGGTCATGCTGTATTTAAAATTGGTCTACCGGAAGATTCGCTTTGGAATAATCCTTTTCAGGTTGCCAATCAGATCACGATGAATCGTCGTAGCTTCCAGGTTGATGGTAGTATTTTCTTCAGTTCTAGCACCTTTATGGATAACCCATTGGGTATCAATGAGCAGCTTCGTAGAAATATTTATCCTTACCCAGCATTGGTACCATCTATGTCCTGGAACCGGGTCGGCTTTCCGGACTCTCCTCAAGCCGTAACCATCGCCAGAAATGAGCAGAATGTATTGATTCAATGGCAGCAAAATGTGCATCAGCAAGTACGTTACTATATTATCTATGGTGCGGAAGGGGAAGAACCTCCCAATATCAGTGATCCTACCAGTATTGTAGCAAAAACTTACTCGCCTCATCTTACTTTTCAGGAAGGCGAGAAAAAAGGAGCTTTCCGTAAAACGCATACGTTTGTGGTCACTGCAATTAACCAGAATCAGGACGAAAGCACTGCCAGCCAACCTGTGCAGGTCAAAATGTATTCCAGGTAGCAATAGCCCCAAAATCTTAGGCGAGTCTATGTTATGAGGGGATGGACAGAGGGCGCCTGTCACTTAACTCGTTCTGCGGTGTAGTTCGATAAATCCCACTTTTTCTTATAGGGGCTTTTTAAAAAAAAGTATATTGTGGCCTGAACATAATGCCCTGACTGTTGTAGTGTCTGATTCATCGATGAATCAATATCTCAGGGTGGTAAACCAAACACACGTTAACAACCTATTTGTTTTATGAAACGAAGAGATTTTATGAAATCCGGCCTTGCCACCGGAGCTGCTGGTATCACATCCATAAGCGCATTTGCCAATACTTTTACTCCCCCGGAAAAGCATGCTTTCAAAATGAAGTATGCTCCGCATTTCGGAATGTTTGAAAGCCATGCCGGAAAAGATTTGATCGATCAGCTCAATTTTATGGCCGATGCAGGTTTTGTAGCATTGGAAGATAATGGCATGATGAAGCGTCCGGTAGAAATGCAGGAGAAAATAGGGCAAACGCTACAGGACCGAGGTATGACTATGGGAGTGTTTGTCATTGATAAGGGAGGGAACTCTCAGAATTCACTAACGGAGGGTAAACAGGAATACGTTGATATTTTTCTCGATGGTTGTAAAAAAGCCGTAGAAGTAGCCAAACGCACCAATACCAAGTGGATGACAGTGGTACCAGGTAACTATCAACGAAATATTCCCATCGGAATCCAAACGGCAAATGTGGTGGAAGCATTACGGCGGGCCGCAGACATTTTTGAACCCCATGGCTTGGTGATGGTGCTGGAACCTTTAAGCGATACTCCGGATCTTTTTTTACGCTACTCTGATCAGACATATCTTATCTGCAAGGCGGTAAATAGTCCCACCTGTAAAATTCTATATGATATCTACCATATGCAGAAAAACGAAGGTCATCTTATCCGTAATATGGATCTGACCTGGGATGAAATTGCTTATTTTCAAATTGGCGATAATCCCGGGAGAAAAGAGCCAACTACGGGTGAGATTAACTATAAAAATGTGTTTAAACACATTTATGAAAAAGGATATCGAGGCATTATGGGGATGGAGCACGGAAATTCTATGCCGGGAAAAGAAGGAGAATTGAGTTTAATTAAAGCCTATGCTGAGGTCGATGATTTTAAGGTATAAAAAAAGCTGCACGAGTGGTGCAGCTTTATCATAATTTGGGGTTAACGCTCTATCAGCAGTAAATCAGTTCCGGATCGGATCATTTTGTAATGACGAGTTCCATCGCCATTGGTAAGGGAAAATTCCCGGTTAGCTTCTCCGGTCTGGAAACTTCCCTCCTTCAAAAAGAGGGCTTTACTACCGGCTTTGCGGTAAAATAATTCGTAATTTACCGGAGCTTCCCCCTGGTAATACCAAACGGTTACCAGGTATGAAGCATTTTCGTCAACATTATTAAGAATCACTTTCTCGAAGCCTTCGGGGCTATCACTAATCAGGAGGGCATTATTCGGAAGCTCAACAACGAGTTCTACATTGCTGGATGCTGCTTCGGATTGATCCCACTCCAATGAAAGTTCGTATTCGTTTTCCTGAATAGTATGCCGATAAATACGCTCACTGGCGATGGTACTGAGTCTGGCGTTTCCTTCCAGAATATCATTCAGCGTAAAGGTGATGGTTTCCGGTTCAACCTCAAATTCGAGATCTTCCAATAACTCAAACTCAATAAATGCTTCTGTTTCTCCGGCCTCAATTACTAGTGGAGAAGGGGTAATGAATCGTACATCGCCTGATTGTTGGGCGTCTGCCAATGCGAAATTGCCCTCAACGGCAAAGTTAACCAATGTTTTTCCTTCCTGGGGGTGGTCCAGCGACACCCGCACCTGCTGAAACCCGCTTCCCTCTACACTACTGGCTTCTGTCGCTGAAAAGCGTACAAGCGAAGCTGGTAGCCCAAAATTGTTTGTATCTTCGTCATCCTGACATGAGAACAGGAATAGACATATAATAATCGCGTAACTTGGATATTTCATTGGGCAAAATTTTCTCAAAGTAAAGCATTAATATATTAATATTCATATATATTATATAATATATAGTAGCGAAATGCTTTTTAAAGTGTTTTTACATTTTTCCACTTCTAACCCATAGCAGGGTGATAATTGATGATTTATATCCTTATTTTTTTATTGTAGTTGCCGTAATTCTCAGCATTGCATCAGGAAAGATTGACTTACCTGGGGGAATATCGGGCGGTCTGATTACGCTTTTATTATTCGCCAGCATATCATATTTAGGGATAGTGTTGATCGGAGTTTTTTTTGTTGCTGGCACGGCTGCTTCGCTCTATAAGCTAAAGACAAAGCGGCAGTGGGGCATTTCCGAAGGGAAGAGTGGAAAACGAAGCTGGAAAAATGTACTATCCAACAGTGGAGTTGCCGGCATGATTGCATTGATCGATGTATGGTTGCCCAACCTGATTTTATGCGACAGTGTGCTGATCGCTACTTGCTTTGCTGCAGCACTTTCCGATACTCTTTCATCCGAGATGGGGAATGTGAGCGGTAAACGTTACTTCAATATACTTTCCTGGAAACCAGACCTGCGCGGCAAAGATGGAGTGGTGAGTGTGGAAGGAACTGCCTGGGGGGTAGGAGGAAGTTTGGTAATAGCGTTGGTCTATGCAGCTTTTCAGAGCTTAAGTCCTTGGGTATGGATTATTGCGGCTGCGGGAATAGCGGGCAATGTGATAGACTCCATCTTAGGCGCAACAGTACAGAAAGGAGGGATATTGGATAATCATGGGGTGAATTTTGTAAGTACCACTTTAGCCACAGGAATCGCGGCGGTATTTACTTTTTGGTAAAAGTGCTTTCCTGCAAAAGCCAGGTATTTGGGTCAATAAGCACATCTCGTACCCCTGATTTGACTTTAAAGGTATATGTCTTTTCCCGTGCATCTAGCGTGATGGTGTGTACTTCAGGCTGAGATATTTTATCGTATAGAACTCCTATTTGCAAGCGAGTCTGGTACGGTTCTCCCTCCTGAACCTGTGCGAGAGTCAGGGTCACTTTTTTGCTCATGCTACTGTACTTCCAGGTACCTTTCAGGATTGGATGATCGGGACGGGAAAGCCACTGGGTAAAAAAAGGTTCAAGGCTTTGCCCGGATATGTTGCAGGCCAGTTTGATGAAGTCTTGGGTAGAGGCATTCTTGTGCTGATACTTGGCATAGTACTGGCGTAGCAAGGAAAAAAAGTTTTCGTCCCCCACGGTGAATCGCAGCATATGCAATACCCATGCACCCTTCTGATAGGTATTGGCATTGAGTAGTTGGAATAAATTAGCCTCCTCCGTATTGACTACTCTTGAGTCGGGAGATTTTAAATGAAAGGCAAAAACGCGATTTTGATCAGCCTTTAAGCGAGATTCTAAGCTGTCTCGGCCGTATGTATGTTCAAAATACAAATGGGTAAGATAGGTGGAAAACCCTTCGCTCAACCATACATCGGGCCATTGCTTTTCCGTTACAGCATTCCCAAACCATTGGTGAGCAACTTCATGGGCGATCAATCCTTCAATGGAAGGTTGGTTGGTAATGGCACGTTCATTATAGAAAATCGCACTGGCATTTTCCATTCCTCCGTACTGCGTTTTAGACTGCACATTGGCCAGCTTTTCGTAAGGGTAGGGCCCTAACTTTTGCTCATAGAAAGTGATGATATCGGCAGTAGGAGAAAATTTCTGAAATCCCACATCCCGATCCTCGGGATATAACCAATGTTGAATTACTGTAGGCTGATTGGAAGGTAAAAATTGAATCGCAAATCGTGCCGCCCCAAATACCATGACCTTGGTGGGAATGGGTTCAACAGTTGCCCAATGGGTGCGCTTGTAGCGATAACGGCCTCGGGCTTCTGGTGGAAGAAAACTTTCTTCCCGCTTGGTGCCATTGGCAATTACTTCATAATGTGCCGGGGCAGTAATAATAAATTCGCAGGTAGCTTTATCAGACGGATGATCATGGGTAGGCAGCCAGTAATGAGCCCGGTTAGGCCAGTTGTCTCCAAAAAATGTACGATCACCGTATTTATTCTCACTAATGACTAAACCATCGGTAGGAGTGCCGTGATAACGTATTTTTACCGAACCTTGCTGGCTTACTTTGGTCGGGCCGGGCAACTGGATGGCTATGCGATGGCCAATATGTTGAAATGATACCGGGACATCATTATATAATACGGCATCTACGATCATCCCAGGCTGACCCAGACTATCCTGGCCTGCCAAATGCAGGTGGATACTGGATTGGCCTGATGTTACAAATTGCATCAAGACATCCGTTTCACCCTCAATTTCGTTAGTGTGGTCGTGAATCGTCATATTAAATGAATAATGGAGCACATCAATCGCCGGATCAATATGCGTGGTAGCCGATTGCGTGAAGCCAAGGACTGCATTAAGGAGCAGGAATACAAAGGTTATAATATTGATGATTACTTGCATGACGGGCGATGATACTGGCTCAATCGGGCGAAGTTAGAAAAAGGTGGAAAAAGTTAAACTTTTCTTTTGCAATAGAAGGTACAATGGCAGTCAAAATTCATATTGGGAAGCGAGTATTAGATATCATCCTCATAGGATTTATACTACTAATGGTTTTCTTCCCTGGTATTCGCACTCCGGTCATGGGGTTTGCCCAGCGTGCCTTGTTGCAAACAGGTCTTTTTAATGCCAGTGCCGAAAAAAATCTATCCAGCGCAACGTTTGATTATCAACTACGATTAAGTGATGCTGAAGGACAACCGCTTAATCCAGACCTACTGAAGGGGAAGACATTATTCATCAATGTTTGGGCTACTTGGTGTCCTCCCTGTCTGGCTGAAATGCCGGATATTGCCGAATTGTATCAGCAAGTGGGAGGGAATGCCACTTTCCTGATGATTTCAGTAGATCGGGATCGGGAGAAAGCTCGGAGATGGATTGAAAAAAAGCAATATGCTTTCCCCATTTATTTTGTAGAAGGACGGCTGCCATCTACATTGTCTTACCAGGCAATACCCACAACCTGGGTAATCGGTTCGGATGCAACAATCCGCTACCAGCACTCCGGTATGGCTCAGTACAATACGAAGGCATTCAGAGATTTTTTACAATCCCTGTAGACTACTTAACTGCCTGCTGAGGATTTTCTAATTTAATGCGGGAGAAGTAATCTTTAGCGGCATTTCTTACTTTAGGAGCAAGTAACAGTGCGGAGATCATTGTAGGAAATGCCATTAATGCATACATACCATCTACCAGATTGATGACTGCGGTGAGAGACGCCACTGAGCTTACGATGATTACAAACACATAAAAGTAATTGAAATAATGGGCACGATGCGCCCCTGCCAGATAAGAAAAGCACTTCGTTCCGTAATATGAAAGAGTAAATAGCGAAGATAAGGAAAAGCTTAATACGCTGATAATAAGGAGATATCCACCCATATTGAATGGGATGGCGGTATTAAAGGCATTTACGGTCAGGGTTACCCCATCTGCATCGGTAGTTCGCCACACATCGGTAATCAGAATGGCCAATGCGGTCATTGTACATACAACCAGGGTATCAATGGCTGGTCCCAGCATCGCCACCAGGCCTTCTCGTACAGGCTCATCGGTTTTGGCCGCTCCGTGGGCCATTGGAGCAGTGCCAATTCCTGCTTCATTGGAAAAAGCTGCGCGTTTGGCACCTACGATAATTACGCTACCTACGGCTCCGCCAAGTACCGCATCACCCGTAAAGGCATCTTCTACTACCAAGAGTAAGCAGGGGATAATCTGACCAGCATTTGACAACAGTATAAATAATACCGAGCCAACGTATACCACTACCATGAGGGGTACCAACCGACTGGCTACCCGGGCAATACGCTGGATTCCGCCGAAAATAACCAGAGAGACAACAGACGCCAGAATGAGACCTGCGATGAGATTACTACCGAATGTGGGTGTTTCAATAATGCCATTGGGAATGAGGATCACATCCCGGATAATTTGGATGAGTTGATTGGCATTAAATGCAGGAAGTGGGCCAAAGAGTCCGGCAACACAAAAGAAAACAGCCAGAGGTTTCCACTTTTTCCCCAATCCTTCTTCAATTACGTACATGGGGCCGCCTTGTATCTGACCGGCACTGTCTTTACCCCGGTACATGATTGCCAGGGTACAGGTAAAAAATTTTGTCGCCATGCCTACAAAAGCACTGACCCACATCCAGAATAATGCGCCAGGCCCTCCCATGGTGATCGCAACGGCCACGCCACCGATGTTTCCCATCCCGACGGTAGCCGCTAGCGCACTGGATAATGCTTCAAAGTGGCTAATATCACCCGGATCATCCGGGTCATCGTATTTTCCCCGCAGTACGTTGATTGCGTGACCGAAGTAGCGAAAGGGCAGAAAACGGGAGAAAGTCATGAAAAACAGACCTCCTCCCAGCAACAGTACCAATAGGGGAGTACCCCAGGCGAGGTTACTGAATTCTGAGAAAATAAATTCTATAGTTTTCAAAGGTGTGGCGAATATTGTTCGGAAACTAAGGGGTGAATATACAGATTAGTCCATGCCACACCAAAGAATGCTCTAACTGATTAGCTTGCGCCAGTCTCTGAAACGTTGGGATATGCTTTGTGCTATTTTATCGTAATTCTCCCAGGTATCCTGAACATGGTAAATGGAAGGTAGAGAACCAACAAGCACTTCTTCATAATCTTTATGATAAAGCGCACCACCGTAATAATAAAAGGTGAACAGATTACCCGTTTCATGAAATAGCTCATGCCCCAGATATCCATCCCAGATTTCACTTAAAATGGTGCAACTAATTTGACGCTGCTTAAATCGGAAGATTTGGGTATCAGCTTCTTCTTCAAAATACTCGGAATACAGATCATTATCAATGATCCACCCCAGATACATACCAATGTGAACATAGGCCTGTTCGATAGGTAAATCTCCGGGGAAGTTTCCTAGAAAATGATTTTTAGCGTTATCGTAGATACTCTTTCCTCTAGCGGACACAACTTGGGACATAGTTTTTTTTGAACAAATGTAGGGGATAGCTCCCTGGTTTTTTGTGAAGTTTCAGTCATTTCATTACGCTTGTGAAGTTTCTGTAAATTCGAGCGCATTTAATCCTGATCAACAAATAACTATATGAAGAAGCTGGAAGATTATATTCGATCCATTCCGGATTTTCCGCAGCCGGGCATCGTATTTAAAGATCTTACGCCCTTACTTAACCACCCCGCTGCTTACCAGGAAGCCATTCGGTCATTATTGAGTTACACAGAAAAATTATCGATAGATAAAGTAGTTGGTATTGAATCAAGGGGATTCATTTTTGGAGCTTTGCTTGCCGACCGACTTGAGGCAGGTTTTGTTCCTGTGCGTAAAAAAGGGAAGCTTCCCGCAAAAACAATACAGCAGGGTTATGCACTGGAGTACGGGAATAATATACTGGAAATCCACGAAGATGCTATCCAACCGGGAGAAAAAGTGCTGGTACACGATGATTTACTGGCAACCGGAGGCACTGCTTCGGCTACCTGCCAGTTGGTGAAGCAATTGGGAGGTGAAATACTTCAGGTTTCTTTTCTAATCGAACTGACATTCTTAAAAGGGCGGGACTGCTTATCAGCGTACCCGGTTACCAGTGTGATCTCGTATTAAGCATTACCATAGAGTTTGAAAACCGATTGCCGAAGAGGCTGGCTATCAGAGGAGGCTAAAAAGCTGATGGTTTTTGCAATTTGTTCTGGTGTTACCCAGTCATTAAAGTTTGCCTTAGGCATGGCCTCACGATTAGGAGGAGTATCCAGAATGCTGGGAACGATGATGGAGCTACGCACCCCGGTTTCAGTAGTTTTAGCATTGATAATATCGCTGAGCTGAAACAACAACGACTTTGACAAAGAATAAGAAACCAGACCGGCGGCAGCTGATGGATCTATTGCCGGACGTGCACCAACGAGCACAATATGTCCACCATTTTCCTGCTGTTTCATCTGCGTGTAAAGTTTCTGGCAGCATAAAAAAGTCGTAAGAAAATTCAGCTCATACATCTTCTTGAGATCGTCTATCGATGTACCTTCTAGCTCGCCCATGGCAAATCCACCGACCAGCAACGCCGCAAAATCAACCCGCTGATGCGTATGTATCAGATGGCTAATAAGTTTCTCTACCTCTTCTTCTTTGGACACATCTGCCCCGTATGGTTCATATAAGGGGTGCTTTTTACTTTCTGCCGAAGTATGGGATGCTCTTACTGTGCCAACCACGGTATGACCGTCGGATAGAAGTTGAGTAACGACAGCGTTTCCAAGATTCCCTGTTGCGCCGGTGACCAATGTAATGTTTGAAGCCATGTTGCAAAATGATTTCCAATAGGTACTAAGTTAGGAAGTAATGAAGCAAAAAAATGTTTAACATCCTTTACCGATTATGAAATATTTCCACTATATTAAATGATTAATTAGCAAAAGTGCAAGCGAATCCTCGCTTGATTGAAAGGCCTATCGGTATATGCGTATACCATAACCACGCCATCGTTCGTTATTATTGAGGCCCGAGTGCAGTATTGAAGAAGTCACTAGCCAGCACTACCATCCAGCGAACAGTCTTATTGCGTCAAAGCCGTTAACGCAATCTATTTACTGAATCCCAACTCATTTACAATTTTAAATTTTAGGAGGATTATGAGTGTTTTAGACAAAATTAAAACAAATTACAGCTCCTCCTTCAGCGAAATGTCATTATCTGAGTACCTGAAGGAGTGCCGCAAAGATCCGTTAATGTATGCCAAACCCGCAGAGCGAATTCTGCAGGCCATTGGTGAACCCGAAATGATTGATACGAGAAACGACCCTAAGATCAGTCGTATTTTCTCCAACAAAATCATTAAACGGTATCCGGCTTTTAAAGAGTTTTATGGTATGGAAGACACCATTGAGCAAATCGTGTCTTTCTTTCGTTATTCAGCTCAGGGGCTGGAAGAAAAGAAACAAATTCTCTACCTGATGGGGCCGGTTGGCGGAGGAAAAAGCTCTCTGGCCGAGAAGGTCAAGCAATTGATGCAGGTGAACCCTATCTATGTATTGAAGGCTGGAGAGGAAATCAGTCCGGTGTACGAAAGCCCGCTGGGGTTGTTTGCCGATTATAAGAAGGAACTGGAAGCAGAATATAATATTCCGGTACGTTATCTACCCGCCTGCATGAGTCCGTGGGCTGCTAAACGGCTGCGGGAATACGATGGCGATGTCAACAAGTTCAAAGTAGTGAAGTTGTACCCGTCCGTACAAAACCAGATCGGAATTTCAAAGACTGAGCCAGGTGATGAGAACAACCAGGATATTTCTACGCTGGTAGGTAAAGTGGATATTCGGAAGCTGGCGGAATTTCAGCAGAGCGATCCGGATGCGTACTCTTATTCAGGGGCACTTTGCCTGGCCAACCAGGGGGTAATGGAATTTGTGGAGATGTTTAAGTCTCCTATTAAAGTGCTTAACCCGCTGCTTACCGCTACCCAGGAAAATAATTATAAAGGAACCGAACCGATTGGAGCAATTCCGTACGATGGTATTATCCTGGCTCACTCCAATGAGTCGGAATGGGCGAAATTTGCCAACGATAAAAAGAATGAAGCATTTCTGGACCGAATCTATAAGGTTCAGGTGCCGTATTGTATGCGGGTTGATGAAGAAATCAATATTTACAAAAAATTGATTCGCGAAAGTTCACTGGACCAATCGCCCTGCGCTCCGCTTACCCTTGAGCTATTGGCTCAGTTTTCGGTCATGACCCGAATGAGGGTACCGGAAAATTCCAGCTTATTTTCCAAAATGCGGGTATATAACGGGGAAACATTAAAAGAAACTGACCCCAATGCAAAGTCTATCCAGGAGTATCGGGACGATGCCGGAATTAATGAAGGCATGACCGGGGTATCTACGCGATTTGCGTTTAAAGTACTTTCTAAAGTCTTCAATTTCGATACGGAAGAATTAGCCGCCAATCCGGTGCATTTGCTCTACGTGTTAGAGCAGGAAGTGGTAAAACTGGAATTGGATGCCGAAACTGAGGAGCGATACCTCAATATTATCAAATCTATTCTGGCCACCAAGTATGCTGAATTCATCGCTGATGAAATTCAGAAAGCATACATAGAGTCTTATGGAACATACGGTCAGAATATTTTTGAGAAATACGTGATCTACGCTGACTACTGGATTCAAAATAACGATTACCGTGACCCCGATTCGGGGGAAATCCTGGATCGGACAATTCTGAACGAAGAGTTAGAAAAAATAGAAAAGCCTGCCGGTATTGCCAATCCGAAAGATTTTCGAGCGGAGGTCACCAACTTCACGTTGCGATACAAAGCCAACAATGGTGGTAAAACTCCTCGTTGGGATTCCTACGAGAAAATCAAAAACGTGATTGAGAAGAAAATCTTCACCAATACTGAAGATTTGCTGCCCGTCATCTCATTCAATGCAAAAAGTAATGAAGAGGATGAACGAAAGCACCTGGATTTTACCCGCCGTATGACAGACCGTGGCTATACGACCAAGCAAATTCGCATTTTGGTGGATTGGTTCATGCGGGTGCGTAAAACGATGGGCTAATCTCTCACGCTTAGGGTAGCGAAATTTTATGCATTAAACATTGAACTTAGGTATTTTAACTTGGGAGTATGAGCAATAGTAACATTATTGATCGTCGGAAAAATACAAAAGGAAAATCGATCAATAACCGTCAGAAGTTTCTCAAACGAGTAGAAGATCAAATCCGTAAGGCTATTCCTGATATTATTAGTCAGGAAAGTATCAAGGATGCAAGTCAGGGGGGGAAAGTAAAAGTACCGGTAAAAGGAGTAAAAGAACCCAGTTTTCGGCACGACCCTCGCTCTGGACAGAAACATTACGTTCGTCCGGGAAATGATAAATTTAGTGAAGGAGATAAAATTCCCAGACCGGAAGGAGATGGGCAGGGAGCCGGTCAGGGACGGGGATCTAATAGCCCGGAAACTTCGGAAGACGATTTCGTGGTGATTTTGAGCCGTGATGAATTTCTGAAGTACTTTTTTGATGATCTGGAGCTGCCCAATCTGCTGAAAAAGTACATGCAGAGCACGGTGAGTTTTAAAAATCGCCGGGCTGGTTATACCAATAATAGCATCCCTTCTCGTCTGAATATCAAAACCAGCTATCGGCAGTCTCTGGCTCGCCAAATCTCAATTCGCGGGGCGTATGATGCCAAGATTAAAAAGCTGGAGCAACAACTGGCTGAAGTCACCGAGAAAACTGAAAAGGAAGAAGTACTGGCAGCTTTAGAGAAGTACCGGAAGATGCGTAATACCATCCCGTTCTTTGATGATGTGGATCTGCGCTATAACCATTTTGAGCGAGTACCGGAGCCTACTACAGCAGCAGTTATGTTTTGTGTCATGGACGTTTCAGCATCCATGGGCTACCATGAGAAAGACATTGCCAAACGCTTCTTTACACTGCTCTATATCTTTCTGACCCGCCAATACCAAAAGGTGGAAATTGTCTTTATCAGACACCACACCGAAGCCAAGGAGGTGGATGAAGAAGAGTTCTTTAATTCGCGGGAAAGCGGAGGTACTATTGTAGCACCATCGCTAAAACTCATGAAAAAAATCGCCGATGAGCGTTACTCTGGTTCTATGTGGAATATCTACTGCTGCCAGGCCTCGGATGGAGATGTCTGGTCCAACGGAGATGCCATTGAATGTAGTCAGCTTCTTAGAAATGAGATTCTTCCTTCCGTACAGTACATGGCTTATATAGAAATAAAAAACCGGGGATTAGAAGGATATTTATGGCATGCTTATAAGCGTTTGCGAGGAGAAGAGAATTTTGCCATGAGAAACATCAATGACGTAAGCCAGATATGGCCGGTCTTCCGGGCGCTTTTTAAGAAGAAAGACCTGGCAGAAGAAAGTAAAGAAACCGTAGAATAATTCATCACGCTTTGAACTGTATGTTTGATCGAGAAAAATACCGAGCGATGTTCAACAATCCCAACTGGGATTTTGAGACCTTGCAAGCCGCTGACGAAATAACCGATTGGGTGGGGAAAGAATTTTTTCGTTTAGATACCTATGTAAACCAGATTGAGATTGTCACTTCCGAACAGATGCTGGATGCCTATGCACTGATCGGTCTCCCCACTTCATATCCGCACTGGAAATTCGGAAAAGATTTCGTCATGAACCAGAGCAGCTATAAGAAGGGGCAGATGGGTTTATCGTACGAAATGGTGATCAATTCTGATCCCTGCATCAGTTACAACATGGAGAATAACACCACCTGCATGATGGTGCTGGTAATTGCGCATGCCTGTCAGGGACATAACGCTTTTTTCAAAAACAACTACATGTTTAAGGAATGGACATCGGCCGAATCCATTCTGGATTATATGGTGTTTGCCCGAGACTTTGTGATGAGGTGTGAGGATGAGTTCGGCTCGGAAGAGGTTGAGGCGGTGCTGGATGCCTGCCACGCCCTGATGGATTATGGCATCGATCGTTATAAAAAGCCCCCTAAATTGTCATCTGTTAAAGAGGAGGCTCGTCTTCGCCGCCTGACCAAGGCCAAGGCAGAAAACTACAATGAGTTATTACGAACATTGCCCGACGGGTTAAAAAATCGTCGTAAAAAAGGAGATAAGAAAGCCAAATATCCGTCTGAGCCGGAAGAAAACATTCTCTATTTTGTTGAAAAAAATGCTCCCAAACTTCCGGTATGGAAGCGAGAGATCATACGGATTGTGCGAAAAGTGTCACAATACTATTATCCCCAGGGGCAGACCAAGGTCATGAACGAAGGTTTTGCCACCTTTATGCACTACCACATCATTAATAAACTTTTTGATGAGGGCTTTCTGGATGATGGTTTTATGCTGGAGTTTATTAAAAGCCATAGTGGTGTCATTTACCAGCCACCCTACAATAGCCCATATTTCTCCGGTCTGAATCCCTATACGCTAGGGTTTAACATCTTTATGGATATCAAGCGGATCTGTCTGGAGCCCACGGAAGAAGATAAATACTGGTTTCCCAACCTCATCGGAAAAGACTGGCTGGACGAAGTCCATATAGCGATGGAAAACTTTCGGGATGATAGCTTTATCGCCCAGTATTTGTCACCCAAGGTAATGCGTGACATGCGGTTGTTTTCGATTTTAGATGATGAGGATGATGAACATTATGAGATTTCATCCATCCACAACGAACGGGGTTACCGTAAGATTCGAGAGCTACTCAGCCGGCAATATGATCGTTCGCTTCGGGTGCCTGATATTCAGGTTGATAGTGTGGATGTTCATAAAACCAGCAAACTCACGCTGATACATAAAATACAGAATGACCGATTACTGGATGAGGATGAAGCAGAAGAAACGATTCGCTATTTACGCTATTTGTGGGAGTTTCCGGTAGAACTGCATTCTCGTAACCGGGCAGGTATTGATGAAGATTTTTATGAGTGTTAGCCATTATCGCTACATTTTCCGTTGAAATAAGTGAGCACTCTCCTTTAGAAATTGCACGAAATACGATGAATACTGGGAAGGGAAATTCGGATGAAACACAAAGCTTTGTATTTGTCGAAATAAAATAGCTGTTTCTTCTGTATCACCTCTCGCCATCTCCTGAGAAATTAGTTTCAAAAGCGAAGGAACAGGCTCCTGGATCAGCCGCAAATCCAGTACCAATTTCTGTACTCGACGGGCAGTAGGAGAGGCGCATTTTTCCGCTATGCTTGCCAGATGCCAGCGAATGGTAATATCATTCCAGGTTTCATCAGCCACTTTAGGCAAAGTAGGAGGTGGGTTGGTCAAGTCGTTCCTGCAGTTCCTGGTGGATTGAAGCGACCAGTTCGGGGGCAGAAAGGCCGCTACATAGCACGCAAACGGTTCCTCCACCACCGATATCGGTGATTCGGGCACCAAATACTCCTTTCTTCGGGCCAATATCTTTCACCCGTTGCACAATCCAGTCGGCCTGTTCATAGCCCAGTCCGCATTCTGAATAGCTCTGGTGCGATTGGAACATCAGTTCACCCATCAGATTAAGCCGGTTGGAATAATCCTGAAACTCTGTTGAGTAATTCTTCAGAATCTGGGCAAAAAGCTTTACCCGAAAGTTTTCATATACCGGATGCTTGGTACAGGTGCGGATCGCATACGTCCGGTCCCGATCGATAAACGCGACTGTATCCAGATTGATTTTATAGGTATGATAAAATTCGTCCCCGGTCATGGTTTCCGGTAAGAGATGCAAGTAGCGATCTTCAAATTCAGAGGGGTTAACTCTCCCTACATTTCCCAGATATGGTAAGTTCGACCAGTCGCCCGTGTTCTTGGCTACTTCCAGGTCCTGAAGCGTAGCCCCACTGGCCAGGGCAATAATGGTGTACCCCATAAATGAAGCAGCTCGAACCGCTTCGTAAACTTCAGATTGCGGTGAACTGGGCATACCCGTATCAATGCCAATGAATTGAATAGGGTCTGGTATGTCAATGGAATGGAAAATCTGGGGTGGATTCGCATGAAAAACCGTCAACGCCTGGTTTTTGGCAGAAAAAGAAGCATACTGAGCTGCTCCACCAATAGGGATATTCCCGACCTGATTTTCACCTCTAAGGGCAATTTCTGGTAACTCATATGGTTGCAATTCTACATTATAGCTATCGGCCAGGGCCCGGAGCGTAGCGATTTCATACGAGGCCATGCCGGCCACCCCTTTGTGCAGAGGCAACTCAGAAACAATTACTAAATCAATCCCTTCATATTTAATGCTTTTTTGCTCAAAGAAAAGTAAAATGCTGGCGATCACCGGCAATGCCAGGGCACCATTTTCTACTTTTAGAATCTGTTCGCGCACATAATCGTAGTTGAGCGTAGGAAAATCGCCCATCAGGGTTTTATAGTCTGACTCGAAGGTTGCGAATAACTCACTTTGGTAATAATATTGCAGCCGAACCGTAGGACTTTCTGTGATGGCCAGATACGCTGTAGTAGGTTGATCCAGTGGTTTCTGTATCAATAAGCCACCGGCAAAATCGGTGATACCACCCATAATGTCTAATCTTCCGGGAGCAGTGGACTGAAGTACTTTTTGCTGATGAAGGGCGAAAAAATCTTTGAGAATTCCAGCAATTTTTTTCATGCAATATTTGTGGTTTAGTTTGCGGGTTCAGAACGCAATACGATACAATTTAGAGAATTTGTAAAGGGCATGATAGCACAGTACAATTAATTTTTCGTGAACATGCGCTTTTGAAAAGTAAAATAATCCATTCATCTTTGGCATTCATGAATCTCCCGCACATTCGTAATATTATCTTCGATTTAGGTGGTGTAATCATTGACCTGAATACCGCTGCCACGTTTCAGCAATTCCAGAAGAGTAACAAGAATCCGGCAAATCAGAACCTTTTTCAAGAAGATGTAAGTTTATTCCTCGATTACGAGAAAGGGCTCATTAGCAGTGCTGAATTTCGTGAAGGAATTCGCGCATTATCACTGAACACTACCTTAACCGACTCAGAAATTGACGATGCCTGGAACAAAATGCTTCTTCAAATACCACTGGCAAGGCTGGAGTTAGTGGAAAGATTACGGAAAGATCATCGACTGTTTGTATTGAGCAACACCAACGAAATACACGTGAGTGCTTTCAATCAAATTGTCCAGAAAACTTCCGGCAAGCCTTCGCTTGATCATTTTTTTGAAAAAATTTACTATTCCCATCTGATTAAATTAAGAAAACCTGAACGAGAGATCTACGAATACGTTGTTTCTGACGGCGGTCTGATACCGAAAGAAACACTGTTTGTTGATGACCGAGAAGAAAATATTCTGGCAGCACAGGAACTGGGACTGCAAACGTTCCATGTCACGCCTGATCAGGATATTTTAGCATTTTTTGCTGAGCCATGAAAGAACGCTATCGTCGTTGGGGTATACATCTCCTGCTTTTTATTATTACCTTGATTACCACCACCTTATCGGGCACAGAGTGGCAATTCATGCGTTATGTTGGGTTCTCTTTACACCCCATCACCTGGGAATGGTTTCTTGAAGGATTTTCCTTTTCATTACCCTTTCTGGGAATCCTGACCGTGCATGAATTCGGTCATTACTTCACCGCCCGATGGCATAAAGTACGGGTTACCCTGCCTTATTATATTCCGCTTTGGTTTGGGTTTTTAGGGTGGATTGGCCTCTACGGCTTTCCTTCCATTGGTACCATGGGAGCTTTCATACGCATCAAGGATTTTATCAATTCCCGGACGCAGTTTTTTGATATTGGTATTGCAGGCCCTTTAGCTGGGTTTGTCGCTGCGTTGGGAGTCTTATATTTCGGCTTCACGCATTTACCCGAAAAAGAATATATTTACGAGATACATCCTGAGTATCAGTATTTTGGGGATGACTTTGAAACCATTGTCTACCAAAAAGATACTTTTTTCCTGACGGAAGATTACGAGGCCCGTTTTGGCGAGGCTCCAACTTATTGGCCGGATACCATGCGCTTCGGATCCAATGACGAGACTTTTGCCCTAGGGCAGAATCTCCTGATGACCTTTTTTCAGGAATACGTCGCTCCCGATGATGACTGGGTACCCAATCATTACGAGATGATTCATTATCCCTGGATTTTTGCGGGCTATCTGGCATTGTTTTTTACCGCCCTCAACCTGATTCCCATCGGGCAGTTAGACGGAGGCCATATTCTGTATGGGTTGATCGGGGGGAGGTGGCACCGAAAAGTGTCGGCGGCCTTATTTATTATTTTTGTGTTTTATGCCGGCTTGGGCACAGTCAGCCTGTCGCATCCGCAGGAAGAACTGCTGTGGGAAATTCCGCTATATGTAGGGTTCCTGTATGTGCTGTTTTCTCGCCTCACACCTTTTGCCCAAACCAACCTGCTGATTGCACTTTCGGTATTTGCCGGTCAGTTTTTTCTCGCTTCTTCGTTTTCGGTGCAAGGCTACAATGGCTGGCTGGTATTTGCCTTTTTACTGGGTAGAGTATTAGGCGTGTATCACCCGACCACGCTGATTAATTTTCCCCTGTCCTTGCCCCGAAAAATACTGGGGTGGCTGGCATTACTGATTTTTGCGCTATGTTTCAGTCCAACACCTTTTGTTTTTTCATAACCATTATTTTATTGTTAACTTATCAACTCATAAGAGTATTTATTGAATATTTGATTAATTTCAATCTGTTTTGTTAGTAACCTGCACCTATGAGAATTGAGATACCCCGAGAAGTAGAGCGTTTTGGTCCAATTATGTTTCACGATGTACAGAAGGTATACGAACTGGATGCCGGACTCAAATTTGCCAAAAACGAAGGCCAGGAAAACTCGACCATAATACGGCTTTCCCACGAATCTATTAATATGATAGAGCAACAGATGGTGATCGTGGTGCCGGTGATGGAGGAGCGAATTAAGCTGATTGAGGGAGTGCTCAGCGGCATTCCCAATGATTGTCTGATCATTGTGGTGTCCAACAGCCCGCGCGAACCAATTGACCGTTATTATATTGAGAAAGATGCCATTGAGCACGCTGCAAAATTCATGAATAAAAACATCATGATCTTTCATCAGAAAGATCCGCTGTTGGGTAAGGCCTGTGCTGCAGCTGGCTATAAATATATACTGGACAAGCAAAATACGGTAATCAACGGTAAGGCCGAAGGCATGATACTCGGCACCATGATTGCCTACCTGACCGGACGTAAATATATCGGTTTCATCGATTCGGATAATTTCTTTCCGGGTGCTGTGCTGGAATATGTAAAAGAATACTGCGCGGGGTTCTTCCTGGCAAAATCCCGATACTCTATGGTTCGGATTTCATGGCACAGTAAGCCTAAAATAGTGCAGTCCAATCTGTTTTTCGCCAAACGGGGAAGAGCCTCGGAGCATACCAATCGTATTTTAAATTCGCTTATCAGTACTTATACGGGCTACGGAACAGAGATTATCAAAACTGGAAATGCCGGTGAACATGCGATGTCGATGGATCTGGCCGCAAAGCTGGATTTTTCTTCGGGTTATTCCATTGAACCTTACCACTATATTAACATGCTGGAGCGCTTTGGCGGAATTATTGGCAATCCGGAAAAAGATGTGATGAAAAACCGTATTGAGCTATTCCAGATTGAATCAAGAAATCCACATTTGCACGAAGTAAAGGGCGATGTGCATGTACAGGATATGAGCCGTGCCGCGCTGGAAGTGATTTATCGCTCGCCCATTTGTCCGGAATCGCTGAAAGAAGAGATTATGGAGGATATGTATAATCGGAAGCTGTTGAAAGCGGGTGAAAAACTACCGGAAACGCTGGCCTACTATCCGGCTATTTGTAATGCTGACCTGAAAAAGTTTGCCAAAACTCTGGAAAACCACGATTATGCCAATCATTTTAAAGTGGAGGCCATCAAGAAGGTGAAAAATGAAACTCCGGGCTTAATGCGGGAAAAAGTGGACGGGAAAGTGGAACATTTACCTGACCAGGATAAAATGCTGGAAATGAAGTAGCCAATGCAACGGGTCATTTTTACTGATTTGGACGGGACGCTTCTCGATTTCCAGAATTATTCCTATACCGTGGCTGCACCTTTGGTAAAGCAATTACAGGAGCGGGATATTCCCATCGTTTTTTGTTCCTCCAAAACCCGCGCTGAGCAGGAATTTTACCAAAGCGCATTGGACAACCATTCTCCTTTTATTGTAGAAAACGGAAGCGCCATTCTGATTCCCAAAAATTACTTTTCATTCGGTATTGCTGATGTTCTCAATCAGTATCCGGTAGACGAAACGGTGGATTTCTGGCAGGTGGTTTTAGGTAAAACCAATTCCTATATTCGCAGTGTGATTCAACAAGCCAGAGCGGAAGTTGGTATCAACTTATCAGGATATGCTGATTTAACGCTGGAAGAAATTAAGGAAATTACCCATTTAGATGATGATTTTGCCCGGCGGGCCGCTACCCGGGATTTTTCAGAAACATTACTCAAGGGCAACAAATCTGGTGATGACTTTGATCGTTTCAAATCTATTCTGAAAGACCACGGCTTACTGTGCGTATCGGGTGGTAAGTTTCATACGGTGATGGGAGAGAAAAGTGATAAAGGGGCTGCAGTTAAGGTTTTAACGCATTTATTTAAGCAGGAGCGAGGAGAAATACAAACCATTGGCCTGGGTGATTCAGCCAATGATTTGCCGTTGCTAGCGGCTGTTGATATTCCCTATTTAGTCCAGAAACCGCCCGGGCATTGGTTAGAAATGCATGATGATCGTATTGTGAGAATAGATGGTATCGGCCCGGTAGGTTGGGTAAAGGCTTTACACTCATTGGGAACCGTATAATTCCAATAATTCCTGCAACTCGGCCAGGGAATTGGCCTCTTCGGCCTTTTTGTCGTGCCGCCATCGTAAAATTCGGGGAAAGCGAAGGGCAACTCCTGATTTATGACGGCTGGAATGTTGGATGCCCTCAAACGCTATTTCAAAAACCAATTCCGGGTTAACCGACCGTACCGGCCCAAATTTTTCACGGATATTTCGTTTAATAAAGGCATCTACCTGGCGTATTTCTTCATCTGTCAAACCTGAATAGGCTTTGGTAAAGGGGGTGAGTCGCCGTTCACCGTCTTGAATATCCCATACGGCAAATGTGTAATCAGTATATAAACCCGAACGACGCCCTCTTCCCTGTTGGGCGTTAATGAGTACGCCATCAATGGTAAGGGGATCGATTTTCCATTTCCACCAGTCACCTCGCTTTCGCCCAACCTGATAGGGACTGGATTTACGTTTGAGCATAAATCCTTCAGCCATCAGAGAACGGGATTGTGCTCTTAAAGAAGCAAGTGCCTCCCAATGATCAGCCTCTACTAGGGTGGAAAGTTGGAATTGAGGTATGTGGGAGTGCAGTTCCTGATGTAGGTCCGCCAATCTAGTGCGACGATCTTCCAGTGTCCACTCCCGGATATCCTGTCCCTGCCACTCCAGTAAATCGTAAGCTATAATGATGACTGGCGCTTTTTTTAAGATGGCTTTGGTCAGATTTTTCCGGCCAATGCGGGTTTGAAGCAATGCAAAAGGGAGAATTTGCCCCTCTTTGAATGGTAGAATTTCACCGTCAATTACGGTGCCTGAGGGAAGAAGTTCCTGAAACGAATGAAGCTCAGGAAATTTATCGGTCAACAATTCTTCTCCCCTTGACCAGATGTAAAGATTTCCTTCTCGTACAATTATCTGGGCCCGGATGCCGTCCCATTTCCACTCAGCCTGCCAGTCGGAAACACGCCCCAAGTCTGAAACGTCTTCGTTAACAATGGGATGGGCCAGGAAAAATGGATAGGGGCGAGACAGGTTATCTTCCTGGTTTTCTTCCAGCACCAGCGACTTAAACGAAACGTCGTTTGGATTCCAGTTTCCCATCAGTCGGTGCGTTATCAGGGTTTTATCCAGAAGGTATTGTTCAGCAAGTGCCCGAATAATGAGACTTTGAGACACTCCGATTCGGAAGCTGCTGGTCATGAGTTTAGTAAATACAAACTGCTCGGGTTGGGTCATCTGCTGCCAGGCTGCCAGTATGCGTTCTTTTTTATCAGTTTCTTCCAGGCGGGTTAAACTTTGTAAATAGTTAATCCAATACGATAAAGGCTGGTCCTGCGTTTTGACAGGGGGGGGAAGAAGGAGCGATATTGTTTCGGCCAGATCCCCCACTGATGCATAAGATTCCTGAAACAACCACTCAGGCAAACCTGCCAGCTCCATCGTCCAGGCCTTCAATAGGGTAGAAGTTACCGGGCGTTTAGGGCGTTTATGACTAAAAAAAGCAATGGTCCAGAGTTTATCAAGGTCGGGTGCTGCGGCAAAGTACTCCTTCAGCAGGGCTACTTTGTCATTGGTTTTGTTGGTCTGGTCGAGCTGGGCATATAATTGGGCAAACTGTTTCATCGTCAGAAAGGGCAACCCGGGTAATCGTGAAATGTTTTGTCAGGGTAATGGCTATAAACCCGGCTTCTTAATTGATAAACTATATATTTGCCATCTCGGGTAATGCAAGGATTGACTCTGATAGGTGCTGATAGCAGCAAAAGTTAACCAGATGTTTAATATATGTATTGGGCATAATCATACAAAATTCTCTGAAAAAGTATGCTCAGACACCCTTAAATTGAAATATTACAACGCAATAGTAAATATATTCAAAAATAAATGTTTAAAATTCAAATAAAAAGATGTTGTGTAAGTTATATTTAATAATATGTGAGTTAAGTGCAAAACAAAGGTGAATATTTGCACATAGTAAGTTAAACAGCATCGTCGCATTTAGGCAGAATGAAATTCCTGGTTTCAACCACTATTAAGTCCTTAGTTCTTATGCTCATGCTCTCGGCATGTCATCGGGGGATGATATGCCCGGCATTTCAGAGTAGCTTTATTCTGGACGATAGTGTAAGAATGGTGCAATTCTCGTTATTCGAGTCTGACTCAAGTATGGCCCCCCGGGAGTTTACCACGGACAAGGGCCGTTACGGGATTATTGAAGCACTGAGTTATCCCAAAAAATACAATACCATTAAAACGGTAGAAATGGTGACTGTTTTCCCGCCCGGAAACCCTGCTTCTCAGGATTCATCTTATGTTGATCCCATGTCTTCTCCCGACCCACTGCTGGCCCCGGTTGATTCCTTAGATACTCCAATGATTACTACTCCCAACAAGCCCTAGGTCTAGATCACAATATTCACAATTCTTTTAGGCACCACGATCACCCGTTTCGGGGATTTTCCCTCCAGCCAGCGTTGCACTGGTTCTGCATCTAATACCTGACGTTCAATTTCTTCTTTAGACACATCAAGGGCGAAATTCATTTTTGCCCGCACTTTCCCGTTTATTGAAATAGGGTACTCGTGTACGGCTTCAATCAGGTACTGCTCATCGAAAGTTGGGAATACTGTCTGAGTAACGCTGCTTTCGTTTCCAAGCGCGTGCCACAACTCTTCAGCAATGTGGGGTGCAAAAGGAGATAGAATGATGACCAGGTCATGCAAAATAGCGCGCTTCTGGCACTTCAGTGACGTTAACTCATTCACACAGATCATAAAACTACTGACGGTGGTATTGAAAGAATAATTTTCAATATCTTCCTGCGCCTTCTTGATCGTTTTATGCAATACTTTAAGCTCCTCATGGGTCGGGGCTTCATCCGTTACGAAAAATGCTCCCTGCTTATTGTGGAATAACCGCCAAAGCTTTCGGAAGAATTTATAAACCCCATCAATACCATTGGTATTCCACGGCTTGGATTGCTCGAGTGGACCTAAAAACATCTCATAGAGCCGCAAGGTATCTGCGCCGTATTGCTCCACCACATCGTCGGGATTTACCACATTGAACAACCGCTTGGACATTTTTTCTACTTCCGAACCACAGACATATTTTCCATCTTCCAAAATAAATTCGGCCTCACCAAGATCTTCTCGCCACTGGCGAAATGCATCAATATCCAGCACATTATTGGAAACAAGAGAAATATCAACATGCATGGGAGATACTTTGTATTGATCTTTCAGCCCATGAGAAACAAAGGTGTTTTTCTGATGCACCCGATACACAATACTGGATTGTCCCTGAATCATACCCTGATTGATCAGCTTTTTGTAGGGCTCGTCAACCGTTATATCTCCTCGGTCGTAGAGGAATTTGGTCCAGAAACGGGAATAGAGCAGATGTCCGGTAGCATGTTCGGTACCACCGATATACAAGTCCACATTTTCCCAGTACGATTGGGCCTGTTTGGATACGAACTCCGTTTCATTGTGCGGGTCCATATAGCGGAAATGATACCAGGATGAACCTGCCCAACCCGGCATGGTCGTTAATTCGTAGGGATATTCATCGCGATATTTCCAGTCATCAGCCCGGCCCAATGGCGGTTCACCTTCTTCGGTAGGTTTATATTCATTGACTGGGGGTAATGCCAATGGTAGCTCCGATTCGTCCAGCAAATACGGAATATCATCTTTAAAGTACACGGGCACCGGCTCGCCCCAGTAGCGTTGTCGGCTGAATACAGCATCCCGTATGCGGAAATTGACTTTGGATTTACCCTTACCCTCAGCTTCGGCCCGTTCGATAGCAGCCTGCATGGCTTCATGAGAATCCATACCGTTAAGGAAATCGGAATTGATGATGGTACCGTGCTTTTTTTCCGTGGGATCTTCCATGGTCTCGGTGCCTTCAATCACATACACAATGGGCAGATCAAAGTGGTTAGCAAATCGGAAGTCGCGGTCATCCGATGAAGGCACGCCCATCACCACTCCGGTACCATAGCCAGCCAGCACATAATCGGCCACCCAGATGGGCACCAGTTCACCCGAAATAGGATTGATGGAGTAGGAGCCGGTGAATACCCCGGAAACGGTTTTTACATCGGCCATACGATCCAGTTCGGAGCGATTTGCCGCTTTTTCAACATAGGCTTTAACTGCCTGCTGTTGTGCGTCGGTGGTAAGTTGGCTGATAAGTTCATGCTCGGGAGCCAGAGTAATATAGGTGACTCCAAAAATAGTATCCGGGCGGGTGGTAAACGCCGTTAAGATAATGTCGGAATCCTGTACCACGAAGTCTAACTCACAGCCCACAGATTTTCCAATCCAGTTCCGTTGCATCTCTTTTAGAGAGTCCGTCCAGTCAATCCGATCCAATCCTTCGAGCAGCCGGTCAGCATACGCGGTGATTCGCATCATCCACTGCTTCATCTTTTTGCGCACTACCGGGTAGCCACCTCTTTCTGAAAACCCGTCTTTGATCTCATCATTCGCCAGTACGGTGCCTAAGCCCGGGCACCAGTTAACAACGGTATCAGCCAGGTAAGTAAGCCGGTAGTTAAGCAGCATTTTTTGCTGCTCTGCTTCTGTCATCTGCTGCCATTGGGATGCTGTAAACAAGGGAGTTTCCTCATCGCAAACAGCTTGTACTAATTCGTTGCCTTCCTTTTTGAAGACGGAGATCAGGGTATCAATAGGTTCGGCTTTATCCGTTACCTTATTGTACCAGCTTTGGAACAATTGCATGAAAATCCACTGGGTCCACTTATAAAAATCAGGGCTGCTGGTCTGTACTTCTTTGTCCCAATCGTACGAAAAACCCAGATTTCTGAGCTGTTCCTTGTAGCGGGTAATATTCTGGGCGGTGGTAATTTCAGGGTGTTGTCCGGTTTGAATGGCGTATTGTTCAGCCGGCAGACCAAAGGAATCAAATCCCATGGGATGCAATACATTAAAGCCTTTCAACCGCTTGTAGCGACTGACAATATCCGAGGCAATGTATCCCAGGGGGTGCCCCACATGCAACCCGGCCCCCGAAGGATAGGGAAACATGTCTAGTGCATAATATTTGGGAAGGGAAGGGTCAACCTGAACCTGATAAATGTTGTTATCCTGCCAAAATTTTTGCCACTTTTTCTCAATAGTCTGGAAGTCGTATTCTGCCATGCTTACACGTTCAAAATGATGAATGGGGCAAAATTAGCAGAATTCAACTAGAAACAATAGCGCATTAGACTGCAATAAGGGATTCTTCCTGAGCGGGTTCTACCAGTTGGCATGCTGACCAGCTAGCCTGTAGCCAGCCGACAAAATGAGATGGTTTCCAGTAATACAACTTCTTACCCAGTGTATGGGCCCTTATTTCCTGTCGTTTTCGTTGCGTAGAGATAAAGTGAAACAGTGGGCTCCAGTCTTCTTCTTCTTTCAGGTTGGAATGAAGGATGGTCTCATGCAGCATGTATAAATCGTGGTCTGCTCCCAGGGCGTCAGTCAGTTCATGTAATTCATCTTCCAGCGCGTTCATCATCGGAGGCCACATCGGGCTGAGCATGTTCACCTGGTATCGTAAGTATTTTACTCGTTTTCTCCATTCATGATATGTCTCCGGATTCGGGTTTTTCCGGGATTCATCTTTCATTTGCTGTCCGCGCTGGTATACTTTCAGGATACTTGCTGCCAGGGCAGAGAACCCATCGTGCCGAATATTCAGGGGCTGGATGTATTCTTCTGCCGGGACAAAGGCCCTGAGTGTCTGCTGGAGTAACTGATCCCGATTGATCTGGTAGCGCGTAACCGCCGCTTTTTTTGCCATAAAATAGTGGACGACCCGTTCAAGTAATTTTTTTACTTCGGGTGCTTCTACCTGTCCGTGCAGTGTCATAACTACATCCAGTAGTGCTGATGTATCCCGGGCATCAGATAGCATACGACCTACATCTCGGAAGTAGGTATTGATACGTTGATATTGTTCTTTGGGAATATCTTCCCGCACGATCCGAACCACCGATCTTATTTTTTTGAGTTGTTTTCGGGCATCGTGTATCCCCTGATGGGGGTTAGCTGCATGTAATGCCTGACGACAGGAGTCAATCCGGTTATGTAAAATTTCCTGAATTTGCTCTGAGACACTGGAATTAGGTTGAAGGGTTGTTTTCATGGCGCATAGTGTATTGATACTTATATATAACGATCGGAAGCCAGGTAGTTTTTTACAAGCTGGTCAATTCCCTCGGGTAGTGAACAGAACTGCTTATCATAGCCTATCGTTTGCAGTGCCGCAAAGGCGGACAAACTTTGTGCTGACCAGGGCATCGGAGGCGGAGATGCTTCATTTCTTAAAACTTGTTGAGCCAAACTTTTAAAGGGAAGAACATCAGTGTGATGGCAGGGCATTTCATAGCACCCGGCGTGCTGCCGATGTCGGATAAAGAAGTAGATAACGTCTACCATATCCTGTACAAAGGTTAGCATATAAGTGTTTTTATTAAGCTGATTTACAGGATATTGTATTGAAGTTGTTAACCGCTCAATTAATTGATCTTCTGTTAACTGTTCACCGGAAATCGACTTTGGTGGCAGGCCGTAGATTGCGCTGACCTGTAGTCCTGCCCAAAAAAAGGGCTGAGGTTGCTCTTGTATCCACGATTCCATAGATGGATCACTACTGGAAAAGATAAGCGGGATCTGATGCTGATGGCATTGCTGCCAGATATCAGTAAATAATGAGTTTTTAGAAAGTAAGACATCAATTTTACACCAGAACACAAACTCAATTTCCTCGGCATTTTCCGCCAACCAATTTGATAGATGCACCTCTTGTACATAATGCCAGTATCGTATTTTGGAGTGCTCTTGTGGTGGGGACTCATTTTCATCCACCAAAATTAAATAATTGAAATTTTCTTCATTTAATTTTGAAATCAGGTTTTGACCCAATAAAGTATGAGTCCCTGCAATAACCATCATGCTGTTATAAATTAGAAGTAAAGACTGATTGCTTTAAGAACTGAATATAGTGATTGGATTGTTTATATTTGCACAAAATTGAACGGCACCATGATTTACGTGAGTCGAAAAGAACATTTTAACGCTGCCCACAAACTATACAATCCGAACTGGAGCCGGGAGAAGAACGAAGCTGTTTTTGGCCTGTGCGCCAATGAAAACTGGCATGGTCATAACTTTGAGATGATTGTGACCGTGAAAGGAAAAACAGACCCGGAAACTGGCTTTGTGGTAGATTTAAAGAAGTTGAGCCAGGTGATCAAACACCACATCATAGAGAAGGTAGACCATAAAAACCTGAATGTGGATGTGGATTTTATGCGGGGCAAAATGGCCAGTTGCGAAGTATTGGTGGAAGAGTTCTGGAAGATTCTGGCACCAGAAGTAGCTAAAATCACGCCCCGGGGTGAGTTGCATGCGATTCGCCTGTTTGAAACAAGGAACAATTTTGTTGAATTCTTTGGTGAAGGGCTGGAAGCAAGTCCCGTTGCCCAGCGGCAATCACAATCAGCAGAACCGGCCCTGAGCCTATGAAATACTACATCATTGCCGGGGAACGCTCGGGAGATTTGCACGGTGGTAATCTGATTAAGGCAATACACCAGCAAGACCCGGAAGCAGAAGTGCGATGTTGGGGAGGGGATGATATGGAGAAGGCTGGAGCTACCCTGGTCCGGCATTACCGGGACATGGCCTTTATGGGCTTTTGGGAGGTATTTAAAAACCTGCGAACCATTCAGGGATTTCTGAAAACCTGCCAGGCTGACCTGACCGCATTCCAACCGGATGCCGTAATTCTCATTGATTATCCCGGTTTCAATTTGCGTATGGCCCGATTTGCCAAAGAGCAGGGCTGGCCAGTGTATTATTACATTGCACCCAAGACCTGGGCCTGGAATGCGTCGCGCACCCATAAGCTGAGAAAATACGTGGATCGGGTTTTTTCCATTTTACCCTTTGAAGAAGCTTTTTTTCAGCAATACGGCGTGAATGTGACCTTTGTGGGAAATCCGCTGCAATATACCATCGAACAATTTCAGCCGGATTTTAGCTTTCGTGAACATCATGCTTTAACGAAGCAGCCAGTGGTGGCATTACTGCCGGGAAGCAGAAAACAGGAAATTCAGAATATCCTCACCACCATGTTGGAGGTGGTGCCCCATTTTCCGGATGTTCAGTTTTTAGTAGCAGCCGTGGATAACCTGCCTGCTTCATTTTATGAACCGGTTCATAACCACCCTCAGGTGAAGGTAATTACCGGTGAAACCTACCAGATTTTATATGAATCACGGGTGGCGGTAGTCACCTCTGGAACGGCTACCCTGGAAACCGCTTTGTTTGGTGTGCCTCAGATTATATGTTATAAAACCAGTTATCTCTCTTACCGCATTGCCCGGGCGCTTATCCGGGTGCCCTTTATTGGTCTGGTGAATCTGATTGCTGAGAAAGAAGTCGTTCCCGAATTAATTCAGCACGACTTTCAGCCCGAACGCATTACCGAACTTGTTAAATCCCTGCTAGTCGACAGCGAGCGTCGCAAAACTCAGTTGCAGGAGTATGATTCATTAAAGAACCAACTAGGTGGCCAACCGACTCCGGCGCTGGTCGCCCAACAGATTTATACTGATCTGGTATCATAAATCCCTCAATTAACATCTGAGGGTGTTGATCTTTATGCATTTCATATACGCTCAACGTGCAGAGTGCCTTCCAAACAATCGCCTGCTTTTCAGTATACATTTACATTCTTAGAGCGAAGATAATATTTTGACTTTTGGCTAAGAAAAGATAAAATATTTCGGTATTTGATTAGTTGATTTTAGGATATTTTGAAATATTATACAACTATTTGTATAATATTTTCAATCTTACCAACTTGCGGGCTGTTTTGTTCATTTTTCAAATCAAACACTACTTATGAGACAAAATTTACCTTCTAGTTCACCGTCCGTATTCATGGCATTGCGGTCGGTGTTAATTCTTAGTTGCTTGCTTCTGCTCGGCAACGCCGCCTTCGCTCAGCGAAATGTTACCGGAACAATTACCGATCTATCAACCGATGAGTCGCTTCCGGGAGTAAATATTCTGGTTCAGGGAACTACCCTTGGTACTGTGACCAATGTGGAAGGGAGCTATACCATTTCTGTACCTGATGAAAATTCAATACTGGTCATTTCCTCTGTAGGTTATGAAACTGTAGAAGAAAAGGTGGGCAATCGCAGCACCATCGATGTCGTCTTATCACCTGACCTGACCCAACTGGGCGAGGTGGTTGTGACTGCCCTGGGTGTTGAAAAGCAACGCAAATCGCTTGGCTATTCAGTTAGCGAAGTGAAAGGAGAATCATTAGTACAGGCCCGGGAAATTAACCTGGGAAATGCACTTTCCGGTAGGGTAGCTGGAGTGAACGTGAGCAGTGCCGCTACTGGCCCTGCTGGATCTTCGCGCGTGGTTATTCGTGGGAGCAGCTCGTTAGGCGGTAACAACAATCCGCTTTATGTGGTGGATGGAGTACCTATTGACAATACCCAACTGGGTGCCGCTGGTATGTGGGGCGGTACAGATTCTGGCGATGGTCTGTCCAGTATCAATCCGGATGACATTGCGGAAATCAGTGTATTAAAAGGAAATACTGCAGCGGCACTGTACGGTTCCAGAGCATCTAATGGAGTAATTCTCATTACCACGAAAAAAGGCACGGCCCGTAAAGGTATCGGCGTAGAGGTGAACTCAAACCTGGTTTTTGAGAACATCATCAACAACTTTGATTTTCAGCAGGAGTACGGGCATGGGAGCCGGGGCGTGAAACCAGTGACGCAGGATGAAGCCCTTTCGTACGGAAACGTTTCCTGGGGTGATCAGCTCGATGGAAGTGACGTTATTCAGTTTGACGGAGTAAGTCGCCCTTATTCTTACACTGGTGATCCTTATAAAAAGTTCTACGAAACCGGCCTTACTTTCACCAATACATTATCGCTTTACGGTGGGAATGAAGACGCCAACTATCGCTTTTCAGCCTCCAACCTGGATAATGATGCGGTGATGCCCAACGCAGGATATAACCGTAAAAACTTTACCATGAATGTGAATGGTAAATTTGGAGAACGGTTCACTTTTTCGGCAAAGGCGCAGTACAGCATCGAGAATACGGAAAACCGCCCTCGCCTCTCTGACTCACCGGGTAATGCCAACTTTGCCGTCGGCACCCTGCCCCCGAGCATTGATGTAACCGATGCCCAGGGCGATCCGGCCAAACTGGGCGCCAATGCAGAAGGGGTTGAACTACCCATCAGCAGCAATATCTACCTGACCAACCCTTACTGGGGAGCGTATCAATTTCAAAATAGTGATGACCGACAGCGAATGATCGGCTCCGCCATTTTGCGATATGATTTTACCGACTGGCTATACTTGCAAGGGCGAGTAGGGCTTGACCATTACAACGTGAGAATTACCAACCTGGAACCTTACGGAACTGCCTACAAAACACTGGGAGGAGTTGTAGAAGGCAAACGAACTGTACAAGAAGTAAATGCTGATTTCCTGTTAGGGGTAGATAAGCAATTTGGAAGCATTGGGCTGAATGCTTTTGTGGGAGGCAATCAGATGAGACGATTTGATGAGAATATGTCCATCAATGGCCAGAACTTTAATATTCCTTTCTTCTCTGCGGTAAGCAATGCAGCCAATCAAAGCCCGAGTCTGACTTACAACCAGAAAGGTATTAACTCCCTGTATGGTTCAGTAGAAGTGAATTACAATGAGTTTTTATATCTGACGGTTACCGGAAGAAACGACTGGTTCTCAACTTTGGCTCCGGATAAAAATTCTATTTTCTATCCATCCGTAGGAGGTAGCTTTGTATTCTCCGAGGCGCTGGCCATGCCTTCCTGGGTTTCATTCGGTAAAGTACGCGCTGCCTGGGCTCAGGTGGGGGGAGATACCGATCCCTATAATATTGACCTGACCTACAGTCTGGTTGGGCAGGGACATCAGGGTGCCGCATTGGCCGGAATTTCTCAGGAAAACATTCCAAACGCTAATTTACAGCCATTATCAGTTACCGAGACTGAAGTTGGTTTTGACCTTCGTTTCTTTGAAGATCGACTGGGAGTTGATTTCGCTTATTACGATCGTAATACAGAAAACGATATTGTAAGTGCCAGTATTTCCAGTACTTCAGGCTACAATGGGGTGGTTGTTAATATTGGTGAGATGCGTAATTCCGGTATAGAACTGCTGGTCACCGGCCAACCGGTAGTAACCAGTAATTTTACCTGGGAAGTGGTTTTCAATATGGCTCAGAACAATAACGAAGTGCTTCAACTGGCCGAAGGCATTGAATTCCTATCCGGTGATCAGGCTCGTTCACAAAACGTGTTTGTCCGCCACGCTATCGGGTATCCTTATGCTTCTATCTGGGGACGTCGTCAAAAAACCATTGACGGGCAAAAAGTGTACGATGCCGACGGTCTTCCCGTCCGTTCTGATGATATTGAACTTCTGGGTAATGGGGTGCATGATTTCACCTCTGGTATTACCAACTCATTCCGATACAAAAACTTTACGTTTAGTGCGCTGATCGATATCAAAACCGGCGCCGATTTATTCTCCGGCACCAACCTGACCGCTTACGGACAGGGTTTGCATAAAGCAACGCTGGAGGGACGAGAAACCGGTCTTACATTCTCAGGAGTAAATGAAAATGGTGAAGCCACTACCTTTAATATTGCCCCTGAAAATGTGCAGGATTATTATTCCAGACTGGCTTCGGACATTACGGATGAGTTCATGTACGATGCGTCTTTTGCTAAGTTACGTTCGGTACAGATCGGTTATACCCTGCCTAGCTCTTTGCTTTCCAATACTCCGTTTGCCGCAGCTTCGGTTTCTTTTGTAGGTCGGAATTTATTGCTGTTGTGGAGCAATGTGGATAACACCGATCCCGAATCTACCTACAGCACAACCAACAATAGCCAGGGATTAGAGTGGTTTGGTATCCCTCAGTATCGCACGTATGGGTTTAATGTGAATATTAAATTCTAAGGGAACTTCACAAAATCTGAACGTAAAAACATTACAATACATGAAAATACTATCTTATAAAATCGCAAGTCTCCTGTTGGCCGGACTGTTCATGGTTTCCTCCTGTGATACCGATGAGCTGATCGAGCTGAATGAGAACCCAAACGCAGCGACGGAAATAGATCCATCGTATATGCTTGCCAATGCCATGTTGAGAGTCTCAGGTGACCGTTACGAGAGTTGGAGAGGAATATTGATCTATTCTTCTACCATGATTCAACACATGGCGGCACTACAAACGTACTGGGCTGGTGATAAGTACCTGTATAACAATCAGTACTCAGGAGCTTTGTTCGAGTCGGCATATCCTAACTATGTTAAGTTGCTGGGAGCCGTACTGGAACAGACTAAGGATGATCCTACCAAAGGAAATGTGTACGGTATTGCCAGAATCATGTGGGTGCTGGGCATGTCTCGCCTGACCGATATGTACGGAGATATTCCCTATTCGGAAGCAGGAAGAGGGTTTTATGATAATACCTATTCCCCTCAGTATGACGCTCAGTCTGCTATCTATGCCGATATGCTGATGCAACTGGAGCAGGCACCCAGCACTTTTGATGCTTCTTTAAATGATCTTGGCGCCGATGGTGTGCAGGACATTATGTTTGGTGGGAATATGGGGAAATGGGAAAAGTTTGCCAATTCCCTGATGCTTCGCCTGGGGATGCGCCTGATCAAAGTTGACCCTGCCATGGCACAGGAGTATGTGACCAAAGCCATCGCTGGTGGAGTGATGGAGAACAATGCTGATATTGCCTACATTCAGCATACTGACGGACCGGAAGGGATTAATCAGAATGGGCTTGGTCAGGTATTTCTGGCCGATGATATCCAGCGTCTGAGCGCTACTTTCCTGAATATGCTTACCAATACCAATGACCCCCGACTGATGGCATTTGCAACCACTAATGTTGATGGTATTTACAAAGGATTACCCAACGGCTATGATGCTACGACCATCAAAGTTTACGAAGGCGTTCCGGCAGACTCTTCGGTGTCAATAGAATTGTACTCCACTACCAACCCGGATATGGTGAAGGTTTCGTCTCCCATGTTTTTTCAAACCTATGCTGAGGTAGAATTCCTGCTGGCAGAGGCGGCCCTGCGCGGCTGGCACAGCGGTAATGCAGCGGAACATTATAACAATGGTGTTACCGCCGCTATGGAATATCTTTCCATGTACGGTGAATCAACTACCATTACGGCGGAAGCGATTGATCAATACCTTGCTGAAAATCCATTCAGCGAGGCCGCAGGTATGGAGATGATTGGAGAGCAATACTGGATTGCCACTTTCCTGAATGAATATGAGTCATGGGCCAACTGGAGAAGAACTGGTTATCCGGTATTGACCCCAGTGAGTTATCCTGGTAACATCACTAATGGTCAGATTCCCCGGCGGTTACGGTACTTTGAGAACGAATACGGTAGCAACGGCGATGCCGTCAATGCAGCCATTGCCCGCCAGGGACCAGATGAATTTACCACCCGCATGTGGTGGGATGTAAGTGAATAACATCGCTTTTATTTAACAAAAATATTAAAGGAAGTCCTTACGGGCTTCCTTTTTTCGTGTCCTATGCGTACCATTGTTGTGAAATTCACAAGTGAATAGACTGACACAACCTACTCCCACTCCTTTGAAAAAAAGATTGCTGGAAATCTGTGTAGACTCCCTGCCCTCCGCGCTGATTGCCCAGGAAGCTGGTGCTGATCGTATTGAGCTTTGTGCAGGTCTGGATGTTGGTGGTCTTACTCCCGATCAGGCCTTATTTGCCTTAGCCAGGAAAAAACTGAACATACCCATCCACGTACTCATCCGGCCCCGTTCGGGGAATTTTGTGTATGATGTATTAGATCTTGAGTTAATGATTGAAAGTATTCATGCCTTTAAATCTCAGGGTGCAGATGGCTTGGTGCTCGGTGCACTGACCAACCGCGATGAAGTGGATGCCCCAATGATGCATCAATTATTAAAGGTTGCCCGCCCCCTTCCGGTTACCTTTCATCGAGCCTTTGACCAACTTGCTTCTCCCTTGGAAGCTTTACCTTTTCTAATTGATGAAGGAGTGCGACGGGTGCTTACCTCCGGACAACAAACCAAAGCTGTGGATGGCATATCGCTATTGCAGCAAGTATCGGAAGACGTAGCGGGAAAACTTATTATTCTGCCAGGAGGGGGGATTTCCAGCAAAAATGTAGAATCATTGCTAGCGGCAGGGATGTCTGAAATCCATGCATCAGCCCGGGAAAGTTTTAACCCGGCCCATGTCAATACAAAAGTACCGCTTTCGTCCGAAGCCCAGGCTGATGCTTACCGCCTCGCAGATTTTCAGGAGATTGTTAACTTACGCACTATTTTGGATCACTATGAAACCTAATTTTTTCACAAGCTTTCTCATTATCATTTTGCTGTTGTCTATGGGATTTACTGAGCCAGCGCCCCACATCAACGTCATGTCGTTTAATATTCGTTATGATAACCCTGGAGACGGGGAACATGCCTGGAGCTATCGGAAGGAGCGGGTCGTCAACCTGATTCAATTTTACCAACCAGATGTCTTTGGCTTACAGGAAGCGGTACATCATCAGGTTACCTATGTAGAAGATCATTTCCCGAATTACAACCGGGTCGGAGTTGGGCGAGATGATGGAAAAGAGGCCGGAGAATATTCTCCACTTTTTGTTAATACGGAAACGTTCGAGATAATAGATCATGGCACTTTTTGGCTTTCACGCACTCCGGATGAACCGAGTAAAGACTGGGATGCAGCCTTGCCCCGAATTGCTACCTGGGCCTTGCTTCGGCATTTGTCTACTGGAGATACGGTGTTGGCTTGCAATACACATTTTGACCATAGGGGAGTGGAAGCCCGGCTTGAAAGTGCGAAACTACTGCGAGAAAAGTTACCCGAAATGGCCAAACAGTATCCCTTAATACTGATGGGCGATTTCAACAGCACACCTACCTCTGAAGCGTATAAAGTGCTGGTGAAGAGCGAAAACTGGTCGGATGCTTATTTGGAAAGCCAGATTCCACCGATCGGACCTAACCATTCATCAAGTGGTTTTGTGGTAACTCCTGAAAAACAAGGTAATCGGATTGATTATATCTTCGTGAATGATCAGGTGAATGTTCATCGCTACGCCATCATCAGTGAAGAACGAGAAGGCAGTTATCCGTCGGATCACTTTCCAGTTTTTGCTGAAATTAGCTGGTAGTCTTATCTTAGCCCGTTAATAATTCCAATAATCACGCAACATTTATACCGACAATATGAAACTACTTATCGCCTTGGCCGCTATTTCGGGGGCCAGCTTTTTGCTGGCAGTAAACCCAAGTCTACGTTCGAACCAGATTGCAGTTCAGACAACGCTGGAAGAAGGTTGGCAAATGGTCAAAACCAAAAATGAACCCTTGGCTCGCCATGAAAATGCTTTCGCTGCACTGGATGGGAAATTTTATCTGATTGGGGGAAGAAATAATAAACCGATTAATATTTATGACCCTACTACCAATACCTGGTCAGAAGGTGCCACTCCTCCACTGGAAATGCATCACTTCCAGGCATTACCTTTTCAGGGAAAAATCTATGTGATGGGAGCTTTTACGGGAGGTTATCCTCATGAAGACCCAATCCCTGATATTTATGCCTATGATCCGGCTACCGATTCCTGGGACAAGGCAGGTACGATGCCAGCTAACCGGAGACGCGGTGCCGCGGGAGTTGTAACCTACAATGATAAAATATACGTGGTTTGCGGTATTCAGGATGGACACTATGAGGGACATACTGCCTGGCTTGATGAATACGATCCGGCAACCGGGAAATGGAGACAATTAACCGATGCACCCCGCACCCGCGATCATTTTCAGGCAGCGGTGATTGGTGATAAATTGTATGCCGCAGCTGGAAGAAATACCTCAGCCAAAACCAATCAATCATTGGAGTTGACAATAGGAGAAGTCGATGTCTATGATTTTAAAACCGGAAAGTGGGAAACGCTGGATCAACCTTTGCCTACGCTTCGAGCGGGTACCGGGGCCATTCCTTATGAGAACCGACTGATCATCATTGGCGGGGAGAGTGGGTCGCAGGTACCAGCCCATGCTGAGGCGGAGGCTTACGATGTAGCATCCAGTTCCTGGAAGATATTACCCTCCTTGAATCAGGGGCGTCATGGTACTCAATCCGTATTATTTAATAACACCATTTTTGTTGCCGCTGGTAGTGGTGATCGGGGAGGTGGACCTGAACTCACCAGTATGGAGAAATACCAGGTTGGGGAATAATAAAAAGTGAAATTGTTATTTGAATGGTGTGATTTTTGTTAAAAAAAATAGGTAGGCGAATGCACTACCTATTTTCCCAGTAATGAAGAAGTAAACAGTGGGAAGTAAAGCTGCAATCTATTGATTTTGAATTAATCTACACATTATTTTATTAAAATTTTATTTCGTTAGCGCTATTAAGTCGCTAGGGTTTGGATTTTTCACTTAGGATTGCCTAGGTGTTTTCCTTATTCAATGCATTCATGGTCGTTTTGGAGGTCTGAGATCTCCAGAAACAAAAAAAGCTCTTCCATTGAAGAGCTTTAATGCTTTTAGGCAGAACAATAAATATTTTAAGCTGCAGTAAGGCGTTTAAACTTGGACTTATCAAATCGCTCTTCAGCATAAGTACGATCAATTGTGAATTCTTTAATTTCGTTTTGAGAAGGCAACTCATACATGGCATCCACAATGATGGCTTCACAAATAGAACGAAGACCTCGGGCGCCCAACTTATATTCAATGGCTTTATCTACAATGTATTCCAGCGCAGAATCATCAAATGTTACTTCAATATCCTCCATCTGAAAAAGTTTGTGATACTGTTTGGTCAGGGCATTCTTGGGCTCGGTCATGATCATTTTAAGCGTTTCACGGCTTAGCGGATCTAAGTGAGTGAGTACCGGCAAGCGTCCGATCAATTCAGGAATCAGCCCGTAATGTTTTAAGTCCTGGGCAGTAACGTATTGTAATAAGTTGTCCTTATCGATGCGAATATCGGAGCGATTGGTTTTGGAGCTGGAGAACCCTAAGGGTTGGGTATTGAGCCGGTTGGCAATGAGTCGGGAAATGCCATCAAAAGCACCACCGCAGATAAACAGAATGTGCTCAGTATTGATGCTGATCATTTTCTGGTCAGGATGTTTACGACCACCCTGAGGCGGTACATTCACACTGGTTCCTTCCAGTAATTTCAAAAGTGCTTGTTGTACACCTTCTCCGCTTACATCGCGGGTAATGGAGGGGTTATCAGATTTACGGGCAATTTTATCGATCTCATCGATGTACACAATGCCCCGTTCTGCGGACTCTACATCATAGTCCGCTGACTGTAGTAAGCGGGTAAGTATACTTTCCACATCTTCACCAACATAGCCAGCCTCAGTAAGTACGGTGGCATCAGCAATGCAGAAGGGGACCTGCAAAATGCGGGCAAGCGTCCGGGCCAAATAAGTTTTCCCCGTACCGGTTTCACCAACCATCACAATATTGGATTTCTCAATAGAAATTTCATCCTTATCATCACGCTGCATCAATCGCTTGTAATGATTGTATACGGCCACTGACATTACTTTTTTTGCCTCATCCTGCCCTACTACATATTCATCAAGATACTCTTTTATCTCCTTAGGTTTGATTAGGGTAAACTCAGGATTACTACTTTTTCCCTTAATTTTTAGCTCCTCCTCCAAAATTTGCTGAGCCTGATTAATGCAAAAATTGCAGATGTGCGCATTAATTCCGGAGATCATCAAGTCAACATCCTTCTTGGTTCTTCCACAAAATGAGCAAGTGATTTGCTGGGGCATGTTCTCGTCTGTTGGTTGTCAGTAGTAAACCATAAACGGGAAGATAAGTTCCCGTTTATAGTAACCATTCATTTGCTATTAATATACTGATAGGGTGCTTAATCTTTCACAGTAGAGGTGACTCCCCGATCAAGAACCTCATCAATTAGGCCATATTCCTTTGCCTCAGCAGGACGCATCCAGTAATCCCGATCTGAGTCCTTTTCAATCTTATCAAAAGTCTGACCGCTGTGATCTGCCAGTATCTGATAAAGATCCTGGCGCAGCTCCAGTGTTTGCTTTAGGGTAATTTCCATGTCTCTGGATTGCCCCTGCATACCACCGCTGGGCTGGTGAATCATAATACGGGCGTGGGGTAAAGCTGATCGTTTATCTTTTGCGCCTCCGGCCAGCAGTACCGCACCCATAGAGGCAGCAAGACCGGTGCAGATTGTAGCTACATCGGGAGTAACGAACTGCATGGTGTCGTACATGCCCAGACCAGCATATACTGAACCACCGGGGCTATTGATGTACAGGAAAATATCTTTTTTCGGATCTACCGACTGTAAGAATAATAACTGCGCAGTAATGATGTTGGCAATATTCTCTTCGACTTGCATTCCCAGGAATAAAATCCGGTCCATAATCAGGCGTGAGAATACATCAATTTCCCGGAAATTGGTGGGACGCTCCTCGATCACCGCACGGGTCATGCTTTCAACACGTTGTACATAGCTATCGAAGGTAAGTCCGTTGATGCCTTGATCTTTTACCGCAAACTTGCGGAATTCATCTTTGTTAATCATGAAATGTTGATTTTTTGGGTAAGAATTAATGTGATAAGACGAACAAACAGAGTCTATATTGTAACGAAAAGTCTCTAACGAGGTTATTGACCTTCTTTGACTACCTCATTAAACTTATCTACGTTCACTTCTTCTTTTTCAACAGTAACCTTTTCTTTGATTGCTTCAAACACTTTTTCGGATTGTACCTGACTGAACACCTGCATATAGTTGTTGCCGTTCTCTCCTTTAAGGTAGTTTTCTACAATCGGATCAAAGCGGTCGTCAGCTTCGAATTGGGAACCGTATACGCCAAACTGCGAGAGCACCAGTTCCCGAGCTTTGTTTTTCACATCGTCATAGGTTGCATTGACCTCCTGGTCTTTCGCAATTTTTTCACTAACCAGACTCCATTTTAGCTCTTGGAGGTAATCATCAAACTGCTCGTTGATTTTTTCCTCGGTAAGCTCGCTGTCATTTCGTGAGAGCAACCAGCGCTTCAGAAATTCTTCGGGCAGTTGAATATCTGTGTTCTTAGTATAGTAGTTTCGAATATCTCGGGTGAGCAGGGTATCGCTTTCACGGTCGTAGTTTTCAGCAATATTTTCTCGCACTTTCTCACGGAACTCCTCTTCAGTGGAAACAGCATCTTTGCCAAATACCTGGTCAAACAATTCCTGATTAACTTCTGCCGGAACTGGCCGCATTACTTCCTTCACGGTAAACGTGAATTCGCCCTGCACATCGGCTACTTCGTCATGCTTCTTACCAAGCAAAAATGCTACGTCAGTATCCTCAGGATATACCGTTCGGATATCAAAAGAAACCGTATCGCCCTCTTTCAATCCTGCAAATTGCCCCTGATGGTCTTCCGGTACAAGCGCAGTTTTTATTTCTGTTTCATTACTCAGTTCAGACTCAGGCTGCGTTAAAGTTCCGTGCAAGGTGTCGTCCTGCTGGCTTTCCTCAACTTTTTCTTCTGTACTGAATCGCTTACGAATATCTTCTATTGTATCAGTAATCGTGTCTTCGGTAAGCTCAATCGTGTACTGCTTGATGATAACCTGGTCGGACAAGTCATAACTAAAATCATTCACCAGCCCTAGATCGTAGGCGAAAGAAAACTCACTTTGATTTTCCCAATCGATGGCTTCGGCACTGTCCAGGTCAGGAATGGGTTCGCCTACAACTTTCAGATCATTTTCCTGAAGGTAGCGGGGTACGGACTGAGAAAGCAGTTCGTTGATTTCCTCTACTTTGATGGACTTTCCGTACATTTTTTTTATTACTCCCGGAGGTACTTTTCCGGGGCGAAACCCCTTGAGGTTCACTTGCTTACGATACATTTTGACCTTTTCCTCAATTCGAGGTTCGTAATCCTCCGGTTGCAAACGAATATTTAGCGTAGCTTCATTGTTTGCTTTTTTATCGAGTGTAATATCCAAGATGGTATGCGTTTTTACATGAAACAAAAGCCCTCATCTCAACAGGAAAACTTGTGAGAAGAGGGCTGCAGAAAGTTGTGCGGATGGAGGGACTCGAACCCCCATGCCTCGCGGCGCTAGATCCTAAGTCTAGTGCGTCTACCAATTTCGCCACATCCGCCTTCCAAAAATAGACTGCAAATGTAGTGGAAATCATAAACAATTCAATACCCTGCGCTAAATTTTTCCCGATGATTTCCTGGTCTCAGGATTTATTCTTTTAATAGGAAAGTTAAATAAATAGCGGAATTTGTTACTATTATTTTTGGTGTTCGCTATATTCAACGATGTGATTGTTTATGCTATGGCAAAAGAAAGTATGCTCGTCATTAATGAAGAAGAAGAGAAGAAGGAGATACTTCGAAGGTACCGTCGGTTGTTGCGCCTGGCTAAACCTTATCTCAATGGTGACGATGCAAAACAAATTAAGCGGGCTTTCAATCTTTCAGTGGAGGCGCATCAGGGAATGCGGCGTAAATCAGGTGAACCTTATATATATCACCCGCTGTCGGTTGCTGAGATTGCCGTTCGGGAAATTGGCTTAGGAACTACCTCTATTGTAGCAGCGCTGCTACATGATGTTGTAGAAGATACCCATATTGAACTGGAAGACATTGAGCGGGACTTCGGAGCTAAAATTGCCCGGATTATCGATGGGTTAACCAAGATTTCTGGTGTCTTTGAATACGGTACATCCCAGCAGGCTGAAAACTTTCGGAAAATGCTGCTTACGCTTTCCGATGATGTACGGGTGATTCTGGTGAAATTAGCGGATCGTCTGCACAATATGCGGACGCTTGATAGTATGCCGCACGATAAGCAACTGAAAATTGCTTCCGAAACTATTTATCTTTATGCCCCTCTGGCTCACCGTTTGGGGCTTTATGCTATCAAATCTGAACTGGAAGATTTACACCTCAAGTATACGCAGCCAGGGGTATATCGCGAGATTGCCCGGGCAATCAGCAGCACCAAAGATGCCCGTCGCCGTTTCATTCGGAAATTTATTGAGCCAATTGAAGCCGCCTTTATTCGGCAAAACTTCCAGAAAGCTCAGTTCGTGATTTTTGGCCGCCCTAAATCCATCTATTCTATCTGGAATAAGATGAACAAAAAGAAAATTCCGTTTCATGAAGTGTATGATTTATTTGCGATCAGGATTATTCTGGATATTCCAGTAGAAGAAGAAAAAGCAGCTTGTTGGAAGGCCTATTCAGTGATCACCGATTTTTATAACCCAAACCCGGAGCGCCTTCGAGACTGGATCAGCACACCCAAGTCTAATGGATATGAGTCATTGCATACTACCGTGATGAGCCCTAGTGGGCAATGGGTGGAGGTACAAATTCGTACCCGTCGTATGGATGAAATTGCGGAGAAGGGGTACGCAGCCCATTGGAAATATAAAGACAAGCCTACGACGAGCCGGCAGTCAGGGTTAGAAGAGTGGATTACTCAGGTTCGCTCGATGCTGGAGCAGGCGAAAAATGAAAATAGTGCATCAGCCATTGAATTTGTGGATGATTTTCGATCCAACTTATTTAATGAAGAGGTATTCATCTTCACCCCGAAGGGAGAGCTTCGTACGTTGCCTCGCGGTGCCACTGCTCTGGATTTTGCATTTGATATTCATACTGAAATAGGGGCGCATTGTCTGGGGGCGAAGGTTAACCAAAAACTGGTGCCTATCAATTACATATTACAGAATGGGGATCAGATAGAAATTATCACATCCAACAAGCAAAAGCCCAATGAGGGGTGGCTGCGTTTTGCCGTAACCTCTAAAGCCAAGGCTAAAATCAGAGAAATTCTCAAAGAGGAAAAGAAATCGGCCGCATCGGTGGGAAAAGAGATTGTGCAGCGCAAGCTGAAACAAATGAAAATGGAGTTGACAAGTCAGGTTATTGAGCAAATGACTGACTATTTTAATGTAAAAACTCCATTGGAATTATACTATCAGGTAGGGGAGGGGATTATTCCGGGAACATCTTTAAAGCGGTTTAAAGAAGACGCCGATCGGGATAATGCAAAAGTAAACGGGCGGATAAATGATTCTAAGACGTTCCGTAAAACCGTATCCAAAATAAAGGGAGAGCCCCAGGCGATGTTACTCATCGGCGAAGATCAGGATGTAGTGGACTACAAATTGTCTAAATGCTGCAACCCTATTCCCGGTGATGATGTGTTTGGGTTTGTAACGGTGAACGAAGGAATTAAAATTCACCGTACAGATTGCCCTAATGCACCAGAACTGATGGCTAATTATGGGTATCGAATTGTACAGGCACAGTGGACCCGACGAAAAGATTCAGCTTTCCTCTCTGGTTTGAAAGTAAATGGTACCGATCGGGTTGGATTGATCAGCGATATTAGTGATATTATTTCTTCCGAACTAAAGGTGAATATGCGATCCATTTCTATGGATACTGACCAAGGAATCTTTGAAGGAAACATCATGTTGTATGTGCATGATCGTTCACATCTGGATAAACTCATTAAACGACTGGAGCGGGTGAACGGAGTTGAAAAAGTGACACGATATGATTCGCCTTCCCCTTAAATTTTGAAAAGTGAAAAAGAGGGCGGTTCAGTTCCTCAAAAATTATATCTTTGTATTTGTACAGGAGATTAAGATTATGGCATTAAATACCGAAGTATACAATAAAGTAAAAAATACATTCATTGCTTATCTGGAGCAGAAAGGGTATCGCAAAACTCCTGAACGCTTCGCCATTTTAGAGGAGATTTATTCTCGGGATGGCCACTTTGATGTAGAGTCGCTTTACATTAGTATGAAAAACAAAAACTACCGGGTAAGTCGTGCAACGGTATACAATACCCTGGACATACTGGTAGAATGTGATTTAGTGAGTAAGCATCAGTTTGGGAAAAATCTGGCTCAGTACGAAAAAAATTACGGTTACAAACAACACGATCATCTGATCTGTACAGATTGTAATCAGGTACTGGAGTTTTGTGATCCACGGATTTATAATATCCAGAAGATGGTAGGTGAATTACTAGGGTATGATGTAGACCATCACTCTTTAATTCTGTACGGAAGTTGCAATAAAGACAATTGTGAACGTAGACCAGATCATCAGCTTTCTGGTGTAGAAAAATCAAATTAATTTTAGAGTTTTACCTTTCTTTTTGGGTGTTAATCCAGGTTATTAACACCTTTTTTTTGTCTATTAAAATCTATTTATATGAATGTTGATGTTCTACTAGGCCTGCAATGGGGAGATGAAGGCAAGGGCAAGGTTGTTGATTTCCTTGCACCAAAATACCCGGTTATTGCCCGTTTTCAGGGAGGGCCTAATGCCGGGCATACCTTAGAATTTGACGAGATTAAGCATGTTTTGCACCAAATACCTTCCGGTATTTTCCGTACTGGCACTCAAAATGTTATTGGAAACGGAGTGGTCTTAGATCCAATCGTGTTATTGAAGGAGGTGAAAGGGCTGCAACAATATGGCATCGACGCTACTCAGAATCTGTTTATTTCAAAAAAGGCGCAGCTCATTCTTCCGACCCACCGTCTCCTGGATGCTGCCTATGAAAAATCTAAAGGCGAAAATAAAATTGGGTCAACCCTCAAGGGCATAGGACCTACTTATCAGGATAAAATAGGGCGTTTAGGTTTACGGGTTGGTGATGTGCTTCGAGAGGATTTTAAGGCGCTGTATGAGCAGCGGGTAGAAGAACATCGGAAGAAGCTTCATTCTTATGAATATCCCTGTGATCTGGTCGCTCTGGAAAGCGAATTCTGGGAGGCCATTACTTTTTTAAAAAGTCTGAAACTCATTGACAGCGAAATTTTTCTGCATCAACAAATCGATAACGACATTCCAGTACTGGCAGAAGGAGCCCAGGGATCGTTGCTGGATATTGATTTTGGAAGTTACCCTTATGTAACCAGCTCGACCACTACTGCGGCCGGAGCCTGCACTGGCTTAGGCATGGCACCCCGGAATATTGGTGAAGTTTTTGGAATTTTTAAGGCCTATTGTACTAGGGTCGGTTCGGGACCGTTTCCTACCGAGTTACACGGTGAATTAGGTGAAAATCTTAGGCAAAAAGGAAGCGAATTTGGAGCAACCACCGGTCGCCCCCGGCGTTGTGGTTGGTTGGATTTACCCGCATTAAACTATGCAGTGAAGCTAAATGGTGCTACGCAATTGTTTATGATGAAAGCTGATGTACTGAACGGCATGGAGGAAATTTCGGTATGTACGCACTATCAGCTGTCTGATGGCAGCAAGATTGACTATATTCCGTATGATTTTCGGGAAGAACAAATTACTCCAATCTATCAGACCTTACCAGGATGGGATTTTGTAATTGATTCAGTTACGGAGTTTTCTTCCTTACCCGAAACATTTCGTAATTATCTGCACTTTATTGAAGATTACGTTAAGGTGCCGATCAATTTGGTTTCCTTAGGGCCGAAACGAAAACAGACCCTGGTAAAAGAAGAAAATCTGTTGACAAGCGTTTAGAAATAACTGTGGCAGAAGCTATCACCAATTCCTAAGCGGTAAGTTAGCATAAACTCATGGGTTCCATTGGTATATTGGCTTAGGCGCGAAATGGTATGGTCATACGTATAGCCAAAACTGAAGCTGCGATTGAGCAGTATTTCAAATAAGAAAATCATGGAGTCCCCGCTTCGGTACGAGCCGCCAACATTTACTACATCCTGGAGAAATGCGTTTAAATTAACATCCATGCCCAGCGGCTGTCCTTCCTGATAGCGAAGTAAGGTTGAAGGCTTGAGTTTTAAGAAGTCATTGACAGTAAACACGTGCCCACCCGTGATAAAGTAGTACCGTCGTTCACTTGCCTGGCTGAGTACATCAGTACTATTATATACCTTATTGTTTAGTAAAAAGGGAATTGATATGCCTGCATAGGAGGTGCTATTGCTGTAAAATGCACCCGTACCGAAATTAGGACTGAAGCGAGTCACCGTGCCGGTCAGCGTCGGATCATTTTGGTGAAAACGACGAAGCGACTCAAAATTTGATTGGGTATAATTGAATCCTCCCTGTAGTCCAAGGGAGAGGGTGCCAACCAATAACTTCAATTTGTAAGCATAGCTGGCATATACACTGTAATCGTCGTGAATACCTACCTGATCGCGAGAGACAATCAAGCCTAGTCCAACCGGTCGGTTTTTGAGAGCCGTATGCGTCACCATACTTTGCGTTTTTGGTGCTCCCTCCACATTGATCCACTGGTCACGATGCACCAGGCTGACGACCAGTTGTTTCTGGTTTCCGGCATAGGCCGGGTTGAGTACCAGTCCGTTAAACATATATTGGGAGAAAATCGGCCTTTGCTGCGCTTGTAGAGCCAAAGTGACTGTCAGAAGCCCCAGCAGTAGGACAAATGCTTTTGTATTTAGTAAAAATTTACTCATTCAATTGTTGGTAATTGCTGTTCTGAAAGGGCAATTCCCCCCTCAGAACAGCGAACCGGTTTATCGCATTAATTCTAAATATCCTGACTGGGGTTCATCACCATTGTTCTTATCGATGATGTAGAAGTAGGTGCCATCAGGTAACTTCTCACCGCCCAAATACAGTCCGCGGTTCCCAAATCCTTCAAAATAGGAGGTTTGGTTATCGTAATTCATGTTCTCATATACGATAGCGCCAGTTCGGTTATAGATGCGTACCGTATTGTTGGCAAAATCCTCGATACAGCTAATAATAAACTTATCATTGTTACCATCACCATTGGGCGAAACACCGTTGAATGTGTAGATCAAGCTCTCTATTGTTGCTGTTTGAGTGAATGAGCAGCCCTTATCATCGGTCACTGTCACCTCATACTCCCCAGGCGGTTGATCAATAAGAAAGATATGATTGGAATATCCGTTCGGGGTGAGCCACTCAATATCAACTACATTGAAGCTTTCATTGAAAATGATCTGGGCTGTTCCGGTAGATTCCGTGCACGTAGAAGGACTTGTAACAATTTCAAAGTTCGGAATACGAATATTTTCCGGGATGGTGACACTCGCTGATTCGGCATAGCAGCCACTGACCAGGTTCGTTACAAATACATCATACTCTCCCGCCGCAAGTTCTCGGACAATATTGGTCCGGGTGCTACGAAATACTTCCCGTCCGCCTTCATTATACCAGGTATATTCATACACCGCTGTTGGATCTACCATTGTGCTATCCAGGATAACGATGGCTGAACCATCCGGGTAGGTACAACGGGTGACCGGAGACAGTAACTCAGCGGTGGGTGTAGGCAATCGGAAATCCTCAACATCAGACGCTACCATGCCAATGGCTGGTTCACTCATACAACCCGTGACTTTATCCCGGGCAACTACCGAGTAGGTATTCGGAGCCAGTGCGGATGCTGTAGGGCCCTGAGCAATCGGGTTACCGGTAGCGGTTTCTCCTTCATACCAGAAGAAATCGTAGCGGGACAGATCCCCATCCGCCGATGCGGAAAGTTGCCCGTTCGGATTCGCGACATCACAATTAGTCACTGAGAAGTCATTGGTAACTTCCACCATGATTTCATTCCCTCGGGCATCCCGGATAGACACATCTGAATCGGCCGTTGCACAGTCAGGTTCGTTGCGGTCGCTTACCTGCACCGTATAGTTTCCGTTTTCCAGACCGGTGACCATATTGGCATCATCCTGAACCGGGAGAACGTTGCCCTGGCTATCTACCCATTGGTAGCGATAGCTGCCACTTCCCCCATTCACATTGGCTACTACTTGTCCATTCGGGGTAATACAACTGCTAAATGGTACCGAAGATGTACTTACTGTAATCGGAACGGCAACCCCTTCAATGTTATATGTTCGGGTGGTAGCACAACCCGATGATATATCTTGCACCCAAACGGTATAGGTGCCAGGAACCAGGTCTTCAATTTCCAGTGAATTGCTAAAGCCAACCAAACTGTCTGCCGGATCGGCGATCAGGCCGCCTTCGTACCAACGAGTGATAATATCGCTACTATTCAGCACCTCGATCTCTATAGAACCTTCAGGATCATCTGACGGGTCACAGGCGATGATTGGATCAGAAATATTGTCCAGTACTACGGCTAATGTTTCGGTGGAATCAGCAATGGTCACTTGAACGGGTAAAGATTCGCATCCGGTTCCGGTATTTGAAACGGCTGTTACAAAATATACTCCGGCGTTCAGTTGATTCGCCGACCGACCATCAGCGGTGAGCCCGTATGTTCCGGTATTTACTATTGTCGTAAGATCACCTTCGGTCCACACGAAATCGTATCCTGCGTAAGGTGAAGCTACTCCTAAGAAAGTTAACGCGCTTACCTCTGCACTACCGTTGGCCGGATCGCAATTGAATAGATCAGAAATTTTATCTACGGCAAGAATTGGTTTAGCCACAGTCGTTTCTATTTCAAAGCTGGCAGTTTCTATACATCCGGTAGCAGGGTTGGTTACTAAAACTTCGTAGAGACCTGCTTCCAGGTTGCTTACCGTGCTGCTGGTAAGCGCATCTACTGAAGCTATAGGATTACTGCTATCATCAGTCCAGGTGAAGGTATAGCCACCTACGGGAATAGAACCGTCATCTTCGGTAACGGAGATAATGATTTCTCCTTCGTTAATCCCAGTACAGGTGATAAATTTGGTTCGTGAATCTTCATAAATCAATGGATGAACAATTGAGTCTTCCAGTGAAATTTCCAAGAAGGTCGAGGATTGGCAACCGCCAGTGATGGTGTTGGTTACATATACATAGTAAGTGTCTACTGTTAAGTTAGAAAGCACATTGCTTGTTTCCGGCAGTGCTGCACTGGCGGAAGAACCCTGATGCCATTCAAAGACATAATCTGCAAAAGCGGCATCTGATGATTGGATAAGCACACCATCTTCCATGATCTCCGTAATCTCAATGCTTCCGTCACCATCACAGGTGGTCACATTCTGTTTGCTAACACTGGCCGCCGTAAATTCAGGGAAGGCTGGCTCAAACCGGATAGTATCCCGAGCAGTGATCGTTACACAACCCAAGTCATTGTTAATTACTTCTACCCGATAGGCACCGGTAGGCAGATTCGAGATGGTACTGGTCGCAAGCCCATCTACTGAGAATACCGGATTGTTACTTTCATCAAACCAATTGAAGGTATATCCACCAGCCGGTGTGGAGGTGGTAGATGACTTATCCAACTCATAAGCATTTACAGTAATAGAACCTTCTGGCGCATTGGAGCAATCTACATTGGCGATGGTCTGGTCAATTTCAACCTGCGTTTCGGTAATTTCATCCTTAATCTCAAGCTCCTGAAAGCTGGAGAAACAGCCTGTTGTATTATGACGAGCATATACAGCATAGGTGCCCGCTTCAAGGTTAGTCCAGGTAGGTCCAACGTTATCAGCAGTTCCCAAATTATTGGGATCAAAATCAGCACGGTTCTCATACCAATAGTAAGTATAGTCGCCCAGCGCTCCAACACCACTCGGAGGACTCGTTACGGCTACTTCTCCATTGATAGGATTGCAGGAGGTTTGATCACTAATAACTGCTACATCAGTAGAAAGCAGTACTGGTGGAATTTCGCTGTTTTGGATCTCCACAGTAATCGTGGTGTCACATAAGGTTTCTAGATCCCGAAAGGTAAAATCATAACTACCGTGTTCCAGATTGATAATGGTGAAAGTAGAGGTCTCAGTACCACCATCGTGAACAGGTGAAACGTCTCCCGGGTTAAATGTATAAGGAGAACCATCTTTGGTAGCAGTAGTCAGATCATAGTTACTGTACACTGTTGTATCATCGGGTCCTTTCTTGCTCACCTCTATTACGGTTTGACCATCGGTGCCAGAGCAATAGGTATCCGGTGTTTTTGATACCTCTATGGCTACCGGAGGCTGGGCAATGGCTTTTACCTCAAACGAGCGAGCATCTGACTGACATTCAAAAGGGTCAGTTCCCCCCGAGGCAACGTACTGCTTCGCATCCACAATGATGACGGTGTACCAACCGGGTGCCAGGTTAGAAATGGTTCGTTTGTTGTCTCCAGGAACTGGAGGATCATTTCGGAAAGTAAGGTAGTTGTTGGGATCATCCAGGTCGCCGGATGGATCAATATACTGTACTGCTCCGTCTTCCACTTTGCCTTCAAACCAGTAGTAAAAGAAATCATCCTGGTTATAGGCTGGTGGTCCTACATATTTAGGAATTCCGGCTAGAATCAGCGGATCAACCTCTCCGGTTACTTCACCATTGTAGCTGCCTGGATCACAGGTGTTTACATCAACAATGGTTAATGCAGGTGGAGGAACGGGAGTTACGCTGGACGGGAGCGTATAAGTGCTATCTACTGAACATCCGGTATTATCATCGGTAATTTCTATGGTATACTTGTCAGAGCGAATGTTCTCTAGCAAGGTTTGATCAGCACCAGCAATGGGGTGACTCAAGGTAGCTCCTTTGTACCATTGATATGAATATGTTCCTGAACCACCGGCTACATTAATTATCTCTAATCCCCCATCAGGGTTGATACAATCAGTTTGTTCAGTGAATGAAAAGTCAAAGGTAAGGTTATTAATCAGATCACTGCTGACGACTACGGTGTAGGGAATAGCGGGGCAGGTTGAGTTCAAGCTCGTTGCCAGTACCGTATACTCGCCGGGTTCCACACCGATCAGATGGTCTGATTGAGCGGTAGCATTATCAGCCAGGGCAATGGGATCAGATGTATCATCTCCCCGATACCACTGATAAGAATAATTGGCGATATCGTCGGTTAAGGTATAAGTAGCTCCTCCATCTTCGGACAGGTCAATAGAATTAACAAAAGCTTCGCCATTGGGTAGAGTACAGTTGGATGCATCAGTAGAAAGTAAATTCAACCGGATTTCATCTCCGCGAATAATATTATCTCCCAGGTAAACCTGCTCCCGGCCCGTACATCCGGTTAAAGTGTTTTCTACCTCCAGAATATAGGTTCCCGTGCCCAGATTTTCTACCGTAAAGCCATTTACTACCGCATTAGGGTTATTATCAGTAATCGGTATATCAAGGCCGTTATCCAATTCAAACCAGCGAAAAACATAACCGTTCGTATCGCCACCGACATCTCCGGCTAATCCACCGTTTTCGTTATTAGAGTCGCAGGATGTTTGCTCGATAATATCGATGTTGATACCTGCTACTGGAAAGTCACGTAAATCATCCACGAAAACCTCGGCTGTATCCAGTGCCGCACAGCCAAATCCATCATTACGCACAGCGCGTACCGAATACCAGCCTATGTCTAATCCATTGATTACGGATTGATTCTCACCAGCGATCAAGGAAGCACTACCATTACGAACTCCGGTCTTGGTGCCATCGTACCAGTAATAGGTGTAATTCGCCGTGTCGGGTACTCCACCGGAAGCTGATGCGGTTAAGCCCGCTTCAATTTTTCCACTGAATACTCCGGACGTACAATAAATCTGGTCTTCTAACACCGTTGCCGTGATGGTTTCCTGATAATCAGCGGATTCATCAGTAAGGGTGTAGAAAGCTACGGTATCGCAGCCAGTTGCCTGGTTGAAGATTCGAACCCCGTAGTTTCCTGCCTCAATTCCGGTGAGATTGTCGGTAGGGCTGGGTTGAGGTACTACGGCTGTAGAAGTATCTACCCCAACAAACCATTTGAAGGTATAACCTGCCGTACCACCACCCACAGTTACGCTCAAGGCGCCATCGGGGCTGGCCGGGTTACAGTTTGTTTGGGGAGTTTCATCAAAAACAATGGCACCAAAGGGAGCAATCTGATTCTCAATTTCAAAGACTGAAGAAGGATCAGACACACAATTTGTGGCTGTATCTTCAGCAAGGGCGGTATACAATCCTGCTTCCAAACCAGTGAACAAGCCGGTAAAGTTGCTATCTAGGATGGTGCTACCTTGTTTCAGCGTAAAGCGATAGCCCGCAGTAGAAGACGGAGTCCCTACACTTATCTGCACCTGTCCATTGGGAGCACAGGTCGTCTGGTGCTGAAGTATATCTACATTGGATACTGCAATTACCGGTGGAGTAATATTTTCAGTAAGGGTGATAGATTCGCTATAGGTACAGCCTGAACTTGGATCGGTGGCTACGACTGTATATACGTTAGTAAGGTTTACACTCAACGTATCCGGAGTAATATAGTCAGTAGCAACAATGACGGCGGTAGGACCTACGGTCACAGTACCCAGATACCATTCCCAATCATATTTGCTTGGGTCGGCCGTTATGGCAGTTAACTGGCCATTGTAAGGGAAACTACAAGCGGTTTGCTCCCTGGCAATATCAAGGGTAATATCATCAATCGTCTTGGTGGTCTTAATTTCAAAAGTCTCACCGCTGGTATACAGCCCGCAATCGTTACCGGTGAAATATGCGCGTACCTCATAGAAGCCTTCGTCCAGTCCATTAAATGATGGGTTATTGCTAAGGGTGGTATCCTGCACCGGGCTTTGCTGAATCAGCATAAAATCGTAATCCGATACACTGCCTACCATTTGCACCGTAATGTTGCCGTTCGGGTTTTTACAATTTTTATTATCATTAATGACAAGATCATCAATCTCGGGCAGGTCCAGGGTCATATCAATGGTTTCGGTCTCAGAACAACCCGTCAATAGATTAGTGACTGTAACTTTATAAAGAATGGGTTTCAGGTTCACGGCAGTATC
>JAVKCN010000075.1:0-43144 GCA_040222715.1 Cyclobacteriaceae bacterium | reverse complement strand
TGGGTTTCATGGGGGATAAATTGACCATATGCTTTCCAATGGTCCGTTGCCACCATGCCTATCTCTTTGTCTTTTAATTCGTCCCAAAGCTTCTGTCCCGTTCCTGCCGACCGGTCGCCAAGAACGAAATTGATGAACCTTCTTCCATATCTATCAACAGCAATCCAGATCCAACAGTAGTTTTTTTATCCCCGATATAGGTGTGCATTTCATCTATTTCCACCACCTGAACGGTAGTTTCACTTTTGATTTCATCCACTTTTTCCCCAAAAGACTTGATCCAGTGATATACAGCCACATGGCTTACGCCTAAATAACGGCCAATCGAACGAAATCCTAAGCCTTCCAGGTACAATTGGAGGGCTTGCCGCTTAACCCGATGCGGGTAGGCGGTAGACTTTTGCTCAACCGTATAGTTGTACCCACAGTTTTTGCACGTATAACGCTGTCTATTCTTGATAATCCCACGTTTTACCCTTTCTTTAGAGTTACATTTTATACATTTCATCCTAACAATATACAAAATGTATAATTATTTAACAATACCTTAAAATGATTATCAACTATTAATCATCAGTCATTACTCATTATTCATCAGAAGCCTTGATTCCAGGAAATATCTCTTGCCAATCAATCCAGCGCCATCCCATCTCTTAGTTCCGGGTCGGCATTTTTGACAATTAACTCCCCAGCCTGTAAGGCGCCAAAAACTTCTACCAGCGTGTCCAAGGCACTTCCTTTGCTCACGCGTACCCAGTCGGCAACGTTTTCTTTCTTTCGAATGACGTACACCCCTTCTGACGAAGTAACCACCGAAGAGGCAGGTACAAACAGGGTAGAGGCGTTTCGGGATACCGGCAGCGTGGCTTCGGCATACATACCTGCTTTGAGTCGGCCATCCCGGTTGTCTACATCAAACTCCGTCAGCATGGAGCGGTTGTGCTCTTGCAGGCTATTGGCACTGCGGGCGTATACAGCCTGATAAACACGGCCCGGGTCGGCGGTTACTGTAAAAGTCGCTTCGGTGTTCTCAGGAATAGAATTGGCGAGGTTTTCAGGAATGGCTACGGTAAGCCGTAATTTGGACTGGTCTTCCAGCACAAACATGGGGCTGCCTCCACTGTCAGAAGTACCTACCAGTGTTCCGGGACTGACATTTCGCTCAATAATGACACCATCAAAAGGAGCACGAACGGTCAGGTAACTCACCAGTTGCTTTTGAGAGATCAACTGCGCTTTGGCGGCTTCCAGTGCGCCCTGAGAAGAACTGGCTAACGCACTGTCGGCCATCATGCTGGCATAAGCCTGGTCCAGTTCATTAGCGGATACGGCCCCGGCGGTCTGACTGGTTTCGTAGGTTCTTTCGTACGTGAGCTTGCTGGATTTTAAGGTGGCCTGTTGTTCAATCAGACGAGCTTCGGCCGCAGCTACATTAGCCTGGGCGTTGCTGAGTGCAGCTTTGATCTCCGGTGCCTCCAGCACGGCCAGTATCTGACCGCTTTTTACCTGCGTGCCCCGGTCTACCTGCACGTCGCCAACATACCCTCTCACTTTGGCCGAGATACTCACCCTGTTCCAGGGTTTGAGTTCTCCCGGCAACACGACCTGTTTGCTGGGTTGCAGACTGCTTACCTTCGTCAGCGCTACCGTAGGGCGTGGACTTTGGAGTTGCGTGGTTTCTTTTTGCTTTTTTTCAGTGTGGCAGGAAGTGCTAGCTATCACCAGCAGGATAGCCCAGCATAAAGGAGTTATTTTCAGATGCATTGCTTTCATGGATTATTTTAGGAGGTGGCTTTTACAAAATATTTGCTCTCAGCATCTTCCGGGTCCAGCGACACGGAGTCAAAGCTGGCTTTGGATTGCGTGAGCATAAAGGTGGCGGGTAAGATTAGCAAAGAAGCGATGGATGAAGCAAACAGTCCACCGATCACGGCCTGACCTAAGGGTGCTACCTGATCTCCACCCTCGCCCATGCCCGAAGCCATCGGGATCATCCCGGCGATCATGGCGATACTGGTCATCAGAATGGGACGAATCCGGCTGCTGGCGGCCATCAGACTAGCCCGTCGGGCATTATGGACCTCCATCCGCAGGTTTTCCGCATTGGTAATCAGCAGGATGGCATTGGATACCGATACCCCCACCGACATGATCATACCCATATAGGACTGAAGGTTGAGCGTGGCTCCGCAGATGAGCAGCATTACCAGCGATCCGGCGATTACAGCGGGCACTGAAGACAGCACCACCAGCGATAATTTAAAAGATTGGTAGTTGGCCGTCAGCAGAAGAAAGATGATGGCGATGGCTACCATCAATCCACCCTGTAAACTGGTTAAAGTTTCGGTCAGCAATTGACCCAGCCCTTTCAATTCTACAATCATTCCTCTCGGGGGATCACCGGCATCCTGAATGGCTGTCGTCACCGCTTTGCTGGCCGCTCCCAGATCTTTATCGTGAATGTTGGCAGTAATGGTCACTAATCGGTTGGGGCCGCTACGGTCGTACTGGCCAGGAGCGGTTTCCTGCGACAGGGTCGCGACATCGGCGATGGTGGGGCGAATGGTGCCTCGTTGCAGCGGAATGTTGGCGATGTCATCGGCGGTACTCATTTCATATTCGGGTATCTGCACCTGCACCTGATAGGCCAGACCTTTGGAATTATCCAGCCAGAGGTTCTTATCGGTAAACCGGCTCGACCAGGTAGCTGCGACCATCGATTTAGCCACTTGGGTAGGAGTAATACCCATCTGTCCGGCGCGTGCCCGGTCCATGTCAATTTTAAGAATAGGGTAGTTCATAGGCTGAGCAATCTGCACATCCCGTAGGAACGGTACCTCCTTCATTTCCTCAACAATCTTCAAGGCGAAACGATTGGCCTCCAAAATATCCCGAGCCGCCACGTTTACCTCGATGGGAGTGGCCGCTCCCTGACTCATAATTTTGTCTACCAGTTCTATGGGCTCAAAAGAAACCTCCAGGCTGGGCAGGTGGTGGTGAATACTGGCCCGAAGCTGTTCTTTCAGTTCATCTATGTTAAGATCGTATTCTTCATCAATAGCCACCTGCATCACGGCTTCATGGGGGCCACTGTTAAACACAAAAGCCTGAGCCGAGCCATAACTGCTAGGCACATTCCCCACGTAAGCCGAGGTAATCGCTACATTCTCTGCGCCCACTTCTTCATCAATCAGGTCGAGTACCTGTAGCGTCAGGGCTTCGGTGCGCTCTACCCGGGTGCCGTCTGCCGCCCGTATTCTGAGCTGAAACTGGTGACTGTTGGCATGGGGTAGAATATCCGTGCCGATCAGCCAGAAGGCCACTCCAATAACCAGCATCGCTATTCCAAAGTACACTCCCACCCATACGCGTCCCCTATCCATCATCCGATCTAGCCGGGCAAGGTAACGGTTTCGGAAGCGGTCAAACCCGGAAGGCTGTTCTGGGTGACGGTTCTCCTCGATCATGGCTTCATTTTCAGTATAATCTAGGGCCAGGGTATGGGGTTCTGCGGGATTATGGGTATGAGATTTTAACAGCCAGTTAGATAGTACAGGAACCAACGTAAGCGACAGTAGAAATGAGGCAATCATGGCAAAACCTACGGCCAACGAAAGAGGCAAGAACATGGCGCGGGGCACGCCGTGCATCACGAAGGCCGGAACAAACACCGCCAGAATACAAAGCAAAATCAGAAAAGTCGGAAAAGCAATCTCTTTACAGGCATCCCAGATGGCTTGCGCTTTCGTTTTCTTCATTTCCAGATGCTGGTGAATATTCTCAATAGTCACTGTGGCTTCATCTACCAGAATACCGATGGAAAGCGCCAGTCCGCTGAGCGTCATAATGTTAATAGTTTGCCCAAACAGGTTCAAGAGAATCACCGCACTCAGCACCGAGATGGGGATGGTGACGACCACGATGATCACACTGCGCCAGTCGCGGAGAAACAACAGCACCATCAGTCCGGTCAGTAAAGCGCCCAGGGCTCCTTCCGTAATCAGGCTTTCCAGGGAATTGGTGACGTACACCGACTGGTCAAATTCATAGGAAACATTTACATCTTCGGGAACTGCCTCCTGTAAGTGAGGCAGAGCTTCTTTGATATTGTTTACCACCGAAAGGGTAGAAGCATCGGATTTCTTCACGACCGGAATATACACCGCCCGTTTTCCCTGAATAAGCGCGTACCCTACCGTGATGTCGGCCGCATCTTCCACCGTGCCAATGTCTCGGACAAATACCGTGGGACCCGAACCCGTACGGATCGGTACGTTCAGAAAGTCCTGCGGGTCTTCAATCAGGGAGTTGATGGGAGTCATCAGGGTCTGGTCGCCAATCCGGATATTCCCGGCGGGCGAAGGCTGGTTGTTGGCGATGATGGCCTGGATGACTTCCTCCGGGGTAAGCTTATAGCTGCGCAACTGCTGCGGGTCTACCTTGATGATGATGGAGCGCTGATTACCTCCCAGGGGCGGCGGACTGGATACGCCTTCAATTTTGGAGAACATGGGGCGTACGCGGGAAGAAGCAAAATCCTGGATCTCGTTCAGCGTACGCGACGCACTCTCAAAAACCAGTTGCCCTACCGGCACCGAACTGGCATCGAACCGTAGCACCTGGGGCGGTACGGTACCTTCCGGCATGTAGGCTTTGGAACGGGCAATATTATTGGCCACTTCAGCAGTCGCTTCCCCCATGTCGGTACCGGGATAAAACTTCAGCTTGATGATCGACATCCCCTGGATGGTCCGCACTTCCACATCACGCACCCCACCAACATACAGAAAGTGATCCTGGTAGCGGGTGGTGATAAAACCATCCATCTGATCAGGAGCCATACCACCGTAAGGTTGAATGATGTACAGGGAGGGAAGTTCCAGGTCCGGGAAAATATCGACCGGGATATTTTGAATAGATAATACCGAGAAAAATAGCACTCCCAGCACGGCCACTACTACAGAAATGGGGCGGCGGAGAGCGGATTTAATGAGTTGTAGCATAATATTTTATCAGAGAAATTAATTAAAGGGGCGGATGAAATCGGATAGATCTCCTTTGGCGGCGGCAAGCATCAGCAGGGATCGCCACACGTTGCTGTAGGCAATGGCCATGTCCGCCTCGGCCCGGTTCAGAGCAACCACGCTTTGCAGCATGGTGGGCAGATCGGTCAGGCCGTTTTTATAGCGGGCATTGGCCTGAAGATAGGCTTGCCGGGCAGCGGTGAGTTGAACAGGGGCGGTATTGGCCTGTTCCAGCATCAGTTCATACTGCATTTCCGATTCCCGCAGCTGGCGTTTCAGGCGAAGCTGTTGCTCGTTGTATTGCTCCGTTTGTTGCTGCACGATGTGCTCATATTTTTTAAAGCGATTCCGGGAAGCGGCCAGATCGGTTGGCGTCCATCTTATAGCAGCACCTATCAGGTAATTATGGACCTGATACTCAGTGCCTTGGGAAAAATCGGTACGATATGCCTGATCGGTATTAGAAATCCCGGAACCCCGGGCCCAGGCAGCGCCTACCAGTGTGATGGCCGGGTAAAATGATCTTTTCATCGCAATACCCCGTTGCTGAGAGGCGGCAATTTTTGCCAGTTGCAGTTGTAGTAGCGGGTTCTCGTTCAGGGATGGCTCGTCCGCTTCCGCTACGTCGGGCAACTCATGGAAGAAGTACATACTGTCAATGGTGATTGATTCCATTTGCGCATCGCGACCCAGCAGTTCCATCAGTTGGTAGCGGCGGGCATTTTCGTGGCGTTCACTTTCCAGCAGCAGAATCTTAGCCTTGGCATATTCGGCATGGGCCAGCGAGCTATCTACTCCGGGGCGTAAACCGGATCGTACATTGGCATCTACGGCTTCGCTGAAACCGGCCGCTCTTTCCAGATTCCGTTGCTGAATGTGGGTGAGTTTTTCAGCAATTAATAGTTGCAGATAGGAGTCAGCAGTTTGTATCTGGTGCTGGAAAATTTCGTTGTCAAGCGCGATTTTGCTCACGGCTACTTCGGCCCGGGCAGCACTGGTGTTTGCACTAAGCTTGCCAAAACTGTATACATCCCATTCCAGCAGGGCGGAGGTAAAACTTCCAAAAGCTCCTTCATCTACATTCTCGGTGCGAATACCCCCAGAGGGTGAAATGGTAATCCCATTGGGATAAAAGGCCCCTTCTACATTATTACTGGTAGAAAAGGTATACTGATGCTGCATGGACAAGCGGGGTAAGTAGGCATTGGAAACCGCTCTCTTTTCTCGTTCGGAACTTTCCACCGCGGCCTGCCGGGCTTTGATGCGGGGATAATTCTCGGTGGCTTCCTGAAGTACCACGGCCATATCGAGCTGTTGGGCCTGGGTAAAAAAGGCTTTACCAATACAAAGCAGTAACAGCAGCAGCTTCACGTAACTGACAGCTTTTGACATCAATCAGGTTTTTGGTAGTTAAAAATGAATTTCAACCCAAAACTAGGAGGCAACTCTGGAAAGACTTTGGATTCGGGAAACTGGTAAATCCAGAAAGAATCCAGAATTCAACCCGTATCTTTGCGGTTTTAATGAACGTGAGCTGTTGTGAAAATCCTTGTGGTAGAAGATGAAAAGGGGCTGGCCGAAAGTATCACCGAATACCTTTCAAAAGAGAACTTTGTGGTAGAGGTGGTGCACGAGTACGAGATTGCGCATGAAAAAATCAGCCTCTATACCTACGATTGCATTATTGTAGACCTCAACCTGCCAGATGGTAGTGGGTTCGATATTGTGACGTACGCCAAGCAGCAAAGTGCCAGTACGGGTATTATCATCATTTCGGCCCGTAATGCCGTAGAAGATAAGATTAAAGGGCTGGAAATCGGGTCTGATGATTACCTTACCAAACCCTTCCACTTGTCGGAACTGAATGCCCGCATCAAATCACTGATCCGAAGGCGGCATTTTGGCGGTACCAATATTATGAACTACCAGGAAATCAGGATTAACCTGAATGCCCGGCGGGTGTTTGTGCAGGACGAAGAAACCATCCTTTCGCGTAAAGAATATGATTTATTAATGTACTTTGTCTCCAATATAGAGGTGGTGCTAACCAAATCAGCCATTGCCGAACATCTGTACGGCGATGATATTGATACAGTTGATTCTTTTGATATGCTCTATTCACACATCAAAAACCTGAGGAAAAAACTGGCTGAAAAAGGTTGCAACGATTACATACAATCCATCTATGGGATCGGGTATAAATTTGGTATGGGATGAAACTGCTGGCCAGAACCAACACGTACTACATCACTTTCTCCATCATCGCCTACGTTGCATTAACCGGGGTTTTTTATGTGGTGACCGAGTTTGTAATCTACGAAGAAGTGGAAGCCCGTTTACAGGTAGAACGTCAGGATTTTGAGTATTATGTGGCTGAGCAGGGAGTCTGGGAGGAAAGCTGCTATTTTGTGGAAAATAAAATAGCGCTTCAGGCAATGCCGGATACGCTGGCCCCGCTGGAGGTTTTTAAAGATACCCTCTTTGCCAATCGCTACGACGAGGAGATTGTACCCTTTCGGCAGTACAGTTTCTACAAAGTGATTAACGAACAGCCCTACAAAGTCAGCATCCGCAAATCGCTGATTGAGTCCAACACCCTGCTAACGTTTATTACGTTGACGATGGTTGTGCTGCTGGGCATCGGTATGTTTGTCTTGTTCCTGCTGCAAAAGAGAGTGTCAAAAAAGATATGGCAGCCCTTTTACCAATCCCTGAGCGGAGCCAAGTCTTTTGATATTCGGCATGGGATCGGGTTGAAAATGCCGGAAGAGCCCATCCATGAGTTTCAGGAACTGAATCAGGTGCTGGAGAAAATGACCCATAAAATTGCGGCTGATTATCAGAATCTGAAAGAGTTTACCGAAAACGCTGCCCACGAAATACAGACCCCGCTCGCGCTGATCAACTCAAGGATAGAGGAACTGATTCAGGGAAAGAATTTTACAGATCAGCAAATGTACTGGGTAGAAGAGATTCATACCTCGTCTCTGCGGCTGTCAAAACTTCATCATGGTTTGCTGCTGCTTTCCAAAATAGAAAACGGGCAGTTTTACGAACATGAGCTTGTTAATATTACCCAACTGGCAAAAAGCAAGTTTCATGATTATCAGGAGGTGTTTGAGTACAAGAAACTGGACACTGACTTCATCGAGCATGGAAACTTTATCGTAGAGATGAATCCGGCCCTGGCCGATATTTTGGTAACCAACCTGCTCAATAATGCGGTGCGGCATAATGTGGTTCGAGGATCACTTCAAATAGAAATTTCTTCCCATCAACTGGTCGTATCTAACACTGGGGAAAGCATTCGGTTTGCCCCGGAGAAGTTATTTGAGCGGTTTAAAAAGCAGCATCAGTCTTCGGCATCGCTGGGGCTGGGACTGGCCATTGTAAAAAAGATCTGTACTTATTACGACTTCGAAATTGTATATGATGTGAGAGATAACCTTCATACTATTAGCATTGTAAACAGTCGGGCGGAGTAGGCTATATGCTAATCTCGGTGAGTCAGTTGGCCGCTGAGGCGCAGGAGCTCAATCTCGGCCACTTTGGTAGAGTATACTGCATCCAGCAGGCGACCCGCCGCGGCCACGGCATTGCGTTGGGCTTCGCGCAGTTCCAGGGAGTTACTGTTTCCCAGGCGGTAGCGCTCCAGGGCAATCTCAGCCCGCTCCTGAGCGATCTGCTCATTTCGGGTTTCCAGCCCAATCAGCTGAATGCTATTGGTGTAATTGATAAAGGTCTTCTCCAGATTGGCCTCTAGCTGGGTTCGAAGTTCTTCCTGGGCGTATCCCTGAGACTCTACCTCTACCTGGGCATTCTGAATAAGCCGGTTTTTGTTAAATCCATTAAAGAGGTTCCAGCTAGCGGAAATACCATAGGCAAACCCATTGGACTGACGCCCCAGCACAAACCCGGCCTGGGCTACGGAGTTGGCATAATTGTATCCGGTATTCAGGGCAATTGCCGGCCAGCGATCGGCCCGTAGCTCGCGCATGGTGAGGTAGGCGATATTCTGCTCCCGACGGGCACGCTGTAGCTGGGGGTTGCCGGAAAGAGCCTTTTCTCGCAAACTGGCCAGTTGCAGCTCCAGATTGGCATCAATCTGATCGGGCACAGCAAAATCCGTATCCGGAGCTCGGGCGAGTAAGGTGTTGACATCCACCTTCGCGTTGTACAATTGTTCGCGTTGCTGAATGAGGGCGGAGGTATCAGCATTATAATCTACCTGGGCAGCCAGGTATTCCAGTTTGGAGGTACGGCCTACTTCGTACTGCGTTTGGGCCAGTGATACCCGGACATCTGAAAGATCTACGGCACTTTGAAATACTTTTAACAACTCCTGCTCGAGAATCACGGTGTAGTAAGCAGAAGCGATGTCGGCAATCAAATTTTCCAGCGTAATTTGGGCATCCAGGGTAGTAGCCTGCTGTATTTCTTTCAGTTTATCGTAGGTGATAAACATGCGGGTGCCGTCAAAAATCGTCCAGCTCAGCAGGGCTGACGCCGTGGTGGCGTTGGACCGTGCGCCATTTACCGTTTGCCCTTCTCCGCTGGCAAAGTCCAGGTTAGAATCCTGAATATCGTAATCCCGGGCAATGATGGCGTCCAGGCTGGGGAGCATCCCGGCGTTGCCAATACTATAGTTTTTAGCGGCAATCTCCTGGTTGTTATTCGCAATTTTGATGGAAAAATTATTCTCTAACCCAATCTGTATCGCTTCTTCCAGCGTGAGGGCCTCGGTTTGGGCCAGGGAGGCGGTAAAGAGGAAGGTTAGAAAATAACACAGTAGAAGGATCTTTGTATTCATGAGGTTAGGATGGTAAAAGACTGAATCATCATACACGACCTTATCGGGCTACGCGTTGTTCCAGGCTGCTGGAAATGTAGGTATACATGGCCGGGATGACATACAGCGTCAGGATAGTGGAGAAGATCAGCCCGCCGATGACGGCAATACCCATAGAAACCCGGCTTTCGGAACCTGCTCCCAGTGCCAGAGCAATGGGCAAGATACCCAGGATGGTAGACAAGCTGGTCATCAGAATAGGGCGAAAGCGCGATTCTGCTGCTTCAATGATCGACTCCTGAATACTTTTGCCCTGGGCTTTACGCTGGTTGGCAAATTCCACAATCAGAATGCCATTTTTCGTCACCAGCCCGATCAGCATGATGATCCCGATCTGACTGAAAATGTTAAGCGTCTCGTTAAAGTACCAGATGGCCAGCAGGGCTCCGGCCAATGCCATGGGCACGGTAAACATGATGACAGCAGGGTCGCGAAAACTCTCAAACTGGGCTGATAGCACCAGATAGATTAGCAGAATGGCGAACATAAAGGCAAAGATCAGGCTTCCTGAGCTCTCCCGGAACTCCGCCGACTGACCGTCCAGATCGGTGGCAAAAGAATCGTCCAGCACCTGGCTGGCAATGCGGTCCATGGCATTGATCCCTTCGTCCAGGGTATACCCCTGCGCCAGATCTGCCGATACGGTGGCCGAACTGTAACGGTTGAATCGGAACAACTGAGGAGGCGTGCTTTGCTCTCGCAGAAACACCAGGTTATCCAGTTGAATAAGTTCTCCATTATCGTTTTTTACGTACAGAGAGCGCAGGTCCAGAGGATCGTCCCGGTCGCTGCGTTTGACCTGCCCGATGACCTGATACTGCTTGCCGTTCATGATAAAATAATCGAAGCGAGAGCCGCTGAGGCCCAGTTGCAGGGTTTGGGCAATGTCTTGTACAGAAACCCCGAGGTTGCGGGCTTTGGCGCGGTCGATGGTTACTTCTACTTCGGGTTTGTTAAACTTCAGGTTCAGGTCTACGAATGAGAAAGCGGCTTCCTGGTTGGCCAGATCCATGAATTTGGGAAGGACTGCTTCCAGTTCTCCCAGCGTAGGGGCCTGAATGACGTACTGTACTGGCAGCCCCTGTCGGCGGTTGTTGATGGTAGGTTCCTGGGTGACGTTGGTGCGGGATTGCGTCAACTGAGATACTTTCGGCACAAGGGCATTTACAATCTCCTGCTGGCTACGTTCCCGCTGCTCACGATCTCTCAACGAGATACGCACATACCCTGAGTTAACAGAGGAGGTAGAACCAAAGCTCGGTGAGGTAATGGTGATTAGAGATCGTACCTCTTCCTCCGCCAGCTCTTCTTTTACCACAGCATGAAGTTTGTCTAAGTACGCATCCATGTACTCAAAAGTAGCACCTTCAGGTCCGGTCACACTCATCCGCACCATCCCCCGGTCTTCCAGGGGGGCTACTTCGGAGGGTACATATTTTAACAGCAGCCAGATCATTCCGGTAGAGACCACTACCACCATAAAGGCTAACCAGCGGTAGTGCATAAAACTGGCCAGGGAGCGGTTATAGCCTCGGTTTAGCCAGACAAAGAAAGGCTCCGTTTTCCGGTACAGCCAGGTATTGCGCTCCCGGCGTTTTAATATTCGTGAACAAAGCATGGGAGCCAGGGTGAGCGCCACAAAAGAAGAGATCACCACCGCTGCGGCAATCACCAACCCGAACTCCCGGAAGAGTCGTCCGGTCAGTCCCTGTAAGAATACTACGGGTAAAAAAACTGCCACCAGGGCTACCGTGGTAGAGATAACAGCAAAGAAAATTTCTTTGGCACCATCCAGGCTGGCCTTCACTGGCTCAACTCCTCGTTCAATCTTGGCATAGATGTTTTCGAGCACCACAATGGTATCGTCCACCACCAAACCAATGGCCAGTACAATGCCCAGCAGCGTAAGCACATTGACGGAGAAGCCCAGAATAAACATGAGGAAAAAGGTGCCGATGAGCGAAATCGGAATAGTGATGACCGGAATGAGTGTGGTGCGCCAGTCGCGCAAAAACAGAAAGATAATGGACGCCACCAGGGCAAAGGCCAGAATAATGGTGTCCCGCACTTCGTGAATGGACTTACGGATGTATTCGCTGTCATCGAAGAATTCACCTATTTTGATATCTTCGGGCAGGTCTTTCCTGATGAACTCAATGCGTTCGTAGAAATTATCGGCAATGTTGATGTAATTTGCGCCGGGCTGAGGGCGGACCACAATGCCTACCATAGGGATTCCATCCCGTTTGAGGATCGTTCGCTCATTGGCTGCTCCGAGCTCGGCATTCCCTATATCACTGAATTTTACTACATTATCGCCATCCTGTTTGATCACCAGGTTGTTGAATTCCTCCGGAGTGGTAAGCCGGCCCATAGTACGAACGGTGAGTTCGGTGTTGAGTCCCTCGACCCGCCCCGACGGAAGCTCTACGTTTTCTTCCCGAACAGCATTGAGCACATCCAGCGGAGTAAGGGAATAGGCGGCTAATTTTTCAGCGTCCATCCACAAACGCATGGAATACTGCTTCTCACCCCAGATGGTTACCTCACTTACATCGGGAATGGTCTGTAGCCGTTCCTTAAAGGTTGTCATAGCAATGTTGGATACTTCCAGCAGCGAGCGCTGATCACTGGAAACGGTGATTCCTACAATCGGGCTGCGGTCGGCATCGGCTTTTTGTACCGAGGGCGGATCAGCATCCTGGGGTAAGTTATCCATGGCTCCGGATACTTTGTCCCGTACGTCGTTGGCGGCTGTCTCCAGGTCCAGATCCAGGTCAAACTCTGCGGTAATGGTGCTGCGGCCGTCTCGGCTCACCGAGGTCAGGGATTTGATGCCCGCTACGGCATTGACGGCCTCTTCCAGCGGTTCGGTAATCTGCGATTCAATTACGTCGGCATTGGCTCCGGCATATTCGGTAGACACGGAGATTACGGGAGGGTCTACACTGGGGTATTCCCGTACGCCTAAAAAAGTATAACCGATAACACCAAACGTGATGATGAGGATTGACATCACAATGGCTAAGACCGGGCGCTGGACGCTGATGGAGGATAAACTGGCCATGGGTTAGGGTAAGAAGGGTTGACGGATTGAATGCGTAAATGAGCAGTCTTGAGAATGAGTAATCGTATTCATAAAAAAATGATTAGGTCCATGACTTTCAGTCCAATAAGCAGCGGCTGTAGCGGACTTTATTACTCCGTGAGAGGAGTATCGATCAGGGTCACGTCTACCTGGCTACCCGATTTGATCTGCAAAATCCCCGAGGTAACAACAGTGTCTTTTTGGCTGAGTCCCTGCGCAATTTCTACTTCCTTGTTTGTGCGAATACCCACCTGCACTTTGCGTTCCTCTACCACTCCCTGCTTCGCCACAAACACTTTATGCCCATCTAATTCCGGGATAACGGCCTCCGTAGGTACGAGCAGTGCTTCGTCCTGCCGCCCCAGGATCAGGTCGATGCGGGCAAACTGACCGGGCAACAACTGGCGTTCGGGGTTCGGACTAATCGCCCGCATTTTCAGCGTTCGGGTAGTCGGATCAATCATCGGATCAATGGCGTATATTTTGCCTTCGTGGATATCGCTTGAGGCTTCGGTGCGAAACTCAATGATATCTTCTATTTTTACATCGTTGCTGTACTTACCCGGAATCGAGAACTCTACCTTGGCCGGATCAATATTAGAAAACGAAGCGATGGCCGTTTGTGGGGTAATATAGCTTCCCTCGCTCACGTAGCGCAGGCCAATCACTCCATCAAAGGGAGCGTGAATCTGTGATTTGGCAATCTGCGCTTCCAGTACTTTAATATCTGCTGAGGAGGTATTCAGTTCGGTGAGCGCCTGATCATATTCTTCCTGACTGATCGCTTCTTTTTCCAGCAACAAGCGTTGTCGATACTCCATATCCTCCCGGAGCTTTCGGGTGAAGCGAAGTTTCTCAAGCTGAGCGCGTAGTTCTTCGTCATTAATGGTAAGCAGCAGAGAACCTCTTTTCATCCATTGGCCTTCCTGAAAATGAATACCGGTGATCTTACCGGAAATCTCACTGCGGATTTCCAGTGCTTCGTTCGCCAGAATGGCACCCGTTACCTGTATTTTATCACTGAGCCGTTTGGGCTCTAACACAATGGCGTTTACAGGAATAATTTTGCTGGTTGCCGGTTGGGCTATGGCAGAGGAGGACCCCGGTTCGTCCTGATCCTTAAATAAATCCAGCTTGGGCAGTGCTGCCAGGAAAAGAATCACCAGGACAATCACCACAGTAAGGATGCGTTTAACCGTTTTGTTCATAGGTTAGAAAAAAACTGAAGGTATAGATGGTACTTGTTCATACGGAGTTTATTTCTCCGCTGTTGTTACCAGAAATAAAAATACGCTTTTCCATTTGGTATAGAAAGGAATATTCTGGCCGCCGGGGTGGAGTACGTCTAATATTTTGCGGAGTACGTCTAATATCTGATGCCGGGTACCAGGGCATGCTGGTTGATAAACTGCAACGCCTCCCGGTTGAAGACTTCCGGTTTCTCTACATTAACCACGTGCCCGCAGTTCTCAATGACCCGTAGTACGGCTTGTTGATGAAGCGTTACGATATGCTTTACCGGAGGAAGAAACATATAATCATGCTCTCCCATGACGTACAGGGTAGGAACATTGATATCCTTTTCTTTAAAGTATTTAAGCAGCGGGTTCACCTCATTGGTGAGTGTGTACCAGCGTAGAAATTCTTTCTTATACAGCCGCTTGGCTTCGCGAATGAACAGGTTGCGGGAAACTTTATCACGTTTGTGGGGCATAATGATCCAGGCGAAAAGTTTGTAAAGCCACATGTAGGGAACAAATCGCTTAAAGGTATGTCCCAAACCCACCAGAAAGCGGGAGCGAATATTGAGGCGGGTGATGGCTCCGCAGAGCACCAGTGAGCGCAACCGCTCAGGAGCCAGCTCGCCTATCGTGCGAATGATGATGGACCCGAGAGAAACGCCGACAAAATGCGCCTGAGGAATCTTCAAGTGCTCTACCACTTCCAGTATATCACGGCTGATGTCGCGAAAAGAATAGTTATTTTCTACGTACTCTTTGAGCAGGTCTTTGGAGCGACCGTGGCCCCGGAGATCTACCAGCAATACGTTAAAGTGCTTTTTGAAGGCTTTAATCTGCTTATACCAGATGGACGAACTCCCTCCGGCTCCATGCACAAATACAACCCAGTCCCGGGTTTCATCCAAACGATATTCTCGATAAAAAAGCATAAGCAAATAAAACGTACCTGTTAAACCTGATTTTGTACCATAGAGTTGTATCAATGTGAAAGTTTTTACAAAAACCTGTATTAGTACAAATCCACCAGACGGTAGTAATCCACCATGGTTTTGCGAAAAGCCTCCCGATCGGCCCGCTTGTTCAGCATGGGCGCAGCTTTTCCGCTGTTGGGTTTTACATACAGCTGGTGCTGGCCTTGCAGGCTGTTATAAATCTGGCTGGCAAACTGATAATGCTTCTCCTTGTTCCCTGGTACATACAGATAATCGCCCTGTTGTTGCTGAATGGTATCCTGCCAATATACCCTCAAGGTATCCAGTTGCTGTAAATACGCATTGGGTTCAGTGAGGATGTAGGCCTCATCATAGCGCCAGTTCATCACAATGGCCAGGTTCAGTACTGGCTGGTCATCAGCCTGATTTCGTTCGGTAATCCGATAGATATCCAGCTTAGCTTCGTCCATCGTTTCCTTGTCGTAATACCCTTGCCGCACATTTTTGAAAAAAAGTTCTGAAGCATCAGAGGTGGTAAACTTTGCCTGGGTATCATCCACAGTTTGCTCTTTGCCAGAGGTGCACGAAAGCAGGCCGAGCAGAAGAAAAAAGGGAAGAGAGGTCCATGTCATAAGCCTTAGGGTAACCGGTTAATGAAATTAAATGTTTCTGATAAAAAGAAGGTCCGGGCTACGAATAAAGTTGTATTGTACGCCGGGAACTTTCTATTTTTGATAAACCACTGAATCAATATTATTTATGAACACTCCTTTTCACCTGGCCTTTCCGGTATCCAGCTTAATTGATACGCGGCAGTTTTACGAAACACTACTGGGTTGCAGCGTTGGGCGCACCTCAGAGCGCTGGATCGATTTTAATTTTTACGGGCATCAGATCTCCGCACATCTGAAGCCAGACGAGGTAAAGGCCGCCCAGACCAACGAAGTAGATGGTGACCAGGTGCCGGTGCGCCACTTCGGAGCCATTCTGGAATGGAATACCTGGGAAGCCCTTGCGGAGCGGCTGAAGGAAGCAAATATCAAGTTTATCATTGAGCCACACGTGCGCTTTCAGGGAGAAGTAGGAGAACAGGCCACCATGTTTTTTCTGGACCCCAGTGGCAATGCGCTGGAGTTTAAATCATTCAAAGATCAAAGCCAGATTTTTGCGAGCTAATGCCTACATCCCCTGGATAATGGCTTTCTGGGGGAGGTAAATACTCCACATGCCGAGAAAAGCCGGGGCTGTATCAGCAGGAAGCGAAAGCATCTGCTGTAGCGAGTCATTCAGCGTAATGGGATGAGTATACAAGAGGGTATCTTCGCCAATACGCTGCACATTGTCAATGAGGTCTTCATGCTGCTGCTGGCTGTAGCGGTAAGCCTCCATAATTTGCTGTTCGTACTCGTTGAGATCTTCAGCCTTTGTATCTACCGAAACCCAGTGAATAGTGGCGTCTTCTGCAAAGGTATGCACCGATTGGCGTTGCAGGTAGGTCATAAAGCTTTCTTGTGAGGGGTTTTCCTGATATTGGTTTACCACTACGGCAAATATTTCCCGGGCCAGCGGCTCTCCTTTTTGGTAAGCCGCTGCGATAATCTCTTCGGGCATCACCCGCTTGGCTTCTCGCCGGGCCATCTCTTCCTGTACGGAGGTCGTGTCCACCTGCTGCTCCCCCGAACCTCCGCAGGAGCTGAGTAATACGGAAAGTACAAGGCATTTACCCCAGAAACGAGAAAACCACATAGCGTGCCGGATTGAGTTTGTATAATGTAACACCTGAAAATTGCAATTAGTTGACCTCAATCAGTACATCCTTTCGCTCGGTAATTTCTCCGAATGCCTGTAGCGATAGCCCGATGGATTGTACGTACTGCACAAAGCTGTGCTCATACTCACCCTCCACCGCCACCAGCAGTCCCCCACTGGTTTGAGGATCACAAAGCAGGGCTTTCTGCGCTTCAGTAATCGAGCTCACGGTATCGCCGTAGCTATCCCAGTTGCGCTGCGTGCCTCCGGGGATGCTACCTTGGGCAATATAGCCATCAATGACATCAAAGCGGGGTACCTGATCCGCTGAAATTACGGCACTCACCTGGCTGGCTTCGCACATTTCGCCCAGGTGCCCGAGCAAGCCAAATCCGGTAACGTCGGTCATGGCTTTCACGTAGGAGAGGCGGCCGAAATGCATGCCTGCATTGTTCAGTTTCAACATGCTATCCTGAGCCAGTTGCAGATCTTCTTCTTTGACAATGCCCTTTTTCTGGGCAGTAGTGAGAATGCCTACTCCCAGGGGTTTGGTCAGGAAGAGCTTGCAGCCGGGAGTGGCCTGATCGTTTCGTTTGAGATGCTCGATGAGGATTTGTCCGGTCACGGCCAGGCCAAAGATAGGTTCAGGGGTATCAATGCTGTGTCCACCGGCCAGTGCAATATTGGCTTTGCGGCAGGCGGCCCGGGCTCCGGCCATAACCTGTTGGGCTGCTTCTATCGGGATTTTATCCACTGGCCAACCGAGAATGGCGATGGCCATGGTCGGTTTTCCACCCATGGCATATACATCGCTGATGGCATTGACCGAGGCAATCTGTCCAAAATCAAAGGGGTCATCGACGATGGGCATAAAAAAGTCGGTGGTACTGATGAGCGCGTGCCCCAGTCCTACATCGTACACAGCGGCATCGTCTTTGGTGCTGTTGCCTACCAGTAAGTTGGGGTCGGTAAATGGGCTGTCGTCAGAGGCGAGGATGCTCTCCAGTACTTTAGGGGAGATCTTGCAGCCGCAACCGGCTCCGTGGCTGTATTGGGTCAGGCGAATGGGTGAGGTAGTATCCATGAGAATTACATCGTTGGTTGAAAGTTCATATTGTCAGAAAATTGGCGCAGGCGGGTGGCGTTCTCCGTCGGGTCGTCGTTGGGGCAGCTAAGCGGGTGACGCAGATGGGCAGGTTTACGCTCCAGATTGCGCTGATAGCTTGCGTCGTAATACTCCAGTAACCCCCGGGCAACATCGGCCAGCCGATCTTCTTCCAGTGCCTGTAATGCCTGTTGCATACGCAGTCCGCCGAGCCTCCTTTCAATGGTCTGAATCGCCCGGGCCAGTTTTTGCCGGTTCAAAGTACCGTATTCCTGTACCAAACGCTGGATGCGCAGGGAACGTGGTACTTCCATTACCAGTACCGGGGCATGTTTCATATGATCCCAAAACGCATAGGGCAATTGCACGCCACCAATGCTAAAGGATTCATCTTCTACCCAGATACGCCGCGACAGGTCGAGGGACTGAAATGCTGCGTGCAGGTCGTTATGAAATTGCTCGGTAGTGGGTTGGGCACTTTGGCCGATCCCGCCAAAAGCGGATCCCCGGTGGTGAGCGAGCTTCTCTAAATCAATCACCTGTTCTCCCTGCCGGTGAAGCTGCTGCAAGAGCTCGGTTTTTCCACTGCCCGTCGCCCCTCCTACAATCAAGATGGGTAAAGGCTGCTGGTAGATCTCCAGCCCCGCCTGCCGATAGGCTTTGTAGCCCCCAACCAGGGTATGGGCCTGCATACCGGCGGTGTTGAGCAGCCAGGCGATACTTTCACTACGCATGCCACCCCGCCAGCAGTGAACGAGCAGCTCGCCTTCCACGGCCAGGGCATTGGCCACTTCTACGATATAGCGCATTTTCGGGCCTACCACATCCAGTCCTTTCAGCAGAGCTTCGTATCGGCCTGTTTGTTTATACAGGGTGCCGACCTGGGCACGTTCTTCATTAGAAAATAACGGAACATTATGGGCATGGGGCATATGGCCTGCGGCATACTCGGCAGGAGAACGGACATCCAGCACGGGCAGGTGGGATGCCTGGGTTAGAAAGGCGTTCACAGGCAGCTTGGCCATATAACTTTGCAGACAGAGGGTCCTGGTTACTTCACATTCATCTTCAGTGCCGTGTGGTAATCGGTATAGTGCCGATAGTGTTTCACGTTCATCCATAGAACCCGTAAATCGTCTTCCTGTTTATAATTTCTGATTACAAAAGGACGAATGTTGTCAAACGCTGAGTTTTGGGTGATGGCCTGGGAGCTCCAGTCCTTTCCCTGGTTATCGGTGGTCCAGCGTTCTATCTCAAAAGTGCCGTCTACCTGTCGGGAGAGGTACACGGTGGAAGGGTCCTGATGATCCAGGACTACCCCGCCGGAGTAATTAGGCTCGCGCTCTACTTCTCCTGCGGGAGTCTGCGGAAACCAGCTGCCTCCCTCGGTAATTTTATGGTTCTGCCAGGCGTTGCCATCCCAGAGCGCGTAGTAATAAACGTGCGTGCTATCGTTGGGAAAGCGGACGTAGGTGAGGACGGGATGCCCTTCTTCGTTTTCGGTTACATCCCATATCCAGGCTTTTTCTCCGGTGGTGGAAGCATCGTACACCATATCCGTGGCTTCCGGGCTGACGGGGATGGCGGAAAAGTCAGCTATTTTCTCACCATCGGCCTTGAAGAGCGCGCCGTCGTGGTACTGCATGTAGTAAATGCTATTGGTGGGTTCATCGCGCGGGTGCCCGTCGGTAAACGCCAGATGAATCTGATCTCGGTTGTTGGAAGATACTTTGACATAGGGGCGGCGATTGCGGTAGACCCGGCTGGGTAAGATCAGGATCTTCCCTTTGCTCCAGTTAGTGCCTCCATCTTCCGATGTGGCCACATTCGGCTTAAAGTCCGCACCCCGCCAGAACAGGTACAGCTTATTATCCTCCTCGCTGAGTTGGTAGGGGTTCACGTACGTATAGGTATTGGAGAATTCGGCATACGCGGTGGTATCGTTTAAATACAACTCCTGCCGGGGCTCCCAATCGCTGATATTTTCTGCCTGTCTGGCTTTCATCAGGTAAATGGGCTCGCCAGTGGAATGCTTGGAGTAGAACACCAGAAGCTTACCGTCATCATCCATCATCAGGCTGGGATTATCGTGATCGTCCACCTCCAGTTTTTCGTGCAGCACCTCCTGATGGATCTCCTGCGTGCCATGATCGTAATAACCTACCATCACATTACCGGATTGGTCCATCCAGCCCGCGTAGGTCCGGGAGTGCTCGCCTTCGTAATAGAGTGCCCGGGGATCGGAAAACCAGCACCAGGAACCGTCGTCGGAGAAAGCAGAGTAGGTCTCTCCGGGGGCTATGGCGGTATCGGGTGGGGAAGAGGGAGATACACAGGCGTGACCAAAGCCCGCAGCAAGCGTGATCAGCAAGTGTTGAAAAAGTTTCTTAAGCATGAGTAGGTTGTTGAGCGTTGACGGGCGTTATGCCTCATTATTGGGCATAACGCTCAGGGTATCAGTAAATATATTAGTTAGATGAATTAATGACGGTGTCGCGGATTTTCTCATCGGGCAGTCCTCCTTCGGTACCCGCCACGACGATGGAGACGGAAGCATCTCCGGTAACATTCACCACGGTACGGCACATATCAATAATCCGGTCGGGGGCCAGGATCAGGGCCAGCCCGGCAGCAGGTACGCCGATAGCTTCCAGTACGATCACCAGCATCACCACTCCGGCTCCGGGCACGGCGGCGGTACCGATGGAGGCCAGCGTGGCGGTGAGTACGATCATGAGCTGATCGCCCAGCGATAATCCTAAACCCAGGGCCTGGGCAATGAATACTGCGGCCACGCCCTGGTACAGGCTGGTACCGTCCATGTTGATCGTTGCGCCCAGCGGCAACACAAAGCTAGAGACTTCCTCAGAAACTTTCAGGTCATTCTGCACCACTTCCATGGTCACCGGCAGGGTGGCGGCACTGGAGCTGGTGCTGAAGGCCAGCAACTGGGCCGGACGCATGGCCCGGAAGAAGGTCTTGTATTTTACCTTGGTAAACAGCTTGAAGATGGCCGGATAGACCGCCGCAATCATGATTAGCAGGCCGACCAGCACGGTCATGGTATACCATAGTAAGGCATATAATAGGGTGAAGGCTTCATCGGGATTCTCTCCGCCAATTTCCACAATCAGGGCGGCAATCAGGGCAAATACGCCGTAGGGGGCCAGCATCATAATGAACTCTACGATCTTGATGATCACATCGTTCAGCCCATCAAAAAAGGCGATGACCGGCTGCCCCTTGGACCGGGGGATTTGTAACAGGGCAATCCCCATAATCAATGCCACGAATACCACTTGCAGCATGGCTCCATTGTTGGCAAAAGCTTCAAATACATTCTGCGGTACCACATCCACCAGCGGTTGCAGCGGTCCGGCATCCTTTACATCCTGGGCCACGCCCTGCTGGTTTTCTACATCACCGCTGTAGAGGGCCATCAGGTTTTCGCGGGTAGACTCGGGCAGCTTTTTACCCGGTTGCACGATGTTCACCAGGATCAAACCGATCGTAATGGCAATGGTGGTGGTGGCCAGGTAGGTGAGGATGGTTTTACCCCCCATGCGGGAGAGCTTGGAAACATCGCCCAGGTTGGCAATGCCTACGATCAGCGAGGCCAGCACCAGGGGTACGGCGATCATCTTGAGGGAATTGACGAAGATGGTGCCGAAGGGTTTGATATACTTGGCGGTAATCGCGGGGTCCCAGCCAAACTGGATGCTGGCTAAACCATACAGCAGACCAAGAACCAGCCCAATGATGATTTGGGTGTGTAGCGGTAGTTTTTTCATGCAGTGCAATTCGTTAGAGCGGTCAATGCTTCTTTGACCAACGGTAAAAATGCAAAATACCGAGAGTAAATGCTAATAAAGAATAAAGGCATAGAATATTCTTCTCTTGCCGTCACGGGAGCCGAGACTGATTTCCTAAATCGTTTTTGAAGCAACAAACAAGTTCGGGTAGCCATGATCTTTGTGGTCATGAGTGCCTGTACCAGCTTAAATATTAGTCAGTCCATTTTGCCTACATTATGCAATATATCGATCCCTGAATTCCAGGCAACCAACATTTTTGAACTCCTCAGATAGCAGGAATTCTCTAATCTTCTCAATGGTATGCTGAAAGAAATCAATGAATTCCTGTCGAGTCATATTACCAAACCTCAGCCAGACTACCTTAGGTGGAAAGCCATTTATCGTTTGTAGTTCGTGGAAGTCCGCATCAAAAGTGATGATGGTGTGGTTATTCTGTTGGGCATACTCCCATATTTCGTGGTCTTCTGCATCCTGTAATCCTACAAGTTTCACATGCGTTAACTCGGGAACAACACTTTCCAGATCGCGGACCAACCGATACGACAGATTTTGATCTAGCAATAGTTTCATGAGTAGAAAGAGTTTAAGCTACTCTTGTACTATGCTCACGTTCAGCAGCATACGCAAGGCAGGCATGTATATCTTCTTCGGTTAGTTCCGGAAAATCCTCGATAATTTCGGCTTTTGACATTCCCTTTGATAACCAGGCAAGAACATCATATACTGATATTCTGGTATCTCGAACACAAGGCCGCCCGAATCTCTTTTTTGGATTAATTTTGATAAGCTCTTTGTATGTTCTCATGATCGTATTTTTTTCTTTTGCCCTTGCTAATGATTAGTAAAGGAGGTAGATCAGTTTTGATTTTCTATTTAAGCGTCATCAACAGTGACCAACTTCTAAATTACCGTACAATATACGCATATTGTGGCTTGTTTGGCTGGTTAATATGTACGCATTATCGGACGCGCGAATGCGGGTGGTGTCTGACGGGAATTGGGGCCTTTTTCGGTTTTGCCTCCTCTTTTTCTTTAGAATACCAATAGATGTAGTGAATGAGGGCAAAAGAGTTTTATTTCGAGTAAATCAAGCGTTTTTTCGTGTTCAAGCGCGGGGCGAACCTTCCGGTTTTACTATTTGGAGAGCAAAAATCTTCACTGCATGGCCGGTTTTAAACTCCTAAAGTGCTGATTGAGTGGTCCATACCCGCAAATGACCTGCCCCAATTACTTTTCCAACGGAGCAACGACCAGATTTGCCCATTCGAAACGGGTTTCGAGTCGCTGATCGAGGGTGTTTAGACGTTCGAAATCAAAAACCAGTGACAACAAGGGGTCAGGTTGTCACTGGGTTTTGATTTCGAGTCACGCATTCGCCCGAATTAGCCATTCGAAAATGGAAACAAGTGCCGGAGACGTAGGTTTTACCCTCTCGGAAACAGGTTTATGTGTCCTAAACGAGCTTTTTTACCATCTATCCTACACCAGCCATTAAAAAACATCCGGGTGGCGAGGTTGTTCCAGGACGGTATCACCAGCAGTATTTATCATGGCTTGGAAACACTGAACGGCTGAAAAATATATTTTTTTATTCAATACGCTATGTGATGGCGGACACCTATATTTGCGCCGCAATAATGTACGTATGTGGAAACCCGGTTAATATTTTTTCTGCTGCTCTTGCTCTCGCTCTCGCAGTATGCTTTGGCCCAATCTCCGGCGAAAGACATTGAGCAACAGCAATTTATCTGGCTTCGCTATTCCAACCGACTTACGATCAACGAGCGCTGGCTGCTCTATTCAGAAGTGGAAACCCGCTGGTTTGCTTTTGCCAACCGGCTGCACCAGTGGGTGTTGCCCAGGGTACAATTACATTATCAGATCGGCCCGGGAGCCGATGTGGCCTTAGGCAACACGCTTTTCTTACAGGCCCTCCCGCAGACGGCAGATGAGGCCGTCGACCGGATACGTCCGGAGATTCGCCCCCATCAGGAGTTAAACCTCAGCCAGTCGCTGGGCAAACTGAAAATCAGCCACCGCTACAAAATTGAGGAGCGGTTCTTTCAGCGCACTTCGGTAGATCAGCCAGATTTTAATTTCCGGTTCCGCTATCGATTGCAGGTACAGGTCCCCTTAACCAATCCTGAGAAACACATTCCGGTTTCCGTAAGGGTATTTGATGAGGTGATGTTCAATGCCGGAAAAAATATTGTGTACAATGTATTTGACCAAAACCGGATTTTTGCCGACTGTCAGGTCAAGTTAAGCCCACACTGGACGGTGGAAGTAGGGTACATGAACTGGTTTCAGCAACGGCCCTCGGGTACGGAGTTTTTCAACCGGCATATTGCCCGCTTTACATTAGCGCACGCCATAAGCTTAAAAGAGCACTAATCATGACGACGGAAGCAATGATTACGCTGGGGGTAATCGCCGGGGCGGTGATCCTGTTTGCCACTGAAATCATCTCCATTGATCTGGTGGCCCTGCTGATCATGGTGAGCCTGATTCTCACCGGAGTCATCAGTGCGGAGGAGGGAGTGGCCGGATTCAGCAATAAGGCGACTATCACCGTGGCCTTCATGTTCATCCTCAGTGCCGCGCTGCTGAAAACGGGAGCTTTGCAGCTGATGTCGCAGCGGCTGTCAAAAATGTTTCGATACAATTTTACCAGCGGGGTAATCCTCATGATGCTGGTGATCGCGCTTATCTCAGCCTTTATCAACAATACTCCGGTGGTGGCCATGTTCATTCCGGCGGTGATGCAGATTGCCCATTCCTCAGGACAAAGCCCGGCCAAGATGCTGATTCCGGTGTCCTTCGCCTCCATTTTTGGTGGCACCTGCACCCTGATTGGTACCTCCACCAACATTCTGGTCAGTGGTATTGCAGAAAAAGCAGGGGAAGCCCCCATTTCCATGTTTGAGATGACTCCGATGGGCCTGTTGTTTCTCGTGGTCGGCATCGGCTATATGGTATTTCTGGGAGTTCGCTGGTTGCCGGATAGAAGGGAGGAGAAAGATCTGACGACCAAATTCGGTATGCGGAATTACCTGACCGAACTGGAGCTGCTGGGTACCATGGATTCGGTAGGAAAGAAAATCATGGATTCCACCCTGGTACAGGAGCTGGAGATGGATATTATTGAAGTGCGCCGAAACGGAAGCAAGTTCACCCTGCCGCCCGGAGATTTTGTGTTGCAGGAGCACGACATCCTGAAAGTGCGCTGCGATGTTAGCAAGATAAAATTGCTAAAGGATCGGGCAAAAATACTGGTGACCTCTCCGGTAAAGATTGGTGATGATGACCTGAAGGGCAAAAACTCCACGCTGGTGGAGATGGTGATTACGGCTAATTCGGAAATTGAAGGGCGCACATTGCGGGAAATTGACTTCCGGCGAAGGTACCGGGCCGCGCCCTTGGCCATAAAACATCGGCAGGAGGTGTTACACGAGCAGCTGTACGATGCAAAGCTTAAAGCCGGAGATGTGATCCTGGCGGAGGTGAAAAACCATTACGTGAAAGAACTCAAGCGTATGGAAAACGAACAGGAAGCTCCGTTTGTGCTGCTTTCGGAAGACACCATGGCGGACTTTGACCAAAAGAAATTTATTATTGTAACGGCGGTCATGCTCAGCGTGGTAGTGTTGGCAGCCGTGAACGTGCTGGATATTATGGTCGGCACCATTGCGGGAGTTGTATTGCTGATGCTGATCAATGTGCTGACGATGAAAGAGGCCTACGAGGCCATTAGCTGGAAAGTAGTTTTTCTGCTGGCGGGCGCCCTGAGCTTAGGCACCGCCATGACCAACACCCACCTCGACCAGTGGATTGCCGATGCGCTGGTCAGTCATTTGGGGCAATGGGGGCCGGTAGCCATTGTTTCGGGCCTGTATTTGCTTACCTCCCTGCTCACCGAGATTATGTCGAACAATGCTACGGCAGCTTTGCTGGCTCCTATCGCCATCGCCACCGCGCATACGCTGGGGTTAAGCCCGGTACCGTTCCTGATGGCCATCACCTTCGCGGCCTCGGCCAGTTTCATGACTCCCGTGGGGTATCAGACCAATACCATGGTGTACAGTGCCGGACAATACAAGTTTATGGATTTTCTCAAAGTGGGTACGCTGCTGAATATACTGTTCTGGATACTGGCTACCATATTTATTCCGCTGATTTACAGCTTTTGAAAGAAGGAACGCCCTCGCGGGGAACTATCAGTGAAACAAGGTGCTGAGCAGGGGGTGGGCATTGGTAGCTTCCCAGAAAATAAAAATGGTGATACCAATGTAAGTCAGGGCAAACAGCCAGGTCCACCCCCGCGCATATTGCCATTGTTTCTTCTCCGCGAGGTAGGCAAACAACGGAATCACCTGTAGGCTGTGGATTCCGATAAAATGGGCAATCCGCAGGTCGCCCCCTTCAGTGCTCCAGTTGACAAAGGGTAATCCGGCTCCGCCATCGGCCACCCCTACACTATGCGACAGCTGCCCGGCCATCATGCCACCTATACCACTGGCAAATAAGAACAGGAGCAACGCCAGTTGGATCGCCAGCCGATAGGAGGCTGTCAGTTTTGTTTTACCCACGAAAAAGAGCACCGTCATCCAAACCAGTAATAAGGTATTGAGTATGACCCCCAGACCCATCGTAGAAAATATCGCCCCATCGAAGGCGGTATAGACATTGAAGTGTGATTGTACTCCGCGAGCCGCCTGAAAGGTAATACAAACCATTTCTACGGTCATGGCAATAGCCACTCCCCAGGCAATGATCCGGACCGAACGCGGGTAACCCGACAGATATTCCAGCAACCAGCCGACCGTCCAGACATACAGGGCAATGGATAAGGCGAACTTCATGGGTTTGATCCAGGTATTGATACCCATGACGGTGCGGGAGTCGATAAAGAAAAATATCAGGAAAATTACGAACAGTACGATATGGATCAATCCGAGGTAGGCCAGCAGGCGATTCCGGCGCAGCAGTTCCTGATACAGCTTAGGCGAGCTCATGGGTCAGTTGTTTGGTGTAAACGGCGCGGATGATGAAGTACAGTAACAGTCCGACAGGCCCGAACATGAAAGTGAGCAGCAGGCAAGGAATGACAAACCAATGGGATATACCCAGGCTGCGGGCATTCTGCACTTCCCAGCTACCGATGAACAAATCAAATGCCAGGTAATGCACCCAGCCGGCCAGCAGCGTCCAGGGATTGGCAAAGAGCTGGCTTACTTCTTCCAGCGAGCCGAAACCACCCTCGCCATCGCCGAAGTGGGTAATGATTAAATACGCATACAATAGGGAGAGCAACAGCACCACTCCCAGACGAACCACCGTCAGTGTATGCTTCCACCGGAAAGCGACAATGAGCAATAGCCAACCGATGAGAACGAAAGTGCTGGCAAAAGAGAAAAAGGCTTCAGGCTGCATGATTGAAGGGTTGAAAGAAGAAATAAATTAGTGAATGATATAATAAGGTTGGTGTCTTTTTTTTATATAAATGACGGAAATTGGGGGAGGAAAAGAAAGAAATTCCTGGTCAATCTGCTGATGCATGAAGTGAAACGTAAAATAGGCGGGATGAATGGAGGATGAGCCTACGTGTCTGGATAGGGGATGATGTAAGACCCGTTAGTAATTCATGCGGTCGGTTTGGCAGGCCTATCGGGAAATGCGAAGAGCGGCCATCTGATCAAATTCGGGTAAATCGAGGGTGTATGTTTCGCCAGTGCTCTTCAACTCACCGTTGCTGATGGGCTCGCCAGTGTAAGGCGAAATAAATTCGTACGTAAAGGTGCCAGCGGGCAGATTTAGCTTAATCCAATCGGTAGGAATACCTGACAGGAAGATGGCATACTGCTGTCCCGGTTGAGCCAGGCATTGGGCATCCATACCGGGAGCGTGGGCTACCACCGAAAGGTCGGGTTGCATGTTGATGTACGGCAGCGATTCCATAAACTGGTGCAGGTAGGTCAGCTGTTGCCGAAAGTTTGTGCTGCCCCCACCCGGTGCCTCGTTTTCTCCGGTTCCGTCCTCCTTACCCACATAAAATGAATAATCCAGGTTATTGAAGACACTGCCCCCGGCCAGTATAAACTGCCAGGCTTGCTGCAAGTAGGTGGTATCGGAACTACCCGCAAACCCCGACTCATCGAAGTTAATGGGGAGATCCCAGGCGTAGTTCATCCACACGGCTTCGGGCCAGGCGTAATGAAAGTTGAGAATATCAATAGTAGCATCCACTGCTTCAAGCGAATGGCGGAAGTTGCAGTAGTTCTGAGCAAGCAGGTGCTTTTTAGGTAATTCGCTTTCCGTAGCCACCACCTGATCGGCCATGACCTGCTGCCACTCCAGTGAGGCTGCTGAAGCGGTATGCGCCCATTTGGCCCAGGTCAATCCATCGGGGTCCATCGTCTTGAGGGTACGCATCGCATCCTGAGGATCATCCGACCAGGGCTCATTCTGAATTTCGTAGAAGATATTGTCGAACCCGTTGAGTTCGGTCACGATTTTCTCTACCAGTTTTTTCTGAAAATCGGTGAGCGAACCATTGGCCAGCGTATTGGATTGCTTTCGGTCCACCTCGGGCAGGTTATTCACGTTATTTCTGGTATTGAAGGGACTTCGGGTCCAGTAACTGTCTTGATAAGTCGCGCAGAAGAAGGTGACTTCCACAATAATATCTCGTTCGTCAGCGGCCCTGATAAAATCGTTGAGCCGTTCAAAGTAAGCGGGTTCCCACTGGCTGAGGTCAAACTTTTTTTCCCCTTCGTACAGTCCGGCTTCGTCGGTGCGTTTCCAGGGTGCCAGAAAGCGGTTCGGGGCGGGAGCTAAGGTATTGTTGCCGATGCCGAAACTTCCCGGAATCTCCACGTAGGAGCCGGTGAAAATACGGGTATAATTCATGCCTTCCTGTTGCATTGTCTCCAGGTAGGCTTCGTAGTCAAAGTCCAGGTTGAGCACCGCACCGTAGTGCTCGGCTGAGGTAATGAGCAGGGTGGGCTTATCCTGATACAGGAAGTAGTGCGGATTCTCGGGGTGCAGGGCAATAGGCTGACTGAAAAGGGTATTTGTTACCAGTAAACAAACAAACAGGCAGCGAGCGAAAGGCATCATGTTGTATAGTAATAAAAGTTGTCGGCAACTAAGATAGCAATTTATTCCAGCCGCGTGGTAACATTGCGTAAGTACATATCCGCCATGACCAGTGCGGCCATTGCCTCTACAATGGGCACCGCCCGGGGTACCACGCAGGGATCATGCCGGCCTTTACCCGATACTGTGATAGTTTCTCCGGCTTCATTCACACTGTCCTGGTCCTGCATGATGGTAGCGACTGGCTTAAAGGCCACCCGGAAGTAAATATCTTCCCCATTGGAAATTCCGCCCTGTATACCTCCCGAGTGGTTGGTTTTGGTACGGATCGTTCCCTCGTCATTGTAGATTTCGTCGTTATGCTCCGAGCCGCGCAAGGTTACTCCCTCAAAGCCGCTGCCGTACTCAAACCCTTTCACCGCATTGATGCTCAGCATGGCTTTGCCCAGTTCGGCGTGCAGTTTATCGAAGACCGGCTCGCCCAGCCCGGCGGGCACTCCGGTAATTACGGCACTGACCACCCCCCCAATCGTATCTCGTTCTTTCCGTACCTGATCAATCAGTTCAATCATTTGTTCGGCGGTTTCCAGGTCGGGGCAGCGAACGGGAGTGGCTTCGGTTTGGGAGAAGTCCAATTCTGAATAAGGCTTCTCCAACGTTAGCGTGCCCACCTGCGAAACATACGCCTGCACATCCATGCCCTTGTGTTTCAGAAATAGTTTGGCTACCGCGCCGGCAGCTACCCGGGCCGCTGTTTCCCGGGCTGAACTGCGACCACCTCCGCGGTAGTCGCGTACGCCGTATTTTACATGGTAGGAATAATCTGCGTGAGAGGGGCGAAATTTATCAGCAATATGAGAATAGTCTTTACTGCGCTGGTCTTCATTAGGAATGTAAATGGTCAGCGGAGTGCCCGTTGTCTTACCCTCAAATACCCCTGACAAAATCTGAAAAGTATCACTCTCTTTCCGTTGGGTGGTGATTTTGGATTGGCCGGGCTTGCGACGGGTGAGTTCTGACTGGATAAAATCCTCATCCAGTGGCAATCCGGCGGGACATCCATCAATAATAACTCCTATGCCTTTCCCGTGCGATTCACCAAAGGTGCTTATCTTAAAAAGTGTTCCGTAACTATTGCTCATAAGTCCAAAGCTAGGGGCTTATCGCTAATTAATCAATTCCTTATAAAAGAAAGATAATCAGGCAGGTTTTTCGCTATACAAAGTGCGCACTTGATCGCTTAATCCTTGTTGCATAGCCTGCCACAAGTCATATTGAGATTGTAAACTCATCCAGAATTGGGGAGTTGTTGAAAATGCTTTAGCCAAGCGTATCGCCATTTGAGGGCTAATACCCGTGTGTTCATTCACTATCTCAGAAAGATTTTTTCGTGAGACTTGAAGAGCCTTTGCAAGACTGGTCACCGTTAATTTTAGCGGTACTAAATAGTCTTCGCGAAGTATTTCTCCCGGATGAGGAGGATTGAACATCATCATATAGTGCTTTTCCTTATTTTAACTGATCAGTGATAATCGTCATAATCTACATCGTAAGCATCTCCATTCTCAAAGCGAAAAATCACTCGCCAATTACCACTGACTTTTACTGCCTGATGTCCTTTCAGGTTTCCAGTAAGTTGGTGAAGGTCAGAGCCTGGATAGTTCATGTCTTCCAACCTATCGGCTGCATTTAGGCGAGCTAGTATTCTACGCAATTTACTCACATGTGCTGGTACTACTTTCGACGCGTCTCCCTTTTCAAATAGCCTTTTGAGACTCTTTGATTTGAAATTTTGAATCATAGAAGTTTTAGCCTGTTTATTACAGGCTTTTTAATAAGCGCTAGAAAAAAAGCAAGAGAAACGCCGAAAACTTTAGTTATTACTTGTTACGTGACGGGTAACAAGTTGTTGCGGAGAACACATAAATTATCAGTAATAAAGACTCCCTCACTTCTTAAACACCGCTACGGCGGTCAGCAAAAGCATGCCGACAATCAGAATATTGGCAGACAATTGTAGCCAGCCATCGTTACCATGGCTTTTCAACGTATTGTCTACGCTGGCGATTTTATTATAAAAGGCGCCTACATCCTGCGAGCTGATGTGCTCATTTTTGCGGCTCTTGCCTTCTACCTGAATTGCGATCTCCGATTTCAGGGTGTCGTACCGTTGGGTAGTGGTATTGAAAAAGACCCAATCGAAGTAGTTTCCCAGATTGTAGGTGCCGGGCTCATTCGGAACGGCGTAGTACGAAAAGGCTTTTTGCCCGGTGACCCGGTTATTCCGACGATTAATGTTTTGTTCTACGCTGGGATCGTAGAAGTCGAAATCGTCGGTGGATCGTACGGAGGGTTTTTCGATATAATTAATATTGCCTTCTCCTACGATCTTGAATGTATAGTTGAAGCTGCTGCCGGTGGCCAATTCCCGATCCGAGATAGCTTCCTCCAGTTGATAGTCACCCACAGCCACGGATGCGCGAAGCGGGTGGGGAGGCAACTCTTTCACCACCACGGTATGGGGCTTGGTATTGAAAGTTTTGAAGTCTTCCTGACGACGACGTCCGAAGAACGAAGGGTTCTTGGCTACTTTGTACTTGATCATCGTCAGTGGCACGCTGGGGAAGCGGATGGGTTCGGTATTATTGGGGTAATAGGTAGCCTGATAAATCTTGTATTGCGTATAGTTCTCGCCATTGATGGTCACCGACTGGCCATTGATGTTATCAATGTTGAAGTTCTCTTCCCATACACTGGAAGGGCGTACTTTTTTCAGTACATCAGTGAGTTGCTTGCCGATGTCGTAGAATTGGAGGGGAGCCTGGTTACGTTCCGACACATAGAATGCCAGGGTGGTGGTAAATCCTTCGCCCAGGTACACGGTGTCCTGGCTGGTGGTAAGAGACAGAAAAGCTTCCTCCTTCACATCCATAAATTCCTGAGGCTGATTGCGGCGGCCAAACAAATCATCAAACGGGTCGCTGAAGGGGTTCTGGGCACTGCGTTGCTTGGGAGGACCTACGGTGATGGTGGTACCCGGAGAGCTTACGTCCGTGTCATTCACGGAGACAGTGAACTGGGGTAGTTTGAAGGTTCCCTCCCGGGTAGCCAAATAAGACTGGGTGACACTCTGAGAAGAAGAGACCTTGCCATTGATGATATTGGTGGAGGAAGACGTGGAGGTGCCAGCCTTTTCAAAGCCCGGAATGTCGGGAAAGTCTCCGTAGCGGCGCAGGCGCTCATTGTCTATTTTCAGGGTAATGGTAAACTGCTCATTTGAGCCAATCTCATTAGGGCCCAATTCTACCGAAACATTCTGTGCTTGCGCGGTAACAAATCCTGAAAAGCACAAAAATGCACCAATAATCAAAATATTATTCTGACAAACGCTTTTTCTTAAAAATAAAATGGCAGTTTTCATGAGTTATTCAGACTAAGGGCTTGCAAATTAATATAACTTGTTATATATTTATAACATCTTCAGGTCGTTAATCATATATAACGACAGTAAAATTTTAGAGAGACAAATCTCAATTTTTCAGTTTTTCTGATTTTTTCATCATAACCCCTTACGCTTATGCAAATATACAACAGACACGTAAACGCAAAGCGCATCCATGCTGAATTAGGCTATACCAAGCTGATTCTGGCAAAAGTGAGCTTTGATCCTACTCTTTTTCAAAAGGAGCTGAGGAAAGCGTTAACAGTCTTGTTACCTAAGGACGCTGACATGCTTCGGAGCTGGTGCTACATTAAGTTTGCTCACCGGTATCGGGACTTGTTGGATGAATGTTTTGCGAATAATTACGCAAACTAACTCAACAACACTCACAAACATGCACTAAGCTGTCTGAAAACCCAGGCAGCTTTTTTTATGAGCCTATAAACCGGATATTACGTTTCAGCCCGCTAAATTTTGTCCGCTTCACTGCCGATTTTTTAAAGACTTTTCTAAATACATCTTCGGTGAGATCCTCCCAATCACGCTTGGTCATATTTGCCAAATCGGGGTGAGGCTCAAACGCTGGTTCCTGGTGAGGGCGGGAGTGCCGGTTCCAGGGGCACACGTCCTGGCAAATATCACAGCCAAACATCCAGTCCTCAAATTTACCCTGCACCTCTTTCGGGATTTCCTCTTTTAGTTCGATGGTATAATACGAAATGCATTTACTGCCATCCACCACATAAGGTTGCACAATGGCATCCGTAGGGCAGGCATCCAGGCAACGGGTGCAGGTGCCGCAGTGGTCCTGGGTAAAGTGATCGTAAACTAACTCAATGTCTAACAGTAGCACGGCAATAAAGAAGAAACTGCCTTGCTGCTTATTGAGCAGTAAACTGTTTTTGCCAATCCAGCCCAAACCGCTTTTTTTGGCCCATACCCGCTCCAGAATAGGAGCAGAATCTACAAAAGCCCGACCATCAATATCGCCTATCTCTTCCCGCAAATGGTCTAATAGTGCGCGTAGCTTTTTCTTGATGACAAAGTGATAATCCTGGCCGTAGGCATATTTTGCAATTTTATAAGAATCTGTAGAAGCCAGATCTTCGGCGGGATAATAGTTATAAAGTAATGTAACGACCGATTTGGCTCCTTCCATCAGTTTGGTGGGGTCAAGCCGGATATCGAAGTAGTTCTCCAGATAGTTCATCTTACCCTGCATGCCCTGGTTCAGCCATTGCTCAAGGCGGGGGGCTTCTTCGGAAAGAAACTCTGCTTTGGCAATGCCACAAAAATCGAAACCAAGTTGTTGGGCGGTTTCTTTCAGAAAAAAAGTTTGCTTCTCAAGAGACATAAGCGTCAGTTAGAAAAAAGGAATATGCCAAAGTAATTGTTTTCCGGTAGAAGTGGTTCCCCTCTCCTTAAGAAGGGAGATTCCGGTTAGAAAGCGCAATGGCTTCACGCATGTATATTTCGATTCGTGAAAGGTGCAGGTAAATTTGAGGTTACCGCCAAGCACTCTATATTAGCAATAATCTTTATTCTTCATCTCGGCACAGGGGTTGAGGACCTTTTTGGCAGTCAGAAGGGTTAATTTATAAGACATGAATGCCTAACTGACCATGGGAAGATGTAAGAATTTTGAGGAAGAAGAAGTACTAAGAAAGGCCTTGGAGTGCTTTCTGGAAAAGGGGTATCAGGCCACCTCGACCCGGGATTTAGCCCAGGCCATGGGGATCAGTTACGGTAGTGTTTACAATACTTTCCGCGATAAACGCACCTTATATTTAGCCTCCCTGGATCTGTATATTCGTACGTTTACCGGTCCATTAATTCATACGCTGGATACAGCGACCAATGCCCGAAAAACTCTGGCCCAGATACTTAATCCGACCATCAGTGGGTCTGTAAGTGGGGAGTCAGGATGTTTTATTGGCAATGCCATAATGCTATTGGCCAGTAATGATGTGGAGGTGGCTCAGAAAGTTCAGTGCATGAATACCTCGATAGAAAAAGCCATTGAGCGGCTGCTTAGAAGAGCGTATGAGGCTGGGGAGATTAACCCTACGGGTGAGTTGGCCAACATTGCCCATTTCATGGTAAACACGCTGTTCGGCATCCGTCTCATGGCTCGCCTGGATAATAATCCGGAAAGACTGAGCCATCAAATTGAGGTGGCTTTATCAGTTATCTGAAATTTTTTACGCTTTTTTAAACCAAATGATCTAGAATTATCGTAAGGGTAAGTATTGTTTACTAAACGCATGAATTCTATGTTATTTGACTCTTATCAACTAGGCAACATACAACTGCAAAACCGGGTCGTAATGGCACCCATGACTCGCTCACGCGCGATTGATAACGTTCCTAACGATCTGATGGTGGAATATTATCGGCAGCGCTCTGGAGCCGGTCTGATTATTACTGAAGGAACATCCCCTTCCCCGAATGGTTTGGGTTATCCCCGGATTCCCGGTGCTTATTCGCCCGCGCAGGTCGAGGGCTGGAAAAAAGTGACTGAAGCGGTGCATCAGGGCGGGGCTAAGATTTTTCTGCAAATTATGCATACCGGACGAGTAGGACATCCGCACAATGTACCGGGAGAAATTGAAATTGTAGGAACTACGACTACCGCGGTAGAAGGAGAAATGTATACGGATCAGGCGGGACCCCAACCTTACCCTTCAGCCCAGCTGATGACTGATGAAGACATTCAGGAGGCAATACAAGCCTACGTAGAAACCTCGAAAAATGCTATTGAAGCCGGGTTTGATGGGGTAGAATTACACGGAGCAAATGGTTATCTGATTGAACAGTTTCTCAACCCCAATGTGAACGAACTATCTAACGACTATAATGGCTCTTACCAGGCCCGGGCGAAGTTTGCGATAGAAGTAGCTCAGAAGGTAAGTGAAGCCATTGGTTCAGAAAAAACCGGCATTCGTTTGTCACCTTATGGTGTTTTCAATGGTACGGGCCCTTTTGAGGGGATAGAAGAGGAGTACGGGTATCTGGCAGAGGAACTTGGAAAGCTGAAATTAGCCTACATCCATATTGTGGACCATTCTTCAATGGGAGCGCCTGAAGTACCTCGCTCGATCAAGGATAAAATTCGAGAGGAGTTCGGCGGTACCATAATTATCAGCGGAGGGTACGATAGAGAACGCGCCGAACAGGATTTAGCCGATGGGCTGGGTCATTTGGTTGCCTTTGGCCGTCCGTTTATTTCAAATCCCGACTTGGTTCAGCGCATGAAAGCGGGAGCGGAACTGCAACAGCCCAATCCTGATACTTTTTATACCCCCGGAGAAGAGGGATATACGGATTATCCACCACTGGAAGCAGCAACTGCATAGGTTCCTAGACATTAATTTTTTTATTGGGCTAAGTGGTTTATAGGCGTAATTGTGCAGGTTATACCCTCGCTGAGCGATCAGCGCAAAGAAAATAATTGCGCTAATTTTCTAACCAAATGCTCACTATTTCCTTTATACTAAAAGGGCTTTTTAACATTTTTTTATTCATAAAATAACATACTATGGTTACTGAAGATATAAAACTTACCTATAAAATTGGCGATCTTGAAGTAAACCGTCTGGGATATGGCGGCATGCAACTTACCGGCCCCGGCATCTGGGGTGATGCAGAAGATCGTGAGAATGCGATTAAAGTATTACAGCAGGCAGTAGCATTGGGGGTGAACTTTATTGACACCGCCGATTCGTATGGTCCGCTTACCAATGAACCCCTGATCGCTGATGCCTTATATCCCTACAATGAAGGGTTGGTCATTGCTACCAAATCAGGGTTGGAGCGACCCGGACCAGACCAATGGGTGCCTAACGGAAGTCCTGAGCATATTCGGCAGGGCATTGAGGGCAGTTTAAAGCGGCTAAAAACGGATCAGATTGATTTATGGCAGTTACACCGCATTGATCCTGAAGTGCCGGTAGAAGAAACTTTGCAGCCGGTCATTGAAGCGGTAGCTGCCGGTAAAATCAAATATGTGGGACTGTCAGAAGTAACTGTTGAGCAGATCAAGCAGGTAGAAGCTATTCTGCCTCTGGTGTCGGTGCAGAATATGTATAATCTGGGAGACCGTAAATGGGAAGAAGTATTAGACTACACGGCTTCTCAGGGGTTGGCTTTTATTCCGTGGTTTCCATTAGCCTCCGGGCCAGACGCCATGGCTGAGAAAATTAAATCAGTTGCGGAGAAGCATGAGGCTACTACCGCCCAGATAGCACTGGCCTGGCTGCTGAAGCGTTCTGAGAACATTCTGCTGATTCCCGGTACCAAATCGCTAACCCACTTAGAAGAGAATCTTCGGGCAGCGGACATCGAACTCTCCGATGAGGAGTTTGAATTGTTGGCTCGGGAATAAGCGGTGATTAGAAAAACATAATCCAAAAAGTAAGCCCGGGTTGAAAGTCTTTTTCATCCGGGCTTTTTTATTGAATATAGATTTGCTGCAAACGTATGCCTGTCAGTGGACTAGCTAAGAAGCAGTGCCATGCTTGTATTTAAGATCTTACAATTCCCTGGCTTTTCCTTCTTTCAGAAACAGCCGCCGTTCCACACAGTCCGGTATATCTTGCGGATAGTGGGAGACATAGACCAGCGTTTTTTCAAAATGATGGCAAACAACTTCTACCATCCCTTTGAATTGCTGGGTTTGCTGGGCATCCAGCCCCTGACAGGGTTCATCCAGTATTAAAACCGGAGGGTTTTTTACCAAAGCCCGGGCCAGCAGTACCAGTCGTTGCTCACTTAAGGGCATATCGGTTAGTAGGACATCCTGTTGGTGTGCCAGGTGGAAAATATCCAGCCACTGGTATACAGTGGTTTTCTGGGCTTCGGAAATGTTATGATCCGCTACCATTTTATCAGTCAGGCCGGAGGCTACGGCCTCAAAACAGCGCATGCGCTGGTTAAAATACAGGTGCAACTCCGGAGAAATATAGCCAATCCGCTGTTTGAGTTCCCAGATACTTTCACCCGAACCTCTCCTTTTGTCGAACAAATCAATCGCATTGGCGTAGGCCTGCGGGTTATCTCCATTGATCAGGCTTAGTAAGGTAGATTTTCCTGCCCCATTCGGCCCGGAAAGTGCCCACTTTTCTCCTCGCTTCACCTGCCAGTTTACCTGGTCCAGTATTGTTCTTCCTCCGTAGCGCACCGTCACATTCCGCATATTGATCGCCACTTCAAAGGATCGATCCGGGGTTACAGACATCTTCTCCAGCACTTCCTGATTTAGCCAGCTAACGGTTGGCTGAGGTACATTTTGTTTTTGCTGTCGCTTCAGAAAAGCAGCACGAGTTTCGAGATGCATCAGCCGCCCTTCCTGTAACTCCATCACATGAGTAATCTTGTCGGGAATTTCGGTGGGGGGCGTGATCAGCAGAATGGTGATATGCTGTGAGATCAACTGGTTGATGATCTTATGTAAAATTTCACGGGCTTCCTGGTCTAAGCCCACAAACGGATTATCCAGTATCAGCACTTTTGGGTGCTGCAACAATGCTTTGGCCAGTTGAAACCGCTTATTTTCACCATTAGAAAGCTGAATCAGACGGGTGTGCTTCAGATAAGTTATTTGCAGCAATGCCAGTATCTCCGTTATTTTTTTTTCCGCTTCTTCCTCGGCGCCGGTTTTCAAGAAAAGCTTTTTTAGAACCTCTTCTATCACTGGAAATTCTTCAGAATTCAGGCTGTCAAAGCGAGCCTGGTAGTAGCTGTTGGAAGCATCCGTGCGGTTCTTATAGGTGTGCTGTTGTTCTACCATCACCACTTTGGCCGCCGGGAGTAAATGACTTTTCAGGCCACCCGAAGCAACCGGAAGCTGGTTTTTAATAGCCTGAGCTAAAGTTGTTTTTCCACTGCCCGCCCGACCGGTAATGGCCCAGGCCTCTCCTTCGGAGATCGTAAAGTTCATCTTATGCAAGATGGTCTTTGCTCCGATGTTGACATTAAGGTTTTCGGCTTCTATCAGTGGTTGGGGCATGGGTGTGTTGCGGGTTAGGTCTTGTTCATTCAAAATAGCAAGAGGTTTTTTTAGTACATTTAGTCAAAGAAGAATCCTGAAAAGCAACCTATGAAATCAACAACCTTTCTACTCATTTGTATTAGTTTTTTTGTTGCACCATTTGTAGCCTATGGCCAGGAAAATGATATCCAACTCATCAAATCCCGATTGATTGATGACGCGGTTAACCAGTTGGGGTTTACCTCAAGAACCGAAAGATACCACATTTCTGATTTCAGCAAAGCGGAAGAGTACCTTCAACAAATGAAGCCTGATGGAAGCTGGGCGGATGTAGATTATCAGGATAAAGATAATGACTGGTCTCCCTTACTCCATCTGGACCGGCTGGTGGTCATGGCCATCAATTATGTAAAAGATACTTCTGCTTTGTACCAGGATACTGCTTTGTTGGAGGGCGTGGAAAGGGGGCTGGCATACTGGTACCAGGTAAATCCTGCCTGCGACAACTGGTATAAAAACGACATCGGCAAACAGTTCTATTTCAATATCCTTGGCCTGCTGCTGCAAGATAAAATAGATGATGCCCTTCACACTAAGATCGTGCATGATTTGACCGAAGCTCCCTCCATGACCGGCTCTAACCGTACGCTGGTCGCCATCTCGACCTTGTTTCGGGGAGTGCTGGAGAATAATACCGACCGAATTCGATTGGGGGTAGCGGGGGTAACCGATCAGATTATCATTACCGACGAAGAAGGCATTCAGCGGGACTACAGTTTTCATCAGCATGGTCATTTTATTTATAATGGTAATTATGGCTCGGATTACCTGCGGGAGTCATTGTGGCTGGGAGCCATGGTGCACGGAACCCGGTTTTCGTATACTCCCGAACAGGTTCAAATTCTACGAGACTACTACCTGAAAGGCTCACGATGGATGCTGCGGGGAGGAATGATGGATTATAATGTGCGGGGCCGACAAGTGGGTCGCGCTGAAGGGTTTCAACTGAGGGGGCATAAATTACTACAGCAGCTTGATCATTTCATGATTGTAGACCCGGAATACCGGGAAGCTTATCAAACTTCAAAGCAGGCGGTTGAGCAGGAGGAGCCTCAGAATATTTCGGGGAATAAACATTTCTGGCGATCAGATTACACCGTTCATCACCGGAACGACTATTTTGCTTCTTTGAAAATGTGTTCTGACCGCACGACCGGCATTGAACTGGACATGAACTCAGAAAACAAACTGGGTTATTGGCTGCCGTATGGCCTAACTTACCTCTACCGTCGAGGCGATGAGTACCTGGGCATTTTTCCGGTATGGGATTGGGCCCGCTTGCCCGGAGTCACCAGTCCCCACGTAGAAATAGCCAGGAAAGGAGCCTTTACGCAGTCTGCCGAGTTTGTGGGTGGCGTCAGTGACAGCACGTATGGTATCTCGGCCATGGATTATTCCCAGGAAAAGACCCGAGCCAAAAAAGCCTGGTTTTGGTTTGATGACGAATGGGTTGCGCTGGGGGCTGGTATCCGTTCCAAACATCAGGCAGCGATCGTGACAGGAATCAACCAAACGCTTCTGAAGGGCGAGGTGCTGGTCGATGGGTTTGCATTTGAGGAAGGTAACCAAACATTAGCCAATCCTAATTGGGTGTGGCATGATAGTGTCGGGTATGTATTTCCGGGAAATGAATCGGTAGAAATTAAGGCGGAACTCCAAAGCGGAAACCTGCAACGTATCTACGGATTGGGAAAAGACACGGTATATACAGAGGATGTTTTTTCCCTGTGGTTTGACCACGGCAGGAAACCTCGCGGTGGTACTTATGAATACATTGTAGTCCCGGCCGCCGATACGGCTACCTTATCTGATTACCAAAAGAACATGCCGGTTACCATTATAGCCAACAGCGCGAAGGTTCAGGCTGTTTCTCACCGGAGGTTGCAGCTTACCAGTATGGTCTTTCATCAGGCGGGAGAACTGTTGATAAGCGATGAGCTGACCGTAGCGGTCGCCGACCCGGTGCTGGTGATGGTGGATTTGAGCAAGGAAGTGATCACGGTGAGTGACCCTACGACCCATCTACAGAAAACCCACATTACGATTACCAGACGTGATGGTCAGCGCCAGCGTATTCCGATTGAATTTCCTACCGGTGATTATGCGGGAAGCAGTGTGAAAGTGACCAGCATATTTGATCCGATATATGCACAACAAACCTCGGATGGATAGGAGTTAATTGAAGGCAGGGCAGCGCTTTGGTTCGCCAATATTCGATAAGGCATGATGTTGGGAGAATGGATCTGTCAGAATACAGCTCATGCGACTGCCCCCCATAGACGGTCGCCTATTCCTTGATTAGTCGGATACTTCTGCTTCGGCCGATAGTTTCCTGATAATATAATAGATACACTCCTTCGGACAGTGGCGATAAATCCAACTGTAACTCCGGTGCATTCCAGTGTTTACGCAATACCTGCTTTCCCAAGTGATCGAATAAATACACCTGAGCTTCAGAAAAGTTGCCATTTCTGACCAGCGAGACGGTGTTGATGACCGGGTTGGGGTAATAACGGATATCGGGCAGTTGCTCTTCGGCAAGACCGAGCACAAGCTCTATTTCCAGCGTTCGCTGTACCGGAGTTGCAGCTTCATAATTATCGTTCCCGGGCTGGCGGGCTTCTACCGTGACCGTGCCACTTTGCGTGACGTACAATAACTCGCCCTCAATACGGGCGGAACCTTCTAACAAGCTAAACTGCGCTGGCAGACCAGAAGAAGTGGTGGCTAGCAATTGATAAGTAGTATCATTGGTAGCAACGATTTCCAATAGTATTTCCTGGGCTGCTTTGCTGATAGAAAATTCCAGCGTAAGCGTATCGGGCAGGTATTCGTCATCTCCTGCCTGGTACACACTCAGCGAAGCATCGCCAGCGCCCTCGATAAAAAGCGAATCGTTGCGGACAGAGATGGGGCCGGTGTGCTGATACGTAAGCGGCAAATTGCTGGAGGACTGTATCTCCAGGGGCATAGGGCCATCTTCATAAGCCAGGTTGGTAAATTCTGTCTGGCTTACGATCTGTTGTTCCTGCTTCTGCCGGGGTATTACGATAAAGCTTAAGTAAACGGGTTCAGCTTCCTGGTATTCATCGTCACCTGATTGTACAAACATCAAAGTGACAGAGTCTTCCACCGGGCATATTAATTGTAAACCTGCTACCAACGCCTCTCCTTCTACTACTTGTACTGAGACGGGCAATCCACTACTTGCATTTGCCTCCAGCAGATAAGGATTGTTAGCGTCGTGCACCTCAATCTCAGAGAAGGCAGTTACTTCAATCGTCTGTTCTTTCTTGCTGATGTTGAACTGTTGCTCAAAGACCGGAGCCGCATTATAGACGTCGTTTCCTTCCTGAAAAATTTTAACAATAACCTCCCCAATAGCGGTGAAGATAATCTGGTTATTCTGCCACTCCCCAGGTCCTGTTACTTCAACTTTGGGAGGGAGGCCGCTGGTCGTCGTTACCTCGTAGCGATAATAAGTTTCGCGTTCAGGTTTTTCCGGAACTTCGGAGCTTACCAGGATAGACTGTTCCTGCTTGGTCGGATTATAGATGTTGAAAGTCTGGCTCAGGGGGATTGCCGGTTGGTAGTTCTCATTACCCGGTTGCGATACCATAATGGTCACTTCTCCTTCAGACAGAAATGTGATGGTACTATCCTGAATACTGACATGTTCGGAACCAAAGGTGGCTTCTATGGTTACCGGCAGTTCGCTGGATGCCTGGACCCAGAACGTAAAGCTTTTGTCCAGTATGTTCTGATCACCCAGGCTGTCCATTGCAATGAATTGCTCCGCCTTTTCTATGAAGAATGAACGGGTGATGGAGGTAGCGGCTGTATAATCGCTATTGCCAGATTGGGTGGCCTGTATGCTTGCCTCGCCCGCACCCACAATACTTACCTGATTGTCCGTGATGCTGATATTGTCTGTCAATGCCTGCAGATCAATCGGAAGATCAACCGAGCTATAAACGGTGAGCGGAAAATCCTGGTCACCGTAGCGCTTATCGGTAATTTCTGCAAAAATTATTTCCTGGGTTGCCTTCAGCACATTGAAACGAATCGTTACCGGTTTGGCTGCCTGGTAATTATCGTTGCCCAACTGGCTGGCTTCCAGCACTACCTGGCCGGCTCCTTCAATAAAGACCACTTGCTCTTTCACTGAAACTTTGCCTTCTTTTACTTGTAAAGTCACTGGCAATTTGCTGCTGCTTTCAACAACCATGCTGAGAGAATCGGTGTTGACCGTGATATCTTCGGGTTGCTCAAACTGGATATTCTGGGTTGCCCTGGCAATGGTAAAACGAATGATCGTATCTGCCGGATCATACGTTTCGTTACCAGGTGCAAAGACGCGCACCGCTGCTTCGCCCGCTCCTTTGATCGTCACTTCATCATTCAGCAACTGCACGGGGCCCTCTTCCACCGCATACTGTAAGTCAATTGTAGTATTACTACTGGCGACAATACTGAAAGGCGGGTCACCAAAGGTTTTGTTGTCGATTTTTTCTACGGTAATGAGCTGAGGCAGGCGCCCTTCGGATTTTACCCGTATGCTGTCATAATACAGCGTAACCCTTTGGGAAGGATCATCTCCTACCTGGAAGTTACTGTTAACAACCTCACAGCGATAATTGCCTTCCATATCAGGCAAAAAATTGTCTATAGACAAGCGGTTCGTCTGGGTGGTTTTGATAAGCTGGTTATCCTGATACCAGTAGTACACATTATTCTTTACTTCCGGATCAA
>JAVKCN010000074.1:0-9956 GCA_040222715.1 Cyclobacteriaceae bacterium | reverse complement strand
TATCCCCGGGGTGTTGTGGGGGGGGGGGGGGGGCTGGGGGGGGGGTTTGGGGGGGGGGGGGGGGGGGGTCTTGTGGGAGTGTTTTGGGGTGGCGGGTGGCGGGTCTTGTGGGAGTGGTTAAGGATGGCGGGTTTTGTGAGTAGTTAGGGGAGGCTCTGGGCATTGGTTTAACTGTGTTCTTTGCACCATGCTTCCTGCCTATTGACTGCCTCCGGCCTCACACTTCCCGCTTCCTGTACCTCCTTGTCAAAGTGTATAATACGGTTCCTGTTCGTGTTCGTGGATGCGGATGGCCCCTTCCTGGGTGAGGGTATTGAGAATGCGCAGGGCGCGGCGGCGGGAGATGTTGACGGTCTGCATGAATTGTTTCAGGGTAATGCGCTCGTTGCGTTCGAGAAAGGTAAGCAGCTTGCGTTCGTTGTGGTCGAGGTAGGTGGGGTTGAGTTGGGGAGCCGAGGTGAGTTCGCCTTTGCGCATCAGGTCGATCATGGTTTTACCGGCCGGAATACTTTTGTCGCGCTGGCGGATGTAGACGTGGAGCTGGTCGTTTTTATCGCGTATGTAATGGGGTTTCTCGCTGCTTTCGGCAATGGTGACCATCAGCACCGTGATCTCTTCTTCCTCGTCTTCAATTTCTTTGAACTCCAGCGGCACCGGGGGGTCGCAGTAAACCTGAGCCGCCGTTTCCAGCATATACTTCTCTTCTTCCGGGTCTACTCCCACAATCGTTTTATCGTCCCGTACGCCCACCAGGATTTTCCCGCCCCGGGTGTTGGCAAAGGAAGTGATGGTCTTGGCAATCTTATAGGTATCGGTGATCTTTTGTTTGAAATCTATCTGCTCGCCTTCACCTTTAAAAATAAGCTTCCTGAGTCCTTTCATTGTTTTCACTTTTAGCGGGGAAGTGGAGTTCGAAAAATGGAGGCGAGAAATCAGGGGACTATTATTATAGTCCATTGAAGTTTTTTATTTCCTGCTTCTCCATTCCTGCTTCTGGCTATCTGGCACCACCTTCCTTTCTCCGTCTATAACGGTCTTCCTACCACTACCCGTTCTTTTAACACGGAAACCTGCCCATTGGTATGAAAAACTTCAAAATAAATGAGGTAGTATCCCATTGGAACAAGCTTCCGCTGGTCATCGGTGCCGTCCCAGCGTAGAAAGCCGGATTCGGCCAGGGTGCGGTTATGGGCCAGTTGCCTCACCCTCCTGCCCTGACTGTCAAAAATAACCACATTGGCCACATATCCTGCACTCGGCCATTGGTAATGAATCTGGGTGTAATCCTGCAACCCATCCTGATCAGGGGTGAAGACCCGGGGAGCTACGGAGAGATTGTCCGGGCTTATTGCTGCCTGCGTGGCCTGCGCATTGGCATAGCCGGGAGTAGCGTACCCCACCGTGCTGGCCGCCGATTGCCAGTTGTTCGGATCATTGACCGGGGCCTCCCAGCGAATACGCTCCAGGGAAACACCCCGCACATCATTTAACGCCGGATGGTGAAAATCCTCATCGTACTCCAATAGCTGCATCTGCTCCCCAGAAGGAGACAGTAGAACGAGTGTTCCTGCATCGGCAGACAAGCTGGGTAATGCGGCTACGGTCAGCAGATGATCCTTCGCAGCTGCAGGATAATCGCCCATCAGGGTGGTGATGTTCTCGGTGAGGGCCAGGTAGTGCTGGGGCGCAAGAAGATAATCCTCTGCCGAAACCAGCTTCCGGTTAATGAGCGAATCCCCTTCCAAGTTGGCCAGTTGCCAGCCCTTGAGGTTGATGTGTTTCTCTGAAGCATTGTAGAGCTCCACAAAACGAACTCCGCCCGCCCGAGGATATACCAGCAGTTCGCTCAGCAATAGATCCTCTATCTCCGCTATTTCAGATAGCACAAACGTTAGCGGAGTGCGATCCACCGAATTTCCACTGCAATCGCGCAGATGCTCCGCCTGCACCGTATAGGTGGTCCGGTTTTGCAATGCCACGGGCAAAATCAAATCCGCAGCTTTGCGTCTGTCCTGCCACAGCACGCTGTCTACCGTCAGTCCATGACTTAGCATAAATTGCCCTTGGGAAAGGGAAGCCGGATCTATTGTTTCACTAAACCGGACGCGTACCACCGTATCGGATACGGCAAAAGCTTCGGTCAGCAGTGGCCCTTTCGTATCGGGATTGGATTGATGGACCGCGTTCTCTTTTCCGGGCGTCCCGCCGGAGACTGCAATGGAAGCTGTCCAGTTTTCCCGCGCTCCGCAGGGACGGGCCGGGTCAATCATTTCCAGCGACCAGCCACCTTGTTTCTTGTCTGCATCGTTGTACCAGTCATCCGAATACTCCACCGAGAAAACCTCTCGCCCATCAGCATCCCTGATTTGCAGATGATCCCCACTGCTGTTCAGGGAAGGAAAGCTGCTGACTCCCAGACACCGCCCCCAGGCAGCGAACGCGGCTTGGTCCGCTGTCGCGCTCACGATCAGGTATTCCCCGGGCAGCAGTAGTGTTGTTGGCAGCAGCGTGGTGGAGGTAGCATCTGATAATTTTAATCCGGCGGTGCTGAGCAGGTCGGAGGAGGCATTGTAGAACTCCAGATACTCAGCCTCGGGCAGTCCAACGGGAGGTGAAGGGTCGGCCATGACCTCGGTAATCAGCAGTTCGTTGAACCCTGGCGAGCGGCCCAGGCCCACCGTATGCCCCGAAGCCGGAATAAGATCCCGGTCGATGGTTCGCAGGCCGGACAGCGTGAGGGTGTAGCGGGTCAGCGGCATAAATTGCCGGTCAAATACCAGGCGCACCGTCTGTGGGTCGACCCATAACGCAGCCACCGGGTGCTCGACATCCCGCTGGTAATGCGCGACCCGCACGGCTTCGCCCGAGTCTACCGGAACGCTAAAATGGACCAGCACCGCCTGAGGCTCAGTTTCCAGATACGCTACCTGCGTTTGGTAACGAAAAGAATCCTGTACTCCGCTGGCGATTTTTCCCGATGCGCTTACCATCCGTTCAATGGAGAAAGGATAGAGCACATCGGGTTGAAACGGTTGGGCGAAGGTCAGTTGTAAGGCATAGGGTTCATTGGTGAGCAGGGTAATTTCTGCCGGGTGCTGAGTCTGACTGCGTTGATACAAACTCACCTCCTGCATGGCATTCCCGTCTATCGCCTGGGTGAAATCCAGCCGCAGTTCGGTAGGAGACAGCACGCTGATTTTTCCCAATGCCATTTCAGCATGAGTAAGCGGAACGTCTACAGGCTCGGTCAGCTCATTCCCCCACAGATCCCTGATTTGATGAATGGTGAGGGTAGCGGTATCAAAAAGCAAAGGTTCATCAAAGAACAAACGGACTTCCTGCGGCTGAATGATGGATACCGACAGGCTATCGGGTGCGCCCAGCGGTGGTAAAGTGAAATCGGTAACTTTACCAATAGCGACGGCCTCCGAGAAATACAGATGCAATTGATAAGGATTCACGATTTTCCAGGAAAGCAAACGGGGCGCATGCTGATCGTAGATAAATGTTTTGCGCTTACTGCTGCTGATAACATTCCCGGACAAATCCGAGACTCCCAACACCTGAAGCTCGTACTCGGTTTCGGGTATCAGGGCGGTATCCAGGGTGATTTGTACCACGCGTGGGTTTTCCAGCAAACGAGCCTGGGTAATCTTGCCCTGAGGCGCTAACTGGTAATGAAGGAGGTTAGAGGCAGAAGAGGCCGATACCGTTTCGTTGAAATACACCCACAATGTACGTTCGTCTGTCGTGATAATGGAATCCAGGCCGGGCGGACTTTGGTCGTAATAAAACCGGTAGATGGGAGTGCTCAGAAGTTGCTGTTGCACATCGTAAAGGTCGCTGATGGACAGTTCATGCTCCCGGTTGGCGGTGAGTGGATGCGCCAGCACCCCGTGTAGCAGATTGGGTTGCTCACTGTCCACAAAAGAAGTCTGCGGATGCCCCACTCCCCGGTCAATCTCAAAATGCTCAGGGTCGGTCGCGGATGTGGGAGCAACGCTGGCGGCCAGGTACACGTCCACCTGATATTCACTTACGACAATGACAGTATCAATGGCCTGTGCATACCGAAAAGCGGTGGTCAGTGAGTCGGTGATATTGCCGTACTGATCCTGAAGGTTGCGCACACTGATTGTGTGCTCCTGTCCGTCGGCGAAAGAAGCGGGGAAGTGTAGTATGACGGAGGTGCTGTCGGCTGAAATGTCCAGAGACTTAGGAGGAGTAGCCACTGTATCCAGCCCGTAGTCTTGTTTTTCAGCGGTTGTGATTTTCTCCGAAAAGACCAACTGCACCACGGCCGTATCGTGCACCAGGGTTTGCACAAGAAGCGGGGGCTGGTTATCGAAGTACAAGGGTTGCGTTTGCGAAGGGGCAGCATTGCCATAACAGTCCCGGGCGTTGAGGAATGTTACTGCGTAATTGGTATCGTGCTGGAGCACGTCAGCCAACGTTACCCAAACGATTTTTTCATCGGTAGTATCCCGCTCAATAACTGTGATTGTCCGGACAGGCTGGAGAAGCACCGAAGATGTTTGCAGGGCGGCATCTGATACCCGTTCATCAAACCGCAGTTGCAACTGTCGATCATGAAGCACCTCCACTTGCCGTAACTGAGGTGGGACTGTATCAGGGTCAGAAACGATCACCGTATTGGCTTGCCCCGGGGTGCCTCCCCAGGCCGCTAAAGAAAATGTCAGGTTCGACCGCCGGTCGCAAGGTGTTTCCTCCCGAATACGCTCTAGTGAAATTCCTCCGGTTACCTCCTCTTCCGCATACGCTAATGAGTCAAGGGCGGTGAGTGCATCATCCTGCAATAACAGGCTGCTTCCACTGTTGGATAAGGCGGGCCAACTGCTCAGTGGCAGGACATCTCCGAAGGGCGCAAAGAGCGCACTATCGCCAGGGGCACATACAATGACGTATTCCTGGGGCCGTAGAATGTAGGGAGGAAGTGATTTGCCATTGAGCGTCCAGCCCTGTAGGTCGAAAGGATGTTCGCTGCGGTTGTAAAGTTCCACATATTCAGCATCGGGCAAATCTACCTTCACCGGATTGGGGTCGGGCATCAGTTCGGAAACGACCACACTGTTCCACTGGGCCGGAATCGCTTCAAAGTAAAAAAAAGCCAGGGTGGTATCGGCCAGCATGTTTCCCGCCTCGTCGGCAATATTGCGAATGCTCAGCGTATGATCGGTCGCATTCTCAAAAGCCGGCTGCACAGTGAGCGTCACCGCATCACCAGACACCACGGCGGCGCTAATGGTATGATCGGGAAGCGTATAGTTTGCCACTGTACCGGCAGTGGCGGTCGTTACTGCTTCAGAAAACTGTACGGATAGCTGGGTACTGGAAGGTACGGAAATATGGGTTACCTGAGGCCGTTGGGTGTCGGGCTGCGGAGTGCCGGTCACTGCTATATCATCGAAGAAGAAAGCATCTTTTCTGGTGGAGGTATATTTGCAGTAGACTCCGAAATACGCGGAAGTCTGATGCGTATCGTCCAGCACCGAGCCTTCTACACTAAAACCGGCATCGCCCGATAGCTTAGTCCCAAGCTCCCAGTTTCCCAGCGCATCTCGCGTCACTTTTACCTCCAGTTGCACCGGTTTGGTATCCACCCGTTTGTCTGTACCATCAATGATGAGGGTTTGGGTTGTTCCATCCTGCCGGAAAAGGCTGACCTCATCGTTGGCGCCGCCCACTTTTACAAAGTAACCGTTCAAATCACCCGATAGATCAGTCTGATCAGAGACCAGATAAACGGATGTATAATTGGATGTCGAGGGATTCTCCGTAATCTCCAGGCTAAAACGCCATTCGGCATCGGCTATGGCTTGGCTACCCGTGCTGAGATAGGCTTCGCCAGTAGCCAGGGCATCATTTAAATGCAAGCGCCCAGCCAATACCTCAAACTTCGCATCGTCACCTACCCACGCAGGATTGGCAGTAAAATTTTCATCGGAGAAATCATCTGACACCTGCCCTATCGCGCTTTGCAGAATACAACAGCAAACGAGTGTCCAGCCTGTTTTTTTCATTTTATGCAGCATTTGTACATCCGTAGGATACTGTTGCAATTTACCAGAGAACAGATTTTTAAATAAGTGATATTGCCTAGTGTTTACACTTAGGTAATGTTCTGATGAAAATTTCTGTCGGTGCCGTTTTGCTATTCCTGCTCAGTCAATCTGGTTTTGCCCAAACACTGGGCGGACCCGCCGCGGCGATGGCGGAAGCGGGTGTTTCTGCACAGGATGCCTGGTCGATGTTCTACAATGTGGGCGGATTGCCCGGAGTGAAACAGACTACGGTGATGGTCGGTTATGAGAACCGTTTTGGTTTTTCCGAAGGCTTGCATGCCGCCGCGGTCGGAGTTGTGAAGCCCTTCACCTTTGGTACGGTGGGTCTGAGTGTGTATCGTTTCGGAGATGCGCTGTACAGCGAAGATCAGCTGGCGCTGGGGTTCGGACACCGGATCAGTCAGTTTAGTTTTGGGCTACGCCTCATCGGGCATCAGTACCATATTGAAACCGTGGGTACCCGTTTTACTACTACCGCCGATGTGGGAGGCATCGCCCGCTTATCCTCTGAACTGACCTTCGGCCTGCAGATCACCAACCTGACCCAGAGCCGAAAATCCCGATACTCGGAGGAAAAAGTGCCCACCCAGGTACAAGTAGGGCTGACTTACCACCCCGCCGAAACGTTTCGCCTCCTCGGTGAGGTGGCCTATGAGGTTCAGCAAACCACCAATGTGAAGATAGGAGCGGAATATACTGTACTGAAGAAAATCAGCTTTCGCAGCGGCATACAAACAGCTTACTTCCAGCAATTCTTCGGGTTGGGCTTAACCCACCGCATCATACACATCGACTATGCCCTGCGAACCCACACGGAATTAGGATGGTCTCACCAACTTTCACTGGCTTACCATTGGCACCGCTGATGCGCACTTTTATCCGCATCGTACTCCTAAGTTGTTTCCTGGTAGCAGGGAAGGCACACGCCCAATCTGACCCGGAACAGGCTTTTGAAACCCTGTTGGAAAATCTGTTTACCCAGCAGGATGAAGAAGTATCGTACGAAGAACAGTATGAGCTTCTCTACCAGTTATATTCCCAACCCATCAACCTGAACCAGGGAGATGCCGAAGCCTTGCGGGCACTTTTTTTCCTGAGTGACCGGCAAATCAGCAATCTGCTGCACTACCGGGAACGCTACGGCGACCTGCTGACCATTTACGAACTTCAGTTTATTCCGGCCTTCGATGCCACCACCATTCAACAATTGCTACCCTTTGTCACCGTAGCAGCCATTCCTACTGATACCCTTTCGTGGGCCGAGCGCTGGAGCCGGGCTGAGAAATTATTCATTCTTCGTCAGGCGACGACCCTGGAAAACAAAAGAGGGTTTTTACCCCGAGATACCCTCAGCGATCCGGCAGCCACCCCTCCATTCATTGGAAGTAAACCACAATTATACAGCCGCTGGCGCGTGAGCCGCCGGAATGATTTTAGCCTGGGACTTACGCTGGAAAAAGATGCCGGTGAAGCCATCCGCTGGCAACCCCGGCAGCAGTACGGAGCCGACTTTCATTCGTACCATATACAGGTTCAGAACAAAGGTGCGCTTAAAAATCTGTTACTGGGAGATTATACCTTACAGTTTGGTCAGGGACTGCTGCTGGGTCAAGGTTTTAATCTGGGAAAAAGCGCTTCCGCGGTTACTACGGTGGGTCGCACCCGTACGCAAGTGCGTCCGTATACCTCCAGCACTGAACAGGGGTTTTTCCGAGGGAGTACCGCCACGCTTCAATCGGATGTAGCGGGGTATCGGGTGGCAGTCACTCCCTTTGTTTCCCGGCAGCGAATGGATGCCCGGCTTTATCAGCAATCGGATAGTGCGGCTTACTTCCAATCGCCTCAGACAACAGGCTGGCACCGTACCGAAAACGAACGCGCCAGTCAGGATGGAGTGCTGGAACAGGTAGCCGGGGGGAATTTGCTGATCAAGAACCGGACACAGAATGGGCAAATCGGTATTACCTATGTGCGCACGGAATTCAGCCATCTGTGGCAACGCTCCGATGAACTTCGGAACCGGCATGAGTTTCATGGGCGGGTGAACGATGCCTGGGGGGCTTTCGGCAATTATCGCTTCCGGCACTACCATTTCTTTGGGGAGGTAGCTCGCTCGCGCAGTGGCGGCTGGGGTGGTCTGGGGGGAGTTTCCGCTTCGCTCACCTCCACGGTAGATATGACCTGGGTGCTTAGACATTACACCCCTGATTTTCATGCTTTTTATGGCAATGCCCTCAGCGAAGGGTCCCGGCCCATCAATGAACAAGGGTTTTACTGGGGCCTGCGGATGGAGCCGTTCAAGAATGCGATCTTCTCGGCTTATTATGATTACTTCCGGTTTCCCTGGCTACGCTACCGGGTGGATGCTCCCTCGCAGGGAAAAGAGTGGCTGACCCGGCTGCAATATCGGCTGTCCCGGCGTACGGAGGTATTTGCCCAATTTCGGCAGGAACAAAAAGCCGTGAATGTGGTGGTAGATAGTCTGCAAACGCGCCTTCCTCTTCCGGGCACCAAAGTTCAACTTTCTACCGGACTCACGCATTTCCCGTTAGAGAAATTACGTTTAACCACGCGCTGGCAACATAGTGGATATACCCTGAATGAAGCAACCGATCGGGGGTGGGTCATTGCCCAGGATGTAACCTACCAAAGCGGGCGTTGGAAAACCGACCTGCGCTTTGCCTTGTTTGATGCGGAAGACTACGATACCCGACTTTACCTCTACGAAAACGATTTGCTCTATACCTTTTCTATCCCCGCCTACTACGGGCGAGGCTCTCGCACTTACTGGGTGCTGCGGTACAAACTGAATCGGCATGTGAGTTTCTGGTCGAAAGTAGGCCGAACGGTATACGAAGATCGGTCGGTCATCAGCAGTGGACTGGAAGCCATTGAAGGCCATACCCGCACTGATGTGCGATGTCAGATTATTCTGAAATTTTAACTTTTTATCGCTCGACGAACCAAACCATTCTGCAATCTTTCTCCGTTGTTGTAGAAAGAAGAAGTAGACTTATCCATTATGCCTTTGTACTCCCTTTTCATTCATTCTCTGGTACATTTCGTACCCTCTTTGCTTTACCTTTCTGATGGAGGGGGGATGTATGCTGAAACAAATCCGGATAATATTATCGTAGAGCCCTGGAATGCAGTGACCTCTCTCTTTCTGATTGTTCCGGCAGGGTACCTGTTCTTTAAATTACAACGCGAAGGCACATTCCGAAAGCACCCGTTTCTGTTGTACTGCATTCCTCTACTTGCCCTGGGCGGGCTGGGCAGCACACTTTTTCATGCCTTCCGGGCGTCCCCCTTCTTTTTATATCTGGATGTGGTGCCTACGCTGCTGCTTACCCTGTCCATCAGTGCTTACTTTTGGTATCGAGTGGTAAAAAAAGTATGGCTTGTTGCTTTGATCGTAGTTGGTTCAGTGGCCATCCGGTTCTGGTTGTTCTTCTTGGGACCTACGCAATTATCGATAAACCTGTCTTACTTTATCGGAGGCGTAGTTATTTTTGTACCCACCATTCTGATCCTGATTGCCACCCGCTTTGAGCAAAGTCAGAAGATTGTACTGGCGGTGCTGCTACTCAGTATCTCCCTGCTTTTTCGGCGACTGGATACCGAGTTTACCTATATTTTACCCATGGGCACGCACTTTCTCTGGCATATCTTCAGTGCCATTGGAGCCTTCTTTCTGGCCGAGTACCTCTATTTCCTGGATCGTCGTCGGGTATCGCTGGTAACATCCTGATAGGCTGGAGGCTGGAGGCTGGAGGCTGGAGGCTGGAGGCTGGAGGCTGGAGGCTGGAGGCTGGAGGCTGGAGGCTGGAGGCTGGAGGCTGGAGGCTGGAGGCTGGAGGCTGGAGGCTGGAG
>JAVKCN010000073.1:0-4808 GCA_040222715.1 Cyclobacteriaceae bacterium | reverse complement strand
GGATTGCCGCTGGGTACAGATCGGCTGATCGCCATTCCGGGACAGGCCGCGCTGCCGATGGGGTTACTTTCGGTCGGGGCGGGCTTACAGATACGCGCATTGGGTAAACGCATCGCGCCTATCACAGTAAGCAGTATCGCTAAACTGATAGCATTACCAGGACTGGCTTACGGACTGTGCCTGCTGTTTCCCGTAGAAGGGTTAGCCCGGGGAGTGGTCGTGCTGTATGCGTCCTTGCCCTGTTCGGTATCATCTTATACGTTGGCTTCGGAGCTGGGAGGAGATAAAGAACTGGTAGCCGCCATCATCACCGTACAAACCCTATTGGCTGTGATCACTATTCCTCTGTTATTAGGCGTAACGGTACTTTAGTCGTTTCACATCACATATTCGTGATTGATTGGTTTAACGGGCTCGGGAATTTCCGCTTTGCCCAGCATCTCCAGCAGATTTATTTCAATGGTACGGGTAATCTGGTCGAGCGGAATACCGGAAGGGATGGGATCAAAAGGGTTGAGCAGGGATAACCCGATGAGGTGCGTGGTATGGAAGACAAAGCCAATTAGCCAGCCCAGCATAATAGACCAGGCCCCGATGGATTGAGCACACACAATAGTAATAAGAACGACAAATACCCAGATAAACAGTCGGGTAAAATAATGGTAGGAAGTAGGAAAGACGGTATTTTTAATCCGCTCGGACTTTCCCATTCCATCGCAAAAACGGACGATCATCTCATTGAGCTCCATAAACCGGAAACCGTCAATGTGGCCTTGCTGGGAGAGCCATTCTAAATCTTTTGACTGATACTCCAGAATGGCGTTATGGGTATTAGAATGTCGGGCTACCTGTAAAATTTCTTTTTCGGAAAGGTATTGATAATAGGTAGTATCGTTTGTTTTACGAAGGTTGGCTTTGAGGGCATACAGAAAAGCCAGGTGCCGGTGAACCATTCGGGTTTGGGCCTGAGACAGAGGCGGTTGTTTCTCTGAATCTGGAGATGAGCAGTAGTACAGCACCCCCCGAGCCCAGGAGCGCGAATCGTTAACCAGCCCTCCCCATATCTTGCGGGCCTCCCACCAGCGGTCGTACGCCTGGTTATTATTGAAACCGATGAAGAACGCCAGCGCCGTACCCAGCAGGGCCGGAATCATCGTCGGAAATTCAGTGAGCTCTCGCAATACGTATTCATCCAGCAGATACGCCAGACCGCAGGAGAGTATCAGAAACAAGTCGGTCTTCCAGGTGAGTTTTAAAATACGCGTTAGTTGAATATCTCGGGAAATGAGCATAGTAACCAGGTTAATAGTGACGGATATCTGAGATAACCTCCAAGGGCGATTATCGTTTTTTTTGCATCAAGTTACAACACTTTCACTACAAGAAAATAAGGAAGACTGGTTTATGCGAAGCTACCTGCCGCCCGCTGCTTGGTACGTCTATAAAAGAAAAGCGAAATGCTGTCTATTCATGGAAAGTTTTCGTAGTAGCGGGTTGCAGTGAGTCGCTAACCAAAGAATCTCGTCTTGGAAAGCCGATGCGATTCCACAACGTATCGGTTGCAATGGGTAGTGTACTGGGAGAAATAGTTTTCCAAAGCTGTCGGCTCCGGGAAATATTGCCAAATGCCTTAAACAAGCCTTTGGACGGGCCAGTAGAAAAAAAGCTCACTCCCTGCGGCCCCTGGGTGTAATTGCGGTAATTATCTTCGCTGCTCATGCTCGGTACATAACCCGATAGAAATAACTTTTTCGTTAGCCCAATATTATTTTTAGCGTGCACCTCTTCCGCAGTAGGTTCAATTTGCGTGCTCAATACCTGCTGTTTGAATTTCTCTTCAGTGGGTAATCCACGAACCAGTATTTCATCCAAAACTTTATCACGTGGCCTTAAAAAGACAAAGAGGGTGTCATGCTGGATGTCACGCACGGGAACCCGGTGAGACTGGTAGTTTATGTGAGAGATGTAGAGCGTATCAGCGGTATCGGCCGGAAGTAAAAATATCCCCCTCTCATTGGTATATGTGCCCAACGATGAACTGAATGCATGAGCGTATGGTACAGGTTGAAGCGTCTGACCATCTTTAACAATACCCACAATATTCTTCTTTGCCGTTTGGGCCTTTAGCGGATGCATAGCACACAGGAAGAAAAACAACCCAAGGTATGGTAAGGCTTTCATAAGTTCAGCTTGGCTATGATAACTAAACGGTAAATTCAATGATAGCTTGTGGAGGTCAATAACTTCACCCGGATATTGATATCCGACCAGAGCCATTTGGGGCAGGGTTACGAGAGAAGGTGGTTAGAAAGTGTTCGAAATTAGTACAGGCACTGTTCAGAAGCGAACATGAGGAATGATGAAAAATCCCGTTTTCTGGCGTTTTATCCTTATGGGGCATTTGGCACACTCATTGGGTTTGATGGTTGATTACTAATCTGCCAATCATGCTGAAGAACTACGCGCTTATCACCCTTCGTAACCTGTTCAAGCACAAAATTTACTCATTCATCAATATTGCGGGGCTTTCTATCGGGTTGGCCTGTAGTATTCTGATTTTGCTGTGGGTGCAGGACGAAACCTCATTTGATTCCTTCCAGCCCAAAGCCGACCGTTTGTATCAGGTGTGGTTGCAGGCGCAGTGGGAAGAAGAGATTGGTTCTCAGCAAGCATTACCCTTGCCCGCCTATGAGGCTCTGAAAACAGCTAATAGCCATATCAGTCGGGTGGCGGTATCGGATTGGGGTGGTAATCATTTGCTATCGGTAGAAGAGAACCCGATTATCAAGAAAGGCCATTTTGCAAGCGAAGAGTTTTTGCAGATGTTTGAGTTTCCCTTATTGCAGGGAAATGCACCCACCACCCTTAACGACCCTTCATCCATTGTAATCACCGAATCAACCGCCAAGGCTTTATTTGATGATGCCGACCCGATGGGGAAAGTAATTCGGGTAGATGACAAGCACGAACTTCAGGTAACCGGCGTGCTCAAGGACATTCCCACCAATTCTTCTTTCCAGTTTGACTTTCTGTTGCCCTGGAAGTTAAACGAACAAAACCAGTGGATCAAAGACAATCAGCAGGAATGGGATAACCACTCTTTCCAGATATACGCCGAACTGGATGATGCATCACATAAAGCCGATGTGGAAAACAGCATCCGGGATATTGTGGACAAGAACGGAAAGCTTGATTTTAAACGAGAGCTGTTTCTGTACCCATTAGAGCGCTGGCGTTTGTATTCTAATTTTGAGGATGGCGTGGAGGAAGGCGGCATCATCGATTATGTGCAGTTATTTACCATTATTGCTGTATTTATCCTGGTGATTGCCTGTATTAACTTCATGAATCTGGCTACTGCCCGCTCTGAGCGACGCGCCAAAGAAGTTGGCATTCGCAAAAGTATAGGCTCCAACCGCTGGGAACTGATCGTGCAGTTTATGGGCGAGTCTATCTTTATCTCTCTGCTCGCCTTTCTAATCGCTATTCTGATCTCCGAACTGGCTCTGCCGGGTTATAATAATCTGGTAGATAAAAAACTGTTTATTGACTATAGCTCAGGTGCATTCTGGGTGGCAAGTTTAGGCGTGATATTATTTACCGGGATCATCGCGGGAAGTTACCCCGCTCTGTACCTGTCTTCTTTTCAGCCGGTGAAAGTGCTAAAGGGTAAAGTGAAAGCCGGTAAAAGTGCCACTACTCCTCGCAAGGTGCTGGTCACGCTTCAGTTTGGCTTTTCCATTCTGCTCATCATTGGCACCATCGTCATCTATCAGCAGATTAGTCTGGTGCAAAGCCGGGAGCTGGGTTACAGTCAGGAAAAACTCATTACCCTGGGCAGCAATGAAGGTATCCAGAAGAACTACGATGTGCTGAAAAATGAATTGCTTCAGTCCGGGTTGGTAGAAGCCATGACGCGCTCTAACAGTCCTATTACCGAAATTCATTCCAATAACTTTCTCGGCTGGCCCGGCAAACCGGAAGAGCAGCGCGTGATTTTTACTACCATTGCCGCCGACTACGATTACACCGAAACTATGGGCATTAAAGTGCTCGAGGGGCGCGATTTTTCAAAAGAATTTGCTAATGACTCAACTGCCATCCTGGTAAATCAGGCAGGGATAGACATTATGCAATTGGAAGAGCCACTGGGCACCCAGCTTGACTTGTGGGGTGAAAAGCGAACCCTGGTCGGCATCGTGGATAATGTGCTGATGGGGTCGCCGTATCAGCCGGTAAGTCCTATGTTTGTGATTCTCAATCCCGAGTGGAATGGCAGCGTGACCCTGCGGTTAGCCCGCACCCGAGATTTATCAGCCTCGTTAACGGGAGTGGAGGAAATCTTCAAGAAATACAACCCGGTCTATCCGTTTGAATACCAGTTTGCTGACGACGAATTTCAGGAAAAATATACCACCATCAACCTGACTAAACATCTGGCTAACCTGTTTACCGCCTTGGCCATGGTCATTACCGGCCTGGGATTATTCGGACTGGCCTCGTATACCGCCGAGCAGCGCACTAAAGAAATTGGCATTCGCAAAGTGCTGGGAGCTACTGTGTTCAGCATCGTCTCGCTGATGTCGAAAGACTTCTCTGTGCTGGTGGTTGTGGCTTTCCTGATTGCCTCTCCGTTTGCCTGGTGGGGGCTGTCATCCTACCTGGAACGCTATGCCATCCATACCGATATTCACTGGTGGATCTTCCCAATGACCGGTCTCATTGCGCTGCTGTTTGCCCTGGCGTTTGTATCATCTCAAGCCTTACGGGCGGCCCGGTCTAACCCAGCCAAGGCTCTCAGAAGTGAG
>JAVKCN010000072.1:0-59892 GCA_040222715.1 Cyclobacteriaceae bacterium | reverse complement strand
GGCTTAGGATTTCGTTCGATTGGCCGTTATTTAGGCGTAAGCCATGTGGCTGTATATCACTGGATCAAGTCTTTTGGGGAAAAAGTGGATGAAATCAAAAGTGAAACCACCGTTCAGGTGGTGGAAATAGATGAAATGCACGCCTATATCGGGGATAAAAAAACTACTGTTGGATCTGGATTGCTGTTGATAGATATGGCAAAAGATTCATCAATTTCGTTCTTGGCGACCGGTCGGCAGGAACGGGGCAGAAGCTTTGGGACGAATTAAAAGACAAAGAGATAGGCATGGTGGCAACGGACCATTGGAAAGCATATGGTCAATTTATCCCCCATGAAGCCCATATCCAAAGCAAAGCCGAGACCTATACTGTTGAAGGGTATAATAGCCTGTTAAGGCATTATCTGGCTAGGTTAAGACGCAAGACCAAGTGCTATTCCAAAAGTGCCGACAGGCTGAAAGAAGCCATTGCTTTGCTAATGCTGAAACGAAATAATCAATTAGATATACTTAATTAACAATACCTTTTTTTAATCATCAGCGGGCTGGTCACTCGATTTGGAAATCAACCTATCAATAGCATTGTCATGCCGTGGGAGCAAGCCAATATTCCCGGTGAGTGGATTGCGTTGAGGAATACCTGGTGGTCCTGGCATATTGTTCGGACCATAACAACTTTATCCGCGTTTTGCCTTATTGTATGGGCTAATATACGAAAAGGTTGAGCCCTCTTTTTTGCTAAAGCAGACCATCACATAGCTGAAGCAATAAAATATAACCACCTATTTCCGCGAAGGATTTTACCTGACGGATGGTGGACTGGAAACTGCCCTGATATTCTGACAGGGGCTGGAACTAGTCCATTTTGCCGCTTTTGAGCTGATAGATAACTTAGAAGGGCGAAATGCCCTGCGAAAATACTACCTGCCGTACCTGCAACTGGCCCGGCGTTATCAGCTTAATGTCATTCTGGAAACTCCCACCTGGCGGGCCAGTACCGATTGGGGTATTCGCAAGCTGAATTACAGGATGTGAACCGAAGGGCCGTGCAACTCATGCATGAACTGCGGTCCTTTGCGACCCATAAATCCGGGACCCTGCTGATTAGCAGCAATATTGGTCCCCGGGGTGCTGGATACCGGAGACAAATGAGGGCTGGCCGACGGGTACGTCCGTTTAAAAGTCCAGCTCCCGGAGCTTCGAATTATCGACGGTTGCTATGGCACCGGCCAACGCCATCTGGACGAAAGATGCAGGCATTTCTTCGGCGAACACGCTACGCAGGAGAGCGCATAGCATCAATCGTAGGCGTCTTTGCTTTTATTGTAATACCGCCTCGACTTGGCGGAGCTGCCGCAGGTTTGCATATTGCACCAGCGACGGCTTCCGTTTTTGCTCTTATCCAGAAACAGCCATCCGCAGGCCTGGCACTCTTTCACCCGGCCAAGCAGATCCGACAGTAACAGGGCGTGCGCTGATTTAATCACCGGATACCAGAGTTGCTGTAATTGTCCGGGCTCCCAATGCCAGGTTTCTCGAACCTGCTGCCTGGCCTCAATGATAATCCGGAAAGAACTGCAGGCTTCCTGCACATATTCGTTGAAACGGGCTACTACTGTCAATTCTGGTTTGTTTTGGTGAATGATTGGCAGAAATAGCTGGTACAGGGTCTCCCTCACCGTAATACCGGCCTGATGAGCCTCATCCGCCCGGGGAGTATTATTGTATTTCCGCAGAGATACTGCTTCTTCTTGAGTAATTAACTGCTGGCGGAGAAACCAGGTGATGATCTGATCATAGCCCTCCAGATAGTCGTGCTGGGGAGTTTCGTAGCGGTGGCGGATGGTATTGATAAAATCCAGACACAACCAACCCCCGTCCATTTCCAGGGTTTCTACTGTTCTGATATATTTCCTCATATCCTGAAGTTACTTATTAATACCGCTAAAATAAATTTTGATGGTATTAAATAGTTAAATACATTTACGCATGTACGAGCAAAAGACCTTGCAATGATGAGACTAATACTAGCGTATTTTGTCATTTATTTTGTGTGGGGAGCTAATTTTATTGCGATTTTTTTCGCAATTCAGTCTATTCCGCCCTTACTCATGGTCGGCCTGCGGTTTCTAATTGCCGGTCTCATCTTCTACGTTGTTGATTATATTCATCATCGCAAGCTGTTGGGATTCCGGGAATCTGTGCCGGCCATCAAACAAGGGCTTTGGCTGAATGTGGGAGGTTCGGGAGCGCTGGTGTGGTCTGAGCAGTACGTGCCTTCCGGCCTGGCTTCTATTGTGGTGGCAATGGTGCCCGTCTGGATGATCCTGCTAGACATTCAAAACTGGAAGAGCAACCTGCGTAATGTCTGGATTGTGCTGGGATTAATCCTGGGCATCAGCGGAGTGATTTTGCTGGTGGGGGCAAATGATATTGTTCCGGTGGGTACCGACCCGGGGGAATTTTATTTCGGGCTTATTTTTCTGCTCCTGGGTACTTTTAGCTGGGCGTATGGCTCACTGTTTTCCCGAAAGCGTTCTACAAATATTTCTCTGATTTCTCAACTGGCCGCCCAGATGGGGTCGGCGGGTGTAATTCTCATCCTTTTCGGACTTTCCCGGGGAGAACTAAGCGGGTTTTCCCTCACCACTGTTTCAGCGGACTCTCTGTGGGCATTGGGACATCTGGTTATTTTTGGCTCGGTGATCGGCTACGTATCTTATATCTGGTTGTTGCAAACCCGGCCGGTGGCGGAGGTTGGAACTTATACGTTTGTAAATCCATTGACCGCGGTGATCCTGGGAGCCTGGCTGGCCGGAGAGTCCGTTACCTGGGAGTCAGGCAAAGCCATGATCCTGATTATCCTGGCTATACTTTGTATCAATTATCACAAGCCGATTCGTCGATATGTTCAATCTTTCATGCTTAAAACCTGACATACTATGATTGCAAGAACCTGGCATGGGACGGTTCCCCGTGAAAAAGGAGACGCTTACCATGATTACCTCCGGCAAACCGGACTGGCTGATTACGCGAAGGCGAAAGGCAACCGGGGAGTACAGGTGCTGAGACGGGAAGAAGGCGGTCAGACGCACTTTTTGTTGATTACCTTCTGGGAATCCATCGCGGCGATACAGGCTTTTGCGGGTGAGGATTATCAGGTAGCTCGTTACTATCCGGAGGATCGAGACTATCTGCTGGCATTTGAACCAGTCTATCACTATGAAGTAGCATCTCAACCCTGAATTACTGGCGACTTCGCCTGCTTGTTTATACAAAAAAGACAATTAATATAAATATTTATAAAATAAATTATATTGTTGCGCGAGTATTTGTGTAATGATATGATAAATCTGGTCTTAAAGCTGCACCAAAAAGTTGTGGTGCCTCTCTGGCATTTTGGTTGGCAACAGGCACTTTCCTGCATTTTTCCGGTACTGATTTTCCTGACCCTGGCCTTGTCTAAGGTGGTAGGTATTCCTTTTTTGCATCGCTATGATTTTATTCTGCTGATGTGCGTGCTGATTCAGGCCGGGATGCTCTGGTGGAAACTGGAAAGTTGGGACGAACTAAAAGTGATCTGCCTGTTTCACCTCATTGGTTTGGGTCTGGAACTGTATAAAGTACACATGGGTTCCTGGTCGTATCCTGAACCGGCCTGGACGAAAATAGCCGGAGTGCCCCTGTACAGCGGTTTTATGTACGCCAGTGTGGCCAGCTACATCTGCCAGGCCTGGCGGAGGTTATCATTGGAGTTTGTGCGCTGGCCCGCCAATGGGGTTACCTACACCATTGCGGTGTTGATTTACGTCAATTTCTTCTCCCATCATTTTATGCCCGACATCCGCTGGTTTCTGGTGATCGGATTGTTTTTGTTTTTTGGCAAGTCGTACGTAAACTTCACCATCAACCGGCAACGCTATCAGTTACCCACGATCCTGTCGTTTTTCCTGATTGGGTTTTTCATCTGGATTGCCGAAAATATATCCACCTTCTTTGGAGCGTGGCAGTATCCTAATCAGGCAAAAACCTGGCAGTTGGTGCATTTCAGCAAAATCAACTCCTGGTTTTTGCTGGTGATTATCAGTATTATTATTGTCGCTAACCTTAAGCACTGGCAGCAAAGATCACCTATGCAAGCTACTGCACCACGTTCGAGGTAGCAGATTTTTTAGCTGCAAGGCTTCTGGTCAGTGAATTAATTGTAAGCGCTTATCTTTCGTATTATAATACATAGATATTTGATGTATCAAAAAACTTTGTATATTTGGCTTATGAATTCAACGGAACTATTGAAAGGTACCTTAACCACCATTATCCTCAAGCTTTTGGCGGACCATGAGAAAATGTATGGTTACGAGATCGCCCAAAAGGTAAAGGAGCTGTCTGAGGATAAAATTTTGCTGAAAGAAGGGTCTTTGTACCCGGCTTTGCACAAGTTGCTAAAAGAGGGACTGGTAGAGGTGGAAACAAAACATGTGGGAAAGCGGGTACGCAAATATTACTCAATTACCAAACAGGGGCAGGCAAAAAAGCAATTGCAGTTTGACGAGTTACAGGAATTTCTTGAAACCATTCAGCACATCATTTTTCCCCAACCAAACCAGTTATCTCCCCATGCTAAGTGATCAGCACGTTGAAATTATTCGACTGGAAATAGAGCGAAGTACCCTGTCTATGCAGACCTTAAAGGATGATCTGCTGGATCATTATTGCTGTTTTGTAGAGCAGGAGCTGGAAAAGGGGCATTCCTTTGAGACGGCTTTTTCTCTTGCCACAGAGCATATTTGTCCAAACGGGTTCCGTGAAATTCAGGAAGAAACGATGTATCTGTTAAATAATTCAAAAATAATGGCTATGAAAAAAATCATGTATTTTATTGGGTTGGTGACTTCTATTGGTATCAGCGTTGGCTGGTTGTTTAGAATCTTACACTGGCCCGGAGGCAACGAACTATTTACCTACGGGTTCCTGGGATTTGTGCTACTATTCCTGCCAATGCTGGCCATTAATCAATATAAAGCTACAGTTGACAAGGTCATGTCGGAAAAGCTTAAAATCATACTGGGTTTTTCCAGTGCCATTATCATTGGTGCCGCGGTATTGTTTAAGATGATGCATTTGCAAGGAGCCAATATCTTGTTGGTCGTCGGGGCCCTGCTATTCAGTTTTGGGTTTCTACCGTTTTTATTCTTCCGAATGTATAAAGGCACTACCACCGAATAGTGTCACTGAACACCACGTTAATCAGATGTAAGAAGTGTCAACTTCACAGTATTTCCCACCAAATCTGAAGCAATTTGCCTTGAGTAACAGGCAAATTGCTTCAGGGCCGATGCTTAAGCTTTTTCTTCCCTTGGTTAAGCCTTGATCATACATTCACCAGGGCTTCTTCATCTTCTTCCACCATTACCTGCTCTCGAGTAAACAGTTTATACAAAACGGGTACAATCAGCAGCGTAAGGAAAGTAGAAGATACCATCCCGCCGATGATCGTCCATCCCAGCGGGGGCCACAGGTCGCCAGAGGAGAGGGTCAGTGGTAATAAACCTAAGATGGTGGTCAGGGTGGTGAGGATGATGGGCTTGAAACGGGTTTCCGTTGCCTTTTTAATGGCCCGCACCATCCGCATACCCGAATCCCGGAGTTGGTTGGTATAGTCAATCAGGATGATGGAGGTGTTAATCACAATGCCCACCAGACTGGTGAAACCCACGAAAGCGAAGAAAGAGAACGTCCATCCGGTGAGGAACAGGGCCACGATGGACCCGGTGAAGGCCAACGGAATGGCAGTAAACACAATCAACGGCTGCTGGAACGACTTGAATTGTAGTACCAGTACGGCGAAGATGGCAATCAGGGCAATCAGCAGACTTTGCCCGGTATTGCCAAAAGATTCCTGCTGGGCTTCGTACTCGCCCGCGGCATAGTAAGAATATCCTTCCGGGAAATCGTACTGATCCAGTTCATCCAGAATTTCCTGGGTAACAGCCATGATGTTGTAATCGTCCAGCACATCGGCCGTAATGGTCACCGTACGGTCGGTGTTGTAGTGGTCGATCTGGGAATTGCTGCGAGCAAAAGTCAGTTGGGCCACCTGATTCAGCGGTACTTTGTCTCCGGCAATGTTGGTGGTGTAGATCTTGTTAAAGTCATCCAGCGTAAGCTGTTGGTCGAAGGGCAGACGGACGACAATATTGAACTGGTCACCGTTATCCATGGTCATTTCATCTACGGAGAGGCCAGTCAGGCTGGTACGAACCGCCAGGTCAATATCGTACAGTGATAATCCGATTAGCCCGGCTTTGTCGCGGTTGATATCTACCTTGATATCGGTTTTGTCAATGGCCAGGGGATTGTAGGTGTTTACCGTGCCCGCGGTGCGTTTGAAGAGGGCCTCCACATCGCCGCCAATGGCTTTAATGGTTTCCAGATCTTTTCCGATGATTTTGATCGCTACCGGAGCTTCCACGGGCACTCCTTGCTTCAGTTCAGAAAGCGTGATACGGGCTTCGGGGTATTGTTTAAACGTATCCCGTAGTTGGTGCAGGGTCGCATAAAAGCGATCTTCTTCGTAGGCATCCAGGTTCACTAGCACCTGAGCGTAGTTGCGGGTATAGCTCTTGCTGAAACGATTGTAGTAAATCTGCGGATTGCCGTGACCGACGTTGGTAGCATAACTAACCACTCCTGGCAGGGTATCTACCACACTCTCCACAAAGCGAGCGGCGGCATCGGTTTTGTCCAGGTTACTGCCTTTGGGCGTTTCAATATCTACCAGATACAGGGGTTTATCGGCCGTGGGGAACAGACTCACTCCCACCAAAGGAAACAGGGCGATGCCTCCGATGAATACCAACACGGCCAGCGTCAGCGTAATGGCCGGACGGCGTAATCCGAAATTCAGCATACGACGGTAAGGGCCTTGAATAGTGCGTTGAATGCCCCGGTCAACCCAGGAAGGTTTCTGCCCGCGACGAGGGGCTTTCAGTCCGTAGCGTGACAGGATGGGAGTAAAGGTCAGCGCCAGAATGAGCGAAGTGATCAGGGCAAAGATGACGATAAGCGGCATGGCTCGGAGGAATTCTCCCACACTGTCATTCATAATCGCCAGCGGCATGAAGGAAAGTACAGTGGTGACGGTGGAACTAATAACGGCTGCGCCTACTTCGGCAGTACCTTTGGCGGCGGCCTGCCGTAAAGAATACCCTTCCTGCATAAATCGGGTGATATTTTCTACTACCACAATGGCATTATCCACCAACAGACCCAAGGCAATCACCAGGCCGACAATAGAAATCTGGTGCAAGCCAAAGCCCGTCCCGTTCAGCAGCCCGATGGAGATGATGATGGTGGTGGGAATGACAGTGATGATAACTGCCGCCGAGCGTACTCCCAGAAAGATCAGCACGATGATCCCGATCAGGGCCACGCCTTGTCCCAGGTTCCCAATAAATCCCTGAATGCGCTGGGCCACCGATGGCCCTTGGATGAAGGCATAATGCAGGGATAACTCATCCGGCAATTGTGACTGGAACTCGTCAACCAGGGTATTTATCTCATCGGTCAGCTCCAGAATGTTTACTTCTTCTTTCTGGGTAACGGATAAAAACAGGGATTTTTCGCCATTGAACCGGGCGTAGTACTGCTGGTCTTCGTAATCAAAATGTACATCGGCGATGTCGCGCAGATACACGAGTTTACCATCTCCGGAGGCAAGGGCCGTGGATTCCAGTGCTTCCAGGGTCTTGTAACCGCCGCTGGTTTTTACGGTAAAAGAACGCCCGCCCGATTTTACATTACCGCCCGGCACATTTGCATTGTTGCTGCGCAGCGTATTAATCACCTGACTCAACGCCACATTCTGATTTGCCATCTTCTGAAAATCCAGAGAAACCCGCACTTCTTCTTCCGGGTAGGCCAGTACTTCTACGGTGCGGATGCCGTTCACTTTCTCCAGTTTTTTCTCCAGTTCTTCGGCATAATCCTGCATGCGGCGGTACGAAGCCGTTTCGGACGTCAGGGCCAGTTGCAGAATGGATACCTCTTTGGGGGTGGAGTGGGTGACTTCAATCTGAAAGATGTCATCGGGCAGGCGGGGTTTCACACTGTTGATCTCCGCGACCACCTCGTCGTACTGCTCGTCCGGGTCTACGCCCCACATCCCTTCCACCTGGATAAAGGCCAGTCCTTCGTCCACCGTGGTATTGATCTGCTTGATGTCTTCCAGTTCGTCAATCACCTCTTCAATAGGGTCCACGACCAGTTCTTCCATGTCCTTCGGTCCGGTGCCGGGATACACCACCGTGATCATGTAGTAGGGGCCGTTCATAAAGGGGTCTTCGGAGCGCTTCATGGTCAGGTAGGAACTGAGGCCGTAGAGCGAGGCAAGCGCAACGACAATCAGAATAAACTGATAGTTTTTGATGGCAATGCTGGGGAGTTTCATGATACTTGGGATTGGGTGTTGGGGGTTTGGTTTTGGGAGTTGTCGGAGAACGGAGTCTGGAGTCCGTAGACGGATTGAATTGTGATCTTTTATGGGATCGTGATACTATTAATGAATCGTACCTATTTTTTGGTTTTCGGATTCCGTTTTCCGGTTCCCGTATTAATAAGCATACCATCTTGCAGGTAAGCCACGCTGGAGGTGATGACTGTTAGCGGAGCATCGGTGTCTGCCCGTGCGGTGAAATAATCTCCGCTGATGTAGGTGGGAGTAACTTCCATCTTTCGAGCATGCTTCTGGTCCGCATCAGCTACAAAAATAGAAGCTGATTGCGGGTCAGCTTCAACCAGGGCATCCATCGGAATTTTGTAATATGGTTTTTCGGGAGTGATGAAGATCTGCACTTTGCCGATGAAACCGTTCTTTAAATCGTATCCTTCAGCATCTACTGTTAACTCCAATTCAAATACTCCGGTGCGCTCGTCCGCACTTTCCGCTACTTCCGAAATATGGGCGGGAAATCGCATGCTTGGGTAAGCATCAAATTGCACCAGGGCAGAGTCCTGCAGGTGTACACGTACAATATTACGGTCCGAAACTCCAATGCGGATGATCTGGGCACTCTGGGCCGATGCAAACTCAAAAATGGCGTTGCCGGGCTCTACCAGTTCATTTACTTCCGCTTTGCGCTTCAGTATTTTACCGGCTTGCGGAGCATAGATGGCAGAGTGCTGCTGATTAAATTCTACCACCTGTAAGTTGGCCTGGGCTAGTTCAAAAGCCGTTCGGGCATCCTGCCGCTGTTCCAGCGTAGCGACCGAATCCTGAAATAAATTATCGATGCGTTCATAATCCCGGGCGGCTTTATCCAGGGAGGCCTGGGCTTGCACCACACCCGCGTTAATTTCAGCCAGGTTCAATTTTGCCAGTAACTGCCCTTTCCTGACAGGTTGGCCCTCATCGGCATACATACCAGCAATAATTCCGCCTGTTTTGAACGAAAGGCTTATTTCGGCTTTGGATGCCAGCACGCCACTGGACTCCAGGCTCAGTGGAGCAGTAGTAGGGGAAACAGCCGAAACAGTGACGGAGCGGGCCATCTCTTCCGGTTGAGTCTGATCCTGTTCGGCCTGGCTGGAGGTACAGCCACTATAAAGGGCCAGAGAAACTACGGTAAGTATGGTGGGAAGGAATATGGTTTTCATGGGGTTGGATTTTAGGAATTGGGTGTTTGGGATTAGGGGTTTTGAAAACAGAAAATAGAATCAGGAACCCTTATTTTAGAACTTCATTAGTTTCTAGTTGCAGGTTCTCGTTTTCTATTGTTCATTGCTCATTGCTATGCCCAGGCTACTTTCCAGTTGGGCGCTTTTTTTGAAGTAATCAAACTGGGCAACCGTGGTCTGCAATTGGGCACGGGTGAGTGTGCTGCGGGCATCCAGTAATTCAAGTAAAGTGGATTGTTGCTGCTGGTATTTTTTGCTGACCAGCGTGAAGTTTTGCTCGGCACTGCGGACACCCTTTCGGGCGGCTTCCCAGGCGGTATAAGCAGCCTGCACCTGCTGCTGCTGATCATTGACTTCCAGTTGAATCTGTTTTTCTAATGTATTAAGTTGTTGTTCCAACTGCTCACCCTGCAGGGCAAAGCGCTGACGTCGGGCCCGGTTCTGAAAGCCGGTAAACAGATCCCATTTCAGGGAAAAGGCGGCCAGCCAATAGTCCTGGGTATCATTAAACTGGTAGCCATACCCCTGATAGCCGGCATCCAGCACGGCTGAGACGGTGGGTAACCGGCGGTCCTGATACAGACGAAGACCTTCCTGGTTGGCCTCTTGCGAGCTTTTTAACTGCCGTAACTCCTGACGATGGAGCAGCGCCTGTTGTGCCTGTATGGTGTCAACTACGATCGGATTCAGGATCTGCGTATCAGTTTCTTCGGTTTCAATCGACATAGCCAGGGGGCGGTTCAACAGGAAGTTGAAGTAATTGCGGGCTGCTTGTACACTGCGATGGGCTTCGGCTTGCTGCTGGGCCAGTTGGCTTAGTTCATATTCTGACCGGTAGACCACCTCTTTGGTCGCTTTCTGGTTTTCTACCAGTTTTTGGTTCACCCGCAGCACTTCCTGCAATACAACTTCCGATTGCGCTAAAATGGCCGCCACTTGTTCGCTTTGGCGGTAGTTGAAATAAGCGGTCTTAATGTCTTTTACCAATTGGTTTTTAAAAGCTTCCCGTTGGGCTTCCTGAGCGGCCAGCTCATTCTCCCGGATGTTCAGGTTATGTTGAATATCCGGGTTAAAAATGGGTTGGATGACCCGTACTTTTGTATCGTGGAAGTTGTTGGGCAGGAATTGCTCGTTCACGTTTTCCAGGTCGGTAGGAAAATTTGAACTTTCGGTAAGTTGATTCAGGGTACTATACACTGGGTTCAACATATCTCCTATCGGAAAAGCAATGGAACGTCCACCCCCCGCCAGGGTATAATCTGACTGCAGGGAAACAGCGGGGTAAAACTGTCCCCGAGCCTCCCGAATGGCCGCCCATCGTTGGTCCACACTAAGGTTTTCCTGAATGAGCTGTAGATTGTTCTTCAGTCCTTCGGCTACGTATGCATCCAGTAGCGATGGCTCAGTTGAAGTTGGCTGGGCAAAGCCCAAGGAGGCAACCCAACTGAATAAAACAAGGAGAATAAATCGGGTCATAATACATTAGGGTTTAGTAACTGACTGTGAGTCATTATCAGATAAAATTTTTTTAGAGAATCAAGGCTATTATGGTCACGCTTATAGTTGAGAGTCAGGGTTTTAATTGATGCAAAGTTAGAGACAAAGAATGCTGAATTGTTAACAAAAAACCGTCAAATCGAAAGACATTACCGACAAGTTGATATAACAACACCGACAGTGTATTACATTTCCGACAGCCTGATTGGTACGATTGCCATTAAGCATTAGAGTTATTCAGGGGTTAGTAATATGACCTATAAAACAGAACTATATATTATTTAAGAACACCTGATGCTATTGACACTACTAAATACGCTAATGCCCAGTTTCCCGGCAGTAGAATCAGTGTGAAACGACCAAATAGCAGGTTCAATCGTCAATGGATTAATGTTAGCAGAATAAATTGCTTTCATTTTCATAAGCTTAGAGTCGGATAGGAAATCGGTATATTGTAATGAGATAGAAAAAATATATTATAAATTATAAAATGACTATCAGTCAGTATTGAAAAAAAATCAGGGCATCAACGAGCGTTGAAGGGTCGTATAAAATGCTTCCATTAAGTCTTTTCGTTGCACGTTAAGCACGTCAACCATCATGCATTCTTTTGAAATCATCACCTGAAGTACTCCCAATGCCTGCCCCCATACCAGCAAAGCCTGTTTCATAGGGTCTACATCAGACCGAATTGATCTGTCTTCTACGCCTTGGGCAATGACATCCCTCAATAGGTAAAGTGCATTCTCACTTCGTTCAAAAGCCTGATGGCGTTCCTGAATGGCCTCGGGTGTCATCTCAGAAGTATCCATATGGTGAAGCGCATCAAAATACGAGCGTTGTTGTTCATAAAATCTAAAATAGGCTTGCGTAATGGTGATGATCTTTTCTAGCCCATTCATATCGTCCTGCAAAGCTGCCTGAGCCATTTTTCGTAAGATGATATTGCCGCGTATGGCAATAGCCTGATAAAGTTCTTCCTTGGTTTTATAGTAGAGATACAGCGTTCCTTTACTAAGCTCAGCCGCTTCAGCAATTTCATCCATGGTGGCTTTCTCGTAGCCTTTGGAAAAAATGATTTTCTCAGCTGCATCCACAATGTCCTGTGCCCGTTGTTCTTTTTCTCGTTGCCGTCGTTCCGCGATTCCCATATAGCTACTGACTGTTAGTCATTTTATTAATACAAGTTGAATTCTTAAACTGTTTTTCTCATTTTTAAGTTGCAAAATCGCTGTAAAAAATCAAAGTTGCATATATAGCGGAGAATGAAGGACCAGAGTCTGGAAACCGTATCTGCTGCTAACTAATGTAAATGTAAAGTCAATAATTATGATCCCGGTCTCCGGTTTCCAGTCTCCGCTAACCATTCATTTATGAACATTTTTACCATCATTACCATCCTGGTTGTTCTGTCCTCGCTATTTGCGTATATCAATGTGCGCTTTTTCCGTTTGCCAGCGACCATCGGGTTGATGATCATGGCCATTATTCTGACCCTGATTGTATTGGTCATCGGGCAATTCAACACCTCGGTAACAACCTATGCAGAGAACCTGATTGAAAGTATTGATCTGGGAGATCTGATCCTGGATGTGCTGCTGAGTTTCCTGTTGTTTGCCGGAGCCCTGCATACCGACTGGGGCCGGTTAAAGGAGCAATCTGCGCCCATTATTACCTTTGCTACTATCGGAGTGGTGGCTTCTACTTTTGTGGTAGGCACTTTGTTCTTTTTACTGTGCCATTACGTGATTGGCTATCCCATTCCTTACATTCATTGCCTGTTGTTTGGCGCCCTTATTTCACCGACCGACCCGATTGCCGTAATGGGGATTTTGAAGAAAATCGGAGTTCCGAAGCAACTGGAGGTAAAGTTTGTGGGAGAGTCGCTCTTTAATGACGGAGTCGGAGTGGTTATTTTTCTGACGGTATTTAGCATCGCGGATCAGGGACTGGCCAACGTTGGAGTGTCCGATATTTTACTGCTTTTTGCGGAAGAAGTACTGGGGGGAGTTGCGTTGGGACTGGCATTGGGTTACATCACCTTGCACCTTACCCGAAGCATTGATGACTATCAAACCGAAGTGATGATTACCCTGGCCATTGTGATGGGAGGCTACCTGCTGGCCAGTCGCCTGCACTTTTCGGGTCCGTTGGCGGTGGTGGTGGCCGGCTTATTTATTGGCAATAGTGCCCGGGAAACGTCTATGTCTGAAACCACCCGTAAGTATTTGGATGGTTTCTGGGAGCTGCTGGATGTGTTCTTCAATGCCATACTGTTTGTGCTGATTGGCTTTGAACTGCTGATCATTACCTACGACCATCAGTATATGATTGCCGGAGCCTTTGCCATTGTGATTGTTCTGGTGGCTCGATATGTGGTGCTGAAAGTACCGATCTACTTCTTTAAAGAGAGACTCAATTTCGTGCCCCATACCGACCTGATCATGACCTGGGGGGGGCTGCGCGGGGGGATCTCCATTGCTCTGGCCCTATCGCTGAGTAGCGACATGGATCGGGAGTTCCTGCTCACGGTTACCTATATTGTCGTTGTGTTCTCCATCATTGTGCAGGGGCTTACGGTAGAGAAACTCATCAAACGGCTGGGAGTGATGGGGAAAGACGTTGTGTGAAAAAGGGGAAAAGAAAGCTGACGAGATACATTATCGAGCGCTTGTGGCTGTAAACCCCATCTGAGCGATTTGCTTTTGCATATAAACCAAAGCCTAAATACTAATGCAACGACGTGAATTCTTAAAGAACATGGCCCTGACTGTGCCAGTCGCCTCCTGTATGCCATACTACAACCTGTTGGCAGCCATGGACCGGCAGAAAGTTAAGATTACGGATGTAAAGTGCGTGCGCACCAAGCTTAACTTCCGGGTAAGCCCACTGGTGAAGATTGAAACGGATGCCGGTATTGTCGGGATTGGCGAGTGTCATCATGATGAGAATGGGCTGGGAGCGAAAGATATCGTGCTAAATGTTTGCAAACCCATTCTGATGGGGCAGGACCCGCTGGATCTGGAGTACCTTGTTTTCAAGATGAGTACGCGCACTTCCTACTACGGAGGCAACCACGGAGTAGCCACCCACGCCATCACCGGAGTAGAGTTTGCTCTCTGGGATATTATCGGGAAAATTACCGGACAACCTGTTCATAAAATATTGGGCGGAGGTTCGCATGTAGACCAGGTGCGGGCGTATGCTTCTACCGGACCACGAGATATGCTGGACAAAGCTTCCTGTGCTGAGTTTGCCGAACGCATGCATAGTATGGGGTGGACTGCTGCCAAGGTAAATATCCTTCGGGATCAATCCTGGAATGAACTGGACAACCGGCGGCTTTCCAATAGAGAAGTGGATCGGAATGCCCAGGGGTATGCTAATCTCAGAGAAGCCGTTGGCGAGGATTTCGACATTGCCGTGCATTGCCATTGGGAGTTTGATTTTGATAGCGCCCTCCGGCTAGCCCGGGCAGTTGCTCCGATTCGGCCCTGGTGGATGGAAGACCCTTTGCCCATTGCCTATAACGAACAATGGGTGAAACTCACGGAGCAATCTCCGGTGCCTATTCTTTGCGGCGAAAACCTCTATGGGCGAGATGATTTCCGGCCTTTTATCGTGAACCAGGGGGTAAACGTCATCGAGATTGACGTTTCTATGGCGGGAGGCTTATTAGAAGCTAAGAAAATTGCTGATTTGGCTGAAACCTATTACATCCCGGTAGCTACCCACAATGTGGCCGGGCCGATTGCGACCATCGCTTCCGCCAACTTTGCCGCTTCGGTGCGCGAGTTCATGGGCCACGAAGTATTCATCATGAATCCCAAAAATCAGGAAGGAAATGGAGTGAATGGTGACCCGGATGTGCTGGGCTACGATAAGGAAATGGTCAAAGACGGCTACCTTCAACTCACCGACCGGCCGGGGCTGGGCATTGAACTCAATGAAGATCTGGTCAAAAGCTATTTGGTGGAAGGCGAAGATTGGTGGGATTGAGTCTCGAAACTCGATACCATCGGTAGAGCCTACAAAAAGACGACATCTTCTACGATCGCCTCCCCAAATTCCCGAAGAAATAGTGATAGAATCTTGGATCGTGACATGTTCAACTCCTGCTTCAGAGGGGCTGAACTTAGTTTCACGTACAATACCCGATTGTTGATATACAGCTTATCCGTGCGGCGGGCGATGGGGTGTCCCATCAGTCGCTCCCAGGATTGAATCAGCTGGGTTTGTTCGTATTTGGCTTTTAACTGATAGGTATCGAGCAACTGATGCAGGGCTTCGCCCACAGTGGACATTTCACCCGTGCGGGCACGTTGGTTTGGGTTAGTATATTTGGGCATAGATCTGATTTCTTCTGATGAAGATAGTCATTGCCCTCAGAAGTTGGCAGGGTTTGGATGGATATATTTTTTATTCCTGCCTTCCGAGGCGCTATCTTGCTGATGGCAAAGAGGTTATGTTTGAAGAGTTTCTCGAAGAATTCTCCAGCGCAACCTCCGGGAATTTATTTGGAGATATCAATGGGCAGTTTGGCCACGGTATTCTCCCAGGCGAGTTGCATCACGGCCTGTTGTCCGTCTTCGGTAAACTGAATGGTGAAAGCCTCTACCGGTTGGTCCAGCGAAGAAACCGGAGCGGTTACCCGAAGCACATCATTGGCTTCTTTGTAGCTGTACGCTCCCCAGTAATCCAGGTCATCGCTGAAAATGATGGTCCACTCATCTTCGTTCGGAATAGAGAATAGAGCGTAGGTACCGGCAGATAAGGACTTTCCTCCGATGGTGACATCTTCGTAAAATTTAACTTCGGTGGCTTCATTTGCACCGACGCGCCATACCTCACCATAGGGTACTTTCTCGCCGAAAATTTCTCGTCCTTTCATCTGAGGACGGCTGTATACTACTTTGATCGCTGCTTTTTCACCGGGTTTACGGTCATGAGCAAAGTTGTCAGGGTAGTAGGCTATGTCCAGTGGACTTTGGTCCAGCCCCCGGAAATCCTGGGCGAGGGAGACCGTGGCGGTGAGCACGAACAGACAGACAGTAGAAAGGAGGGTGTTTTTCATGACCAAATTGTTAGGTAGTATTTACAATGAGTTTAAAGCAGGCTAACGTTCAGGGTGGGTAAATATGCGGTCATTTAACCGATTGAGGGTCTCATTTTTGTATTGACTGTCAATCAGCAATGAAATATTGAATTTACTACCACCGTAAGAAAGCATACGAATGGGAATATCATCAATGGCGTCAATTACCCGCTTCAATATACCTATTTTTTGGAAAGGCATGTTACCTACCACACAAACAATTGTTTTGTCACCATCCACTTCCACTTCACCAAAGATTTCCAGCTCATGTTGTATGCTAGCCAGATGTTCCTGGTTATCAATGGTGAGGGAAACCCCCACTTCAGAAGTCGTAATCAGGTCAATGGGAGTTTTGTACTTCTCAAAAATCTCAAATACTTTCCGCAGGAAGCCGTAGGCCAGCAGCATACGCGACGATTTAATCTTAATGGCCGTGATACCATCTTTGGCCGCCACAGCGGTAATTTCGCGTTCTTCCTGCTTGTCAGAGATGAGGGTGCCAGGGGCCTGAGGTTCCATGGTATTCAGTAATCGTACGGGAATGTTTGCCCGCTGGGCGGGACGAATGGTAAAAGGGTGCAGTATTTTGGCGCCAAAGTACGCCAACTCAGCCGCCTCGTTAAACGAAAGCTCATCAATGCGGAAGGTGTGCTGCACAATGCGGGGATCATTGTTGTGCATGCCATCAATGTCCGTCCAGATCTGAATTTCTTCTGCCTGGGCGGCAGCCCCAATCAGGGAAGCGGTGTAGTCGCTGCCTCCGCGTTGCAGGTTATCAGTCCGGTTGCGGCTGTTCAGACAAATGTACCCCTGGGTCACAAACAGCGTCGTATCGGGGTATTGATCCAGCAATGCGCTGAGTTTTTCGTGAATGTAAGGCTCATCCGGCTCATTGCTGTCATCAATGCGCATAAACTCCAGGGCTGGAAGCAGCACAGCGTTGATCTGCTGCTCGTGCAGGTAGGCGGTGAATAACTGGGTCGAGAGTAGTTCGCCCTGGGCCAGTATTTCTTTCTCTACATCGGCACTGAAGGGTTCCTGGGTCATGGCCCGTAAGGTCTCAAAGTGCGATTCAATAATGCGAGCTCCTTCCTCCAGAGCGTCTGGCTGCTGAAACAATTCCCGGCAGAATTGCTGATACTGGGCAAAGAGCTCATCAATAACCCGGAGGGCCTGCCCGGTTTGCTGGTGTTGCAGTGCCTGCCCGATCTGCACCAGGGTATTGGTAGTGCCGGATACGGCGGAGAGTACAATAATACTTGGTTCGGTTTGCTGAGTAATCAACCCGGCTACGCTGTGCATCCGTTCCGGTGAGCCTACTGACGTGCCCCCGAATTTTAAGACTTTCATATCAAATTAATTATTGAACGAGTGAATGATAGAAGGATTGAATAAATAAGGTTATAAAATACTGATGTAATCATTCACCCCCATGCTCATTTATTCATTGAATCCTAACATTTTGATGGCAGTTAGGGCGGCTTCGTCTCCTTTGTTGCCATGTTTTCCTCCGGCGCGGTCCAGCGCCTGTTGCTGATCCAGCGTAGTAAGTACTCCGAAGATGACCGGTTTGTTATACTTAAGGGCAACATCTTTGATGCCCTGGGCCACCGACTGGCAGATATAATCGAAGTGAGGGGTTTCTCCCTGGATCACGCAACCCAGACAGATCACGGCATCTACCTCGGGTCGGGCAGCTTCCCACTGGGCGCCTAAGGTGAGCTCATAGCTTCCCGGAACCAATTTTGAGCGAATGTGTGCCTGCTGCGCGCCATGCTGCATCAAAGTCTGGGCCGCCCCGTTTAGCAGCGGTTGGGTGATTTCGGGATTCCACTCGGCGGTTACAATAGAAAAGCGCCGTTGCGAGATATCGGGAAGCTGTTCGGTAGAATGTTCGCTGAGGTTTTGGTTGATCGTAGCCATGCCTGAAAATAAAAAAAGGACAAGACAGTATCGTGTCTTATCCCTTACCAATGTTATTACAATGAATCACAACAGTGTTTAGTTAGAAGTCAGTGCCTCCAGTCGGGCGTGCTGCTTTTGCGCTTCCTGGAACTCATAGGCTTCCGGGAACTCATCAATGATGCGCTGGTAGCTGCTGGCAGCCTTGCTGTAGTTGCCATTGGCTTCGTAGGCAACGGCAGCCTTGACCAGGTACTGAGGTGAAAAGTACTGATTCGGCTGATAGTCAGCGGCTTTCTCGTACTGGGAGGCTGCTTGCTGATAGTCCTCTAACTCCATATAGGCATCTCCGATCAGGGTATAAGCCTGGGCTTGTACCAGCAGGTCAGAGGCGCTGAAATCTTCTAGGTAATCGATGGCCTCTTCGTAGTTGCCTTGGCGCAATTCAATGACCCCGGCATAATAATGCGCTAGGTTGGAAGCATCCGTTCCGCCAAACTCATCCATGATTTCCAGAAAACCATAGTTGTTTCCGTCGCCGTTCAGGGCAGCATTCAGGCTGTCACTCTCAAAATAGTAGATCGCCTGGAACATTTCTTCCTGGGCCGTCTGATTCTGATTGTTCTGGTAAAATTGATATCCAAAGAAACCGCCTACTGCCAATACGATAATGGCAGCACCAATAATGAAGACAGTGGCGTGCTCTTTAACGTACTCTTCAGTATCGGTAATACGTTCCCGAAGGGCTTCGGGCTTTTCCAGCAACTCCTCCGTAGCCGTCATTTTTTCCTGGACATCCTTTTTACTGCGAGATCCTCGAACTCTATTCGCCATAATTATTCGTTTAGGGCTGCGAATTTAGCATATTTTTTTCGTAAACAGAAAAACTATGCTTTGCGTTTCATCGCAGCGTACGAAAATAGGGGTGATAAAAAAAGGGGCTCAAAGATAAAGCCCCTGGTAGAATGGTTTTTATGTTGATATCGCTATGACTAATCCAGGATAAACGGATAGTCTTCCTGCATATAAACGTCCTGAAGGGCTTCTTCGCTGGGAGGGAAAGGAGATTCATCAGCAAACTTGATGGATTCTTCTACGGTTTCCTTTACTTTGTTTTCAATCTCTTTCAGCTCTTCTTCAGTAGCAAATTTTTTCTCCAGTATCACACTCATGCACTGGATCAGCGGATCCTGCTCCTTATATTCTTCCACTTCTTCTTTGGTGCGGTACTTGGCCGGGTCTGAGATAGAGTGTCCTTTGTAGCGATAAGTTCGGAACTCCAGCAGGGTGGGGCCATCTCCTTTTCGGGCACGCTCGGCGGCTTCTTCCATGGCAATGTGTACGTTTTCTACGTTCATCGCATCTACCGGGAAGGAAGGCATGTCGTAGGCTTCACCCAGGGTGTAGAGTTCCTGCACGTTGCTGGTACGTTTCACGGAAGTACCCATGGCGTAGCCATTGTTCTCAATGACAAAGATTACGGGGATTTTCATGGTCATGGCCATGTTCAGGGTCTCGTGGAAAGAACCCTGCCGTACGGCACCATCACCCATAAAAGTGGCACACACATTATCAGTACCTTTGTATTTCTCAGCAAAAGCAATACCAGCTCCCAGCGGAATCTGTCCGCCCACAATGCCGTGTCCGCCGTAGAAGTTACGCTCCTTGTCGAACATGTGCATAGAACCGCCCTTTCCTTTGGAGATACCCGTTTGCTTGGCAAACAGTTCGGCCATAACCTTCTTCGGGTCACTGCCCAATGCCAAAGGATGGGCGTGGTCGCGGTAAGCGGTGATGAAGCTGTCGGTATCGCGCAGGGCAGAAACGGCTCCGGCGGCACAGGCTTCCTGCCCGATGTAGAGGTGGCAAAACCCGCGGATTTTCTGACGCCCGTACTGCTGCCCGGCTTTTTCTTCAAAGCGGCGCATCAGGTACATGGTTTCGTACCACCACATATAGGTCTCTTTGGAGAACTCCTTTTTCTTAGACGACGACTTGGATGTTTTTTTATTCGCTTTTTCTTTGGTACTGACTGCCATAATTACTTGCTTAGATAATAGACTTACAGGAACGTAACGCAGCGGAGGGTTTTCCTGTTTAAGCACCCATGCTTTTTTTGAGCAATCCGAAATGGCTGTCCAAAAACATTAGATGCATATAATTGATAGTTACATTTGCTTGATTACTTACGCTCGCGCAAATTAATACAAAAACACGAACAAAGAACGCATGTGGCTGGAAAAAATCAGTTTGCTTAATTTTAAAAACTACGAAGAACTTAACCTCACCTTCTCTCCGCAGATCAACTGTATTCTGGGAGAAAACGGGAGTGGTAAGACGAATCTGCTGGATGCGATCTACTACCTTTCTTTTACCAAAAGTGCGTTTAGCAGCGTGGAACAGCAGAATATTCGCCACGGCGAGCCTTTTTTTATGGTGAAAGGCATCTTTGAGAAAGAGGAGCAGTCGCATACCGTGCAGTGCAGCCTGCAACCCGGGCAAAGAAAGCAGGTACAGAACAGCAAACGGGTATACGAGAAGATGAGCGAGCACATCGGACGGTTTCCCGTAGTGCTGATTTCACCCGACGATACCGACCTGATTCGGGGAGCCAGCGAACTGCGCCGCCGCTTTTTCGATAGCCTAATGTCGCAAATGGATGCGAAGTACCTGGAAGACCTGATGCGCTATAATTACGTGCTCCGCCAGCGCAATGCCCTGCTCAAACAGTTTGCCGAACGCAATACCTACGATGCCGACCTGCTGGACTCCTACAGCGAGCAGTTACTCGATCTGGGGCATGGACTGTACCAGCGGCGTACGGATTTCCTTTCCGGCTTTATGCCCCATTTTATCCGCCACTATAATAATCTGTCGGGAAAGAAAGAGGAGGTGACCATCCAGTATTCCTCCCACTTTTCGGAGCGACAGTATAGAGAGATCTTTTATAAAGCCTATCGGAAAGACCTTGCGGTGCAGCGAACCTCACTGGGTATTCATCGGGATGATTACGACTTTCAGATTGATACCTACCCCACCAAACGCTACGGCTCGCAGGGGCAGCAAAAATCCTTTGTGATTGCCCTGAAACTGGCCCAGTTTGATGTGTTGCGGGAAGAGAAGCAGCTGAAACCCCTCTTACTGCTGGATGATATTTTCGACAAGCTGGATGATTTCAGGATTGGGAAACTTACCGAGATGGTGGTACAGCAATCGTTTGGGCAATTGTTTGTGACGGATGCCCGCCCGGAGCGCACGCACAGCATATTCTCTGCCATTGAGGCCGAGAAGAAGTATTTTACCGTACGTCAGGGTCAGGTGGTAGAAACCTTATTTGAAAGCAAAGAAGATCAGCCACACCGTAATAAGAATGGGCAGCAGGATCGGAAGCGAAAAGCGGATAATGTAGCCGAAGAATGAGGGCATCCGGATGCCTACCTGCTCGGCAATGGATTTTACCATAAAGTTAGGGCCGTTGCCAATGTAGCTCATTGCTCCAAAAAACACGGAGGCAATGGAGATGGCCGTCAGGTACATGATACTGTCGTGGTACTCTCCATCAGCAAAAGCCAGCACATCTTGCGAGTCGTTAACGCTCGCCCCCACGGAAGCCATGGCAGCGGCCAGAAAGTTAAGGTATGTTGGCGCATTATCCAGGAACCCGGAGAGCAGCCCGGTGCCCCAGTACAATGTATTATGGGTAATCAGCTCCTTTCCTCCCTCTGATTTGGCAAAATCACCCACCAGTTCCAGGGCGGGCATCATGGTACCAAAGATACCGATGAAGATAAATGCCACTTCCCGAATGGGTTCAAAACTAAACTCATTTCCTTGGATCGCCTCTTTCTTGGCCAGTTTGAAGGAGAGAAAGGCCACCGTAAACATAATCAGTTCGCGTACGAATGAGAAGCGGGTGCCGTGGTAGTTGATATGCGGTAACCACTCAATCTTATTAGGATCAATAAATACGGCCAGGATGACCAACGCCAGCCAGCCAAAGTTGCGTTTACCGACAATGGTAATCTTCCCCGAATGCTTGTCAGGCTTACTATCATCACTGACACCGCTACGATTTCGCTTATCAATGAAGAAGAAGACCGATACCAGCACCAGTAAGGCAAATAACCATTCAATCACCACATGGGAGATGGTCCAGAAGAAGGGTACCCCTCGCAGAAACCCCAGGAATAAGGGAGGGTCGCCGATGGGAGTGAGAGAGCCACCCACGTTGCTGACCATGAAAATAAAGAAAATAATATGATAAGAGCGGATGCGGTGCTGATTGAGCCGGATAAACGGGCGAATCAGCAGCATGGAGGCGCCGGTGGTGCCAATCAGGTTAGAAATGGCCGAACCGATCAATAAAATGGTTGAGTTGATGATCGGTGTGGCTTTCTTATCTACTTTAATAAGAATACCTCCTGAGGCAATGAACAGAGAAGCCAGTAAGGCGATAAACTGCAAATATTCAAACAGGGCGTGCACCGGGTCGCCCATATTGCCCAGCACAAAAATGTAGTAGGAAACCACCAGTACTGCTAATAAAACAGCCAGCAGGGGATAATTTTTGTGCCAGAAGTGTTCATAGAACAACGGGCCGGTGGCAATCATGAGCAGTAGCAGCACAAAAGGAATAACTGACCAGGCTGGAGCGCTTAAGTGCGTTTCTTCACCGTGCGCTTGCCCCTCTTCCGCATGCTGGGTGTTGGGAGTTGCTGCATGATCCTGAGATTCGTGCTCCTCTTCAGTTTCCTCAGCCTGTACTAAATATACAGGAGTAGGAGCCTCTTGAGCAAAAGCAAATTTGGGATTATATACAGAGAAAAGTAAGGTCAGAAAGGTAATACTAAGTACCAGTCGCTTCATCGAGTCAGGTCAGTTTTATTCGGAAGACGTTTAGGTTTATATTTGGTGTAGAAAAGCTATTCATGCCGCCTCATTTCGTATAAACCATTATGAGCATTATTTTTAAGAAAGATCCGGCACAATAAACCCGGTTATGTTTGGTCTTTTTGGTCAAAAAAATAGACGCTAGCAAATTACCAAAGTAACCCGGAAAGACAAATAGAATATTATAAATTACTTTATGAATCTGGCAATCGATATTGGAAACACTGCTACCAAAGCAGGTTGGTTTGAGCACAATCACCTCGTAGAAATACAATCTGATACGCACCCGGAGGCGTTTATTGAGCAGATTCGCCAACGTTATCCCGAGCGCATCATTGTTTCGTCGGTGTCTTCTCAGGCCCAAGCACTGCGCGACGCGGTGCCGGAGGATATCCATTATATGGAGCTAAGTTCCGATACTCCGTTGCCATTTGAGAATACCTACCATACCCCGCATACCTTAGGTACTGACCGGGTTGCGGCCGTAGCCGGGGCACACGCCCTGTACCCGGCGCAGAATGTGCTGGTGATTGATGCCGGCACCTGCATTACCTATGAATTGCTAAACAACCAGCATCAGTATCTGGGAGGACTGATCTCACCCGGGCTGCGTATGCGCTGGCAGGCCATGCATACTTTTACCGCCCGACTACCGTTAGTATCTCTGGAATCTGTTACTACTGGTCCCGAACGTGCCATTGAGGAACTTCCCCTGGTAGGTAAAAGCACTCAGGAAGCACTACTAAGTGGCGGGCTTATCGGCCTGGCAGCGGAAATTAATCAAATGATTCGGATGTATGCCGACAAATTTGCAGCTTTGCAAGTTGTTACCTGTGGTGGGGATATGGTACATCTTCAACCGTGGATTCTTTCGGAGTATACCCACGTTCCGGAGTTAGTATTAATAGGATTAAACAGCATAGTACAATATGATGGTTCGTAGTATCGGTAGCCTGTTGATGGGCATTATCGGGGTTTTAGGCATGCTAACCCCCCTGAGGGCCCAGACGGATGTCACTCCTTATTCATCTCAGGGTTTGGGAAATCTGATTCGCCCCAACCTGACCCACAACCGGGGTATGGGCGGTATTGGCATCGGAAGTGGCAATGCCTTATTCATCAATTACGCGAATCCGGCCTTTCTGTATAAGAATAATTTATCCTCTTTTGATGTAGCGTTCAGCATTGAGCAGAATATCATGCAGCGCGAAGATAGCAGCATTAACCGCACGGGGGGAGGGCTAAGTTATGGTATGTTTTCCTTTCCGGTGGTGGCCAATCGCTGGTCTATGAGTTTGGGGGTTGCCCCATTTAGCGTGGTCGGATACCGTATTGAAGAGCCCATCACCATTCAGGGAGGAGAAGATACCGGCTTACAAACTGTGGTTGGCGATGGTGGGCTGAATATCATTTCATTTTCTAATGGCGTGCGGGTATTCGGAAATTTTAGTCTGGGGCTGCGGATCGGTTATCTGTTTGGCCCAATTACCGAAACCCGTACGGTGCTGCTGTCTGATCCGCAGGCCAATACAACCGAACTGGAAGATCAGATTTACTATTCCGATCTTATCTTTGAGCCTAGTTTCTCCTATGGCTTTAAGATGGCAAACAATACCTTACTGAATGTAGGAGCCACGTATCAGCCTGAAATGCAGGTACGGGCCACCCGGCAGGTTACATTGCGTAGTTTTGCTCCTACCAGTTCGCTGCCCATCTCGGCAACACCCATTGATACTGTGGAGCGAAACATTACGCTGCCCGCTCGCCTGGGCGTGGGCATCTCCCTGGAAAAATCATTGAAGTACCTGATCGGTGTGGATTTTATGACCCAACCCTGGGAAAATTATCGCTCCCTTGGGGACAATAATGATGGCATGAAAAATAGCTACGAACTGTCGGTGGGCGGACAATACATCCCGGATATTACCTCGGTTAATAGTTATCTGGCACGTATGGCCTATCGGTTGGGGTTTTATTATCGGAATACCCCCTTCGCCTTTGAAGATCGACAAATTACCGATTTTGGTATAAATTTGGGCTTCTCCTTACCTATGAGTAACTTCTCAAGTGTGAATGTCGCCCTGGAAGGGGGCAATCGGGGAACCGTAGATTTGGGGTTGATCCGGGAAAATTATTTTAAAATATCTGCGGGGATCACATTTAACGATCGTTGGTTCATCAGAAGGAAATTTGATTAAGAAAAGGAGGGCTTAGCCCAACAACTTTTTGTCCTACAACGGGTTACAGAATCACCCTCATTTTTCGTCGGTCGATATTTTTGGTATCAAACTTGTAATAATTCTATTAAATGTCATCAATATAGTATTGAAATTGCTCTGATGCTTTTTCGAAATTTTAGGATAATTGTGCTATATTTACATTTCAATAAATGAACACTTATTACATTGTCATATTTTCAACAGAGTTGGATTGTTTTTGAACCAAATACGATTATTTACACTTTATTGAACACATTGATTATTTAGTTTAACCAAAAAGAAGATCATGAAATACAGAGTTTATCAAATTGCTTTTTGGTCGGTATTATTTTTATTAATCACGACCGCAGGACTGAAAGCCCAAAATGGCTGGAACTGGCCGGAAGATAAATCTACCGCGCAAGAGAAGGTAGTATTATACACCGACGCTAAAAAGCAAAAAGATTACGCTGGAGCCATACAACCTATTTCTTGGCTGCATGAAAATGCCCCCGATTTAAATCCCTCAATCTATATTGATGGAGCCGACATTTATGAAGAACTGGCACTAAAAGAGTCGGACGGAGCGAAAAAGAAAGAATACGTGGAGAACGCGCTGGAAATGTATGACCTTCGTTTGCAATACTTTGGCGGAAACGGAAAAGACGGTGACATTATGAACCGTAAAGCCAGTACCGCTTATAAACTGCTTTACAAAGATGTAAATGAATATGATCGTCTGACCGGCTTGTTTAAGGAGACGATGGATAAGAGCAACGATCAGTTAGCTTATTATAATGTTACTCCTTTCATGGCAGTCATCAAAACACAATACGAAAAAGGTAAACTTACCGATGAAGAAGTATTGGAGCTTTATGAGCGTTTAGGCCAGATGATTGAGAAGCAGTCTAACTCAGGCGGAAAATACGCAAATAAATATGTAGAGGCCGGTGAAAGAATGGACAGCATTTTTGCCGGATTCTTCACCATGAGCTGCGACCAGATCGCTCAGAAACTTATCCCAAAACTGGAACAAAATCCCAGTGATGTAAAGTTAGCCAAGCGTATTATCTCACTTTCGCTCTCATCTTCGTGTACTGATCAGGATTTCTTCATGACGGCCGCTGAAACACTGTTTGATAACGGAGAAGAAGATCCGGGTTTGGCGAAAGCACTGGGTAGTCGGGCAATGGCAAGTGAAGATTATGAGAAAGCAAAAGAGTGGTTCGGGAAAGCATTGGAGATTTCTTCCAACGATGAGCAGAAGGGCGATATTACCATGGATCTGGGCACCATTGCCCTGAAAGAAGGAGATAAGCCAACCGCTCGTAAGCATTTTATAAAAGCGGCTGAATTAGACAAAGAGCAGGCAGCTAAAGCTTATACGTCAATTGGTCATATGTACATGCAAAGCTATGAGCAGTGCAAAGGAGGAGCCGACGTGGTAGAAGATCGGGCTGTTTTCCTGGCAGCATACGATATGTACCGTCGGGCAGGTAATACTGCTGCCATGTCTAGTGCGAAAGAGCAATTTCCTTCAAAAGAAGATGTTTTTACCTACAATAAAGAAGTAGGTGGTACCCTTCAGGTAGGTTGCTGGATTGGCGAAACTGTAAAAATTCAGACGCGCGACTAAGCACGTAAGCTGAATTTACAAGCCATTTCTTGTTCGCAGTAATATTTCTGCAACAGGAAATGGCTTTTTTGCGTCAATATGGGCAGTTGATTTAATAATAAACAAATGATGCGCTGGTGCTACCCCTGGGTTTTGGTTATAGGCGGGCTGATTTTTAGCTGCGATGATGATAGTCAGAATGCTGACACATTTAAAGAGTACGAAGGCCCTGTGTCAGAAACTTTTAATACCGAAGTATTGTATAGCGATTCCGCCCAGGTGCGTATCAAGCTACAAGCCCAGCGGCAGCTTCAGTACGAAAACGGGGATCAGGATTTTCCTGAAGGCATTTATATAGAGTTTTTTGATGAAGCCGGAGTGAAAACAACATCTATTGAAGCAAATCAGGGCTATTATAGTAAGGAAGAAAATAAATATACCGCTACTGGTGAGGTGGTTGTGAAAAATTTAGAAAAAAACGAAAAACTGGAAACCGAGGTTTTGTACTGGGAGCGAAACAAGCGCAGCATCAATACTGATCGTTACGTAGAGATCGAGTCGGAGGGAGAAGTACTAATGGGTGAGGGACTGGAAGCGAAAGAAGACTTCTCTTCTTACGAAATTCTGAAGCCTACCGGAGTATTTTCAATAGAATAGTATATGCGCTTAGCTGACTCTATCATTTTATCGCTCTGTGTAGCCATCTTTATCATGGGAGTATATGAGACCATGACTGCTGGCATCGCTTATTCCTACTGGCTTTTCATGTTTTCGGTAGGCTTGCTGTTTTGGTACAGTTACCGTCGGAGAGAAGCCACCAACGAGCCAGACAAAGTAACAAAGCCCGGATCGAAGAAGAAGAAAAAATCATCCAGACGGTAGTTATGATTACAAATACTTTTTTTACCAACCCTAAAACTCCTATCTTTTTGCTGGTGGTTGCGCAATAAGCACTCATGCAAGTTTTCACCAAATCCCGGTTGGGCGATTGACACTGTCTGCCTGTGGGGTTTTACACACAAAAAATGCAGCATTATTTACGCACGGCCACTTTATAGCTATGGACACCCTCCTGATTGTGATTGTTTGTTTACTCTTTTCAGCCTTTTTCTCAGGTATTGAAATTGCATTTATCTCAGCAGATAAGCTATGGATTGAGTTAGCCGGACAGCGAGGCTCGCTTTCGGGAAAGCTGCTTTCTTATTTCACAAAACATCCCACCCGGTTTATCGGAACCACCCTGGTTGGGAACAACCTGGCGCTGGTATTATACTCTTATTTTATCGCGATATTACTGGAACCCAAACTCACTCAGTATATCAACAACGATATAGTAGTGCTCATCATCCAGACGATCATCGCCACGCTGATCGTCCTGGTTACAGCGGAGTTTACTCCCAAAAGTGTTTTTCTGATCGACCCTAATCGGCTGCTTTCCCTGTTTGCCATGCCTTTTGCCCTGATCTATGGAATACTGTATTTCCCCGTTTGGATCATTGATAAGGTATCTCAGTTTGTAATTGTACACGTGCTGGGGTTCGATTATCGTAACGCCAAGCCGGTTTTTGGCCTGACGGATCTGAACAATTATATCAGAAACACCCTGGGCGAAGCCTTGCAGGAAGAGCAGGATACACCTGAAATGGGACCGAAGATCAATACCAAAATTTTCACCAATGCCCTGGAGTTTAAGACGGTGAAAGTGCGGGAGTGTCTGATTCCACGTACTGAGGTGGTGGCTATTGATATTGAAGATGATATTGAATCATTGAAAAAAGCTTTTATAGAAAGTGGCCACTCAAAGATCTTGGTGTATAAAGAAACCATTGATAATGTAATCGGCTACTGTCATTCTCTGGAATTATTTAAGAAGCCGCCTACCATCCAACAAATTTTGTCACCCATCATCATCGTGCCCGAAACCATTCCGGCCAATGAGCTGATGATTCAGTTTATCACCGAACATAAAAGTCTGGCATTGGTCGTAGACGAATTTGGGGGCACTGCCGGTATTGTCAGTATGGAAGACATCATTGAGGAGATTTTCGGAGAGATACAGGATGAACACGACGCGGAAGACTGGGTAGAACTTAAAATCGACGAGGAAAACTACCTCATCAGCGCCCGGCATGAGATTGATTACCTCAATGATAAATACGGGTGGGATTTTCCCGAAGGAGATTACGATACGCTGGGAGGATATATTCTTAGCATCATCGGAGAAATTCCGGTGAAAGGAGATGTGGTCTCGGCACCGCCCTACACCCTTACCATCATGTCTATGAGCGACAACCGGATTGATAATGTAAAAGTGACGATACCACCCAAAAAAGCATCCGATTAATAAACTATTTTTTCGGCGTTTTTGCTTAATAGAAAAGTTTACAATGAAATTTTTATCTTTGCGTTCCTTTTAAAGGAAATGCGTTCAGATGATTTGGTATTTATTTGGCCTACAGCCATCAGCCACTCATTTGATTAAGATGAATACACAAACATAATAACAAAAAGTAGTATGTCATTGATTGGAAAGATCCGGGAGAAAACTGCACTGATTGTTGGTGCCGTGGCAGTAGGTTTGATCCTCTTCCTGGTGGGCGGTGATTTATTAGGGCCCAGCTCTCAAATCCTGGGCGGTCCTGATACCGAAGTAGGAGAAATTGCCGGACAGGAAGTTTCGCTGGAAGAATACCAGCAGGAAATTAATGAGCAAAAAGCCAATTTTGCCCTGCGCACCCAGCGACAACCGAATGAGCGGGAGATGAATTCTCTGCGGCAACAGGCCTGGAGTAAGCTGGTGGCCGAAAAGGCTTTTGGTAAAGAGTTTGCTGAACTGGGCATCACGGTGACCGAGCGTGAGCTGATTGATATGGTGCAGGGCAATAACATTGATCCTGGCATCTTACAGTCATTCACCGATCCCAATACCGGTGAGTTTGACCGAAACCGTTTGCTGAATTATTTGCAGGCACTGCCGCAGTTGCAGCCCGAACAGCAAATATCCTGGCAGTTGTATGAGCAAAACCTCAGCGAAGCCCGGGAGCGCCTTAAGTACGATAACTTACTGATTGCCGGCAACTATGTTACGCAAGCTGAAGCCCGGCAGCAGTATCGATCAGAGAATGCAGTAGCAGAAGTAAAATACCTCTACGTACCCTTCTATGCCATCGGCGACTCTGCCGTTCAGGTAACGGATTCAGATCTTAATAACTACCTGGATGAACACCAGAAAGAATATGAGGTAGAGGAGGGGCGCTCGTTCCAGTACGTACGCTTCCCGATCATTCCCTCAGCAGTGGATGTAGAAGATTTTAATCTTGATATGGAAGATCTGAAGGCTGATTTTGCCAACGCGGCCAACGATTCTACTTTTGCAGTGATCAACACCGATGCGGTAACAGGTGTGCCGTTTCAGTCATATAATCCTGGTACGCTGCCTGCTTCATTGAAAGACAGTGCCGCATCACTGGCCGAAGGAGCCGTCTATGGTCCATATCAACAAGGCGAAGTGTACACCTTATACAAAGTGTCTTCTATCTATGAAGATACCGTAATGTATGCGCAGGCCAGCCATATCCTGATCAAAACGGATACCCGCACTGAGGCAGAAGCCCGAAGCGAAGCCCAGGATCTGTTAAATCAGTTACGCAATGGAGCTGACTTTGCAGAGTTGGCACGTGCCAATAGTGAAGATGGTTCTTCTGCTCAGGGTGGAGATTTGGGCTGGTTTCCTGAAGGACGCATGGTAGAGCCTTTTGAAAAAGCGGTTTTCGAGCGTAGCCAGACCGGGTTGATCAATCAATTAATAAAGACCGACTACGGATTTCATATTATTACGATAACGGCAGCACCAACCAGACAGGCCTACAAAGTTGCCGCGGTAGAACGCGAACTCTACCCCAGCGACCAAACCCGTGATGAGGCATTCCGACAGGCTGATTTATTCGCTACCGATGTGGATGACTTTGATAGTTTTACCGCTGAGGCAGCCCAGGACTCACTGGATATACAGACGGCGGAAGATGTAGCGAACAACGCCCAATCCGTACCCGGACTTACGGATGCCCGCCAGATCGTGCGATGGGCGTATACAGATGCCTCCATTGGAGATGTATCGGAAGTGTACGAACTGGAAGATGCCTACGTGGTGGCCGTACTGACTGCGAAGACTGAAAAAGGCACCGCCCGCCTAAAGGATGTGCGAGCGGAAGTAGAAGCAAAAGTAAAAGCCGATAAAAAAGGCAAAATCATCGTTGAGAAATTAAAAGGATTATCCGGTAGCTTAGACGAGATCGCGAGCGCTTACGGAGCAGATGCGAATGTATACTCAAGCAGTGATCTGAAGCTTACTTCTAATACCTTACCCAATGTAGGCTTTGCCGCCAAGGCCATGGGGAAAGCGTTTTCCATGAAGCCCGGAGAAGTTTCCGAGCCTGTTACCACCGAAAACGGAGTTGTGATCATTCAATTGGAAGCCCTGACGGATGCTCCTGAGATAGCTGATTATGCTACCTACAAAGATCAGCTACAGCAACAGCGTAGCTCTCGGGTAGGTTTTAACATCGCCGAAGCGGTACAGGAATCAGCCGATATCCAGGACACCCGCTATAAGTTTTATTAGCACATCGGAAACCGTACTGCACCAGAGCAGCATACATTTTATGAAGAGCGAAGGGAGTTATCTCTTCGCTTTTTTTATGACCGCATGGTTCTAGCTTCAGTATTCTCCGCAACAGTAACCGGCAGTGGAATGCGAATAGGAGGCTCGATGAGATGCACCTTGGGCAGCGGGCCCTGAAAGGTTTTCGGTTGGGTATCCAGTGCTTTCCAGTGCGTCTCTATATGTTTAATACCGACTGGATATAGCGTGAGCTGGGTAGGAGTGAGGTGAAACCGCAGGAAATTCTTGTAATCCTCTTCCCGCAGGGCGGAAAACGCCTCATTGTCGTGGATACCGAGTACGAGGTTGCTTAGTATCAGATACAGACCCACCAGTATACCTCCGGCAGTGCTGCCCAGTACCAGCATTTCAATGGCAAATAACACTACCTGCGGGGCACTGATCACCTCCAGGCCAAGATAATTAAGGTTGATGGTGGCAAACCCCCAGATGAGTAAACTGCAAACCCCCAAATGGAAAGCGCCGTGTAGCGTGCCCACCATCCAGGTGTAGCGCGATTTTCCGGCATTGGCATCAGCAAACCAGGTAAACCCAGCCATCAGCCCCAATCCCAGCAGAAAAGCCAGGGGACTGCGGATGAGCACATGAAAGAAAGCGTCGAAGGCTGACAATACATGCTCGGTGTCCCCCAGTTTCTCCAATAGAGAAATCATACCACGGCTGGCATCGGTTTCCAGTACCCAGGTCAGCAATAGGTAAAAAGCTCCCAGAAAGAAGGAAAAGCTGGGATTATGGTAAGGAAAGCGGAAGTTTTGCAGCCCTAAACCTCGAGAAGTTTCTTTTTTTGGAAATACGGCCTTGAGGTCCAGGTTTTCATCCTTAACCTTTCGAAGTTGTTTGTTAAGATTATGAGTTGGGTGTAGGAACGCCCCGCCGCCGCCCGCGGTAATGCGCTGCAGGCTTTCCTGCCCATCCACGATCTTGGCGTAGCGAGAGTAATGATGCAGATCTCCCGAAAGGGTAGCCACCAGTTCAAAATGATTATCCAGGATAAACCGCTGTTCAAAGAAACGAAGACGGTCGTACGAATCATTCTCCCGATTGCGGTCTTTAAATACCCAGCTGGGTTCAGCCGTGCAGAGGATAACCCGGTCGCCGGGTTGCATGTGTTGCTGAATAATATCAGAGAAGTAATTCTTTTGCGGTTGGTCAATGTCTGAGTTGAGTTGAATATCAATGCCCCATACCCAGTGGCGGTGCGGTAGTTTAACGGCCCAGTAGCTCCGTTTCTGCTGCGTTTGCCATTGGCCGATGTGGCGTTCCTGGCAGAATATTTTCAGGAAGTTGGTCAGGCCATCGTACCAGTCGTGGTTGCCGGGGATGGCAAACAGGGCCGGAGAGGGTTGATCGGTACACGAAGGGAAGGCTGCCTGATAAGGACCCTTCATGCGGTTCTCGTACTCGTGCATTTCAGGAGTGGGGTATACCTGATCGCCTCCCATTACCAGGATATGGCCGCGTTGGGTGACCTGGTCGTCTAACCGAAGCTGGGGTTGTGCCAGCAGTGTGGCAACAGAATAGGTAGAATTAAAGCCATCGCCGATGTCCGCCACATAGTCAAACCACAGTTCATCCTGCTGGCTAAAATCAAACATATCAGGGCCGCTCAGGGCCGCCTGTATCTCCCGCCGATCTGAGTAGTTACCGAAGATAGAAGAGAGGATGGCTTTCAGACCGGTAAACATCAACTGCTTAACCTGATACCAGCCTACCATTTTTTGAGGTGTAAATTGCATAGTGAGGTAGTCCTTTTTTACATAACGCCGGTTTCCGCAAAGGGTTAGCCTGAATATACACTCTTTGATATTCCCAAAAAAACGTGCATCTTCTCGCCCTGATTAATGATAACAACGTAACCTATGCACAACTATTTACCTTTTCTCTTTGCCTTGCTGGTTTCCTTCTCCAGCCTGGCGCAGGATACTACCTCCGTCATTCGCGGCTTCTGTATTGCGGCGCCCCGTCCCGACCGACTGGATGACTTTGTGAAGTTTATCGACGAAGAAATGGCGCCCCGGGGAGTGAACACCCTGGTACTGCGGGTGGATTACAATTACCAGTACGAGTCGCATCCTGAGTTGCGCGACTCCACCGCTTTATCGAAGGAGGAGGTAAAGAAGCTGGTACGAATATGTCAGCAACACGATATTGAGCTGATTCCGCAGGTGAACCTGCTGGGGCACCAGTCCTGGGCCAGTGGGCTGGAAAACCTGCTCGAGGTATATCCCGAGTTTGATGAGACCCCGCACGTAGCCATGCCGGAGAACTACGAATGGCCCAACGAAGACGGCCTCTACTGCAAGAGCTACTGCCCGCTACACCCCGGAGTACACGATGTGGTCTTCGATCTGGTCGATGAGATCACCGATGTGTTCGAAGCCCGGGCTTTCCATGCGGGTATGGATGAAGTATTTTACATCGGGGATGACAAATGCCCTCGCTGTGGCGGACGGGATAAAGCTGAGCTCTTTGCCGGAGAGGTACGCACCATCCGCAACCATCTGGCCGAACGCGACCAGGTGCTATGGATCTGGGGCGACCGGCTGCTGGACGGAAAAACGACTGGCCTGGGCATGTGGGAAGCCAGCATGAATAACACCCACCGAGCAGTGGATCTGATTCCGAAAGATGTGGTGATCTGCGACTGGCACTACGAGCGGCCTGACCCTACCGCTGCCTACCTGGCCATGAAAGGGCTGCAAGTCATTACCTGTCCCTGGAACAAACCCCAGGTTGCCCTGCAACAGTACGAGCAGTTCGTAGAGTTCAAGGATACCGCCCACCCCCAACTGGCCAATCGCTACCTGGGCATGATGCAAACCATCTGGACGAGTGCCGCCAACTTTATGGATCAGTACTATGAGCAGCAGGATGAAGACAATGGGCAGATAGCATGCTTCACCCAACTCTTCGATGCCATGCAGCAGTAGGGGTTAACGGTGAGAGGTAAAGGGCAAAAGGTTGTCTATGCCTGATATAGGTTGACCGTTTACCCTCAACCGTTCACCGTTCACCGTTCTGTTATTCATCCCGCAGACTATCCACCGGGTTGGCCAAAGCGGCTCGGGTAGCGCGGTAGCCTACCGTGAGCATCACCAGTAGCAGGGTGATGATCAGGCAACCGGCAAATATGGTAACGCCCATGTTAATCCGATATTCAAAGCTTTGCAGCCACTGCTGCATGAGGTAATAAGCCAGTGGGCCCGCCAGGCAGAAAGCAATCAGTACCAGCTTGAGAAACTCACCGGAGAACAATGCCAGCAATTGTTGTATGGAAGCCCCTAATACCTTACGGATACCAATCTCTTTGGTGCGCTGCTCGGCCATGAAAAGCACCAGCCCGTACAAGCCCAGGCAGCCGATGGCAATGGCGATGCCAGAGAACAGTTGGGTGAGCGAAAGCAGCCGCTGGTACTCGGCGTAATAGCTTTCAATGGCATCATCCAGAAAGCGGTAGTGGAAGGCAAACTCCGGATAGCTCTCCTGCCAAACCTGTTGCAATGCTTCAATCACCTCACCTGCCTGCCGTAGGTTGACCTTTACACTGAGGCTTTGGTAGTAAGTACTAACATTGGAAATGAGCAAAGGTGGAATGGTACTACTAAACGTATTAGTATGATAATCGCCGACCACCCCGACAATCGGGAACTCCAGACCATTCGATAATGAAACATAATGACCAATGACCTCTTCCGGTGCGGAGGCTCCTACCTCCCGCATGAATGCCTCATTGGCGATAAAGCCGCTGCCGGAGTCGGCGGGGGAGTATACTTCCCCAGCCAGTAGCGGAATCTGGTAGGTAGAGAAGTAATCCTGGTCAGCAAACTGGAGGTTTACCATATTATCCTGACCCTCTTCCGGGTTTGCCCCATCATAGCCATAACGCGTACCATACATACTTTGAGAGATGGCGGTAGCCCGGGATAAGGATAACGCCTCTACCGCGGTATGGCTTTGCAGTTGTTGCTTAAACCGCTGTTGCTTTTGTGCGTCGCTATCGGGAAAGTCGAGGGTGAGGATGGCCTCCCGGTTAAAGCCCAGCGGGGCTTCCAGCAGGTACTGTAGCTGCTGCCCAACCACCAGCACGGATACAATGAACAACTGGGCCACAAAGAACTGGAAGACCACCAGCGCCCGGCGTACGGTGAAGCGGTTTCTTTGGGGCGCGTGCAGGTACGTCTTGAACATCTGTACCGGGTGGAATCGAGATAATACCAGCGCCGGATAGCCACCGGCTAACAACATCACCACCAACGTGAGGGTAAGCAGGAACAACAGTAATGAGGCATCCATAGACAGTTGTACCTCGGTCAGGTGACTGTAGAGCTGGCGCAGCTGCATGAGGCCCAGTTCGGCCAGCCCTAGGGCCAGGGTGGTAGCCAATACGGTGACCAAGAGCGCTTCCCCCAGGAAGTATACCATGATCTGTTTCCGCGAACTGCCCACCACCTTTCGTACCCCAATCTCTTTAGACCGCCGAGTGCTTACGGCAGTAGCCAGATTGATGAAATTGATACAGGCCAGTAGTACCAGTATGGCTCCCAGTCCCATCAAACCATTCAGTATGGCATGCGGAGCCTTACGATGGGGAATGCCCCCGTATTTACCCTCGAAGTGAACGGAGGTTAAGGGCTGTAAACGAAGAAAGCTATCCCATCCATCGGTATGCGGTATGTGTTGTTTCAGGTAGTTGGTTAACTGCGCTTGCAGCGCCTTAGCGGATGTAGATTCCTGAAGCAGCACGTACAACTGAAAGGCCGAGTTAAAGCTATCCCATTCATCGTCTTCCGGGCGATTGCGAGCAATGGTAGAAAACGAGATCAGCATCTCAAAGGACAGATCAGTAGGCTTCGGAAGGTCAGCCAGCACTCCCGTTACTTTCAGTTCATGCATATCATTGAGGTTAACAACCTCCCCCAAAACATCGGATGAACGGCCAAACAGCTTCTGCGCCAAAGACTGGGTAATGATTACTTCATTGGGTAGCGAAAGTACCTTACCCGGGTTACCTTCGAGCAAGGGAAAGTCAAATAATTGAAGATAGCCTGGTTCGGTATAGGCGATCATTTCATCCAGAAAGAGGGTTTCGTCACGAACCCGTACTCGCCGATGAGCCTCATAAGCTTCAACCGGAACTACCCGGGCCATATAATCGGCAAAATCCTGTTGCAGCGCCTCGGGAAGTGGCCGGGGTACGCCTGAGTTACCCCCGCCCTGGCCGTCTGGTCCGGCAAAGTCCGTCACAACCCGGTATACCCGGTCCACCTTTTCATGAAAGCGGTCGAAGCTAAGCTCGTAGCGCACAATCAGGAAGATGACAATGGCACTGGCGACCCCTAAGGACAGCCCCAGCACATTGATGAGCGTCTGGGCTTTGCGTTTCCACAGGTTCCGTAAGGCAACTTTCAGGTAGTTCTTTAGCATAAGCTTTAATGATTAGTGATGAATGAGTAATGATGAGTGATTCGTGATTAGTTAATTATTCATTGCTCATCCGTCATTATTCATTACTCGTTATTCATCAGTCATTATCAAAGGCGCAATCCCCGCACCAAAATAGTGACCCTCTCCATCAGGGTGTTTTAGCAGATGCTCATACGAATAAAATTAACCCCGAACACCCTCATAGCGAGGGTGATAATCCGGAGCTATTTCCTTGATAATTAGGTGACTACCTTCTGGTTTTGCTCATGGCAATGATGCACACCTGACAGTACATAAATGTTGGTATTATCCGGCATGGATAGCTAAAGAAGAGCAACCATTGTTCGGTTTTGATACAGCGGGGTGTTTGGATTTGTGACACAACCCTGTAAGGTTTGCCCCGCTTTTTGTCCATTGGCTGTCGTCTGCCGGAGTTCCCTACGGTAAGGTTTTGCCGTTGGTAGGCGGACTTATACCTCTCCGACACCAGTATGCGTACGGATCTTACCTCCCAACACGCCGTGTAAACAAACTTATCACGGCTTGTTAATTTTATCAACACGGCGTGATAACCCAAATATCACGCCGTGTTAGCACCTCGACTTCACAGAGGGTCGAGTCTGGCGTACATAGCTGGGATCAATTCGCCCTGCGGTAGGGTTTTCTCCATCCTGAGCAAGGGTGAAAATACGTGATTGGCTCCTGAGCGGCATTACTGCCTTACTGCTCACCCAGAGTTTGTCGTTAGCGAGAGAAGGAGATCAGCGGTTATACCACGGTTAACATGGGTAGTAGTTGCCCGCGGCGGATTTGCGGAGTAGTGCCAAACGCACTGCGGACTTCTACGGTATAGCGGCCCGGAGGCAGGGCATCAGGTATGGGTAAGAGCAGCTTTTGGGGGTAATTGTGGAAGACACCCTCGGCCCGGTAGGCTTGCTGGGTGGGCAGGTGTGTGAAAAACACTCCCTGCTCCGGGTCGTGGGAGTTGGCTATTTTTAACTGTTCTCCTACCACCAGGCCCGTATAACCGGGAGTGATGCGCTGGTTTTCGGTATCCGACTTCCAGTCCTGAAAGGCAGTGAGGATAGGAGTGGGCACTTCGCTATCAATGCGCTGTACTTTCATGCGGCGCATAGCCTGCTGCATCTTCTTACCTGCCCGGAAGTTGACACTGGGCCGGTGGCGTTGCGGGTCATACGCGTCGTCTTCACTTTCGAACACTCCCCGTACTCCGGGAGTCAGTCGGAAGTAGGGGGAGAGGAAACCATTGCCCTCGGCCACCTGCTCGTTCAGGTAATCCAGAAACCGGTGGATGACGGCAACGCACTCCGTCTCCTTCAGGATAGAGCCCGGTTGGGTGAGGGCTTCAATCGCATCCTCAAGGCGCACGTAAGTAATATTCTTGGCGACGGCCCGGTAAGAGGGGGAGTCGGATGCTTGCTGGCGAATACTGTTCTTATGCAGGGTGTACGGAAGTGGCATACTGTTTTTCCAGTAAAACTACCCCGCTGCCTGCATCGATACCAACCATTCTCCGGCAGAAAGCTTGCCGGTAAGGATATAGGGTAAAAGGTGAATGGTAGAGGGTGAAAGGTTTAAGTACATCGGGCACCTTTTACCCTTCACCGCCAACCCTGTACCCTAATGTTATTCATCCCTTAGAGAGTCTACCGGGTTTCTTTGGGCGGTTTTGAGGGAGTGAAAGCTCATGGTAATGAAGGTAATCATCAGGGCGGCCAAAGCGACCAGTAGGAAAAGCAGCACATTCATTTCGGTACGGTAGGCGAAATCCTGTAGCCAGCGATGGGCAATGATATACGCAACAGGCATGGCAATGATCGAGGCAGTGAGGATCAGGTACATCACATCACTGAACAACAGATAGACAATCTGAGCAACCTTCGCTCCCAGCACCTTGCGTACTCCAATCTCTTTGGTGCGTTGCTCTGCCGTGTAAGCTGATAATCCCAGCACACCCAACAGAGCAATCAGCAGGCAGATACCCGACAGGATGGCAATTAGTGTACTCTGGCGTTCGTCGGCCTGGTATTGCTCATTGAACTTCTGATCCAGGAAGGCGTATTCAAACGGGTGGTTAGGGTCGTAGCGCGCCCATTGTTCCCGGAGGTAGTCAATCGTCTCGAGTAGGTTTTCTCCCGCCAGGCGGATATAGAAATACGAACCATTCTTTTCGTTCATCGGAACCAGCACGGTCGGTTCTATGGGGTTGTGTAGCGAACCGATGTTAAAGTCCTGTACCACTCCTACCACCCGACCGGGCTCCTGGGCGCCGTAACTCATCAGCTTCTTGTCCAGGGCCTTCTCTGGTGAAGCATCGGGCTGTTCAGGTTGGTACCAGCCAAATGCCCGGGCGGCTGTTTCGTTCACAATAAACGAGTGACCGTTCGCATCCTGAGCAATGTCTTCCCGGAAATCTCTTCCTGCCAGTAGCTTCATGTCCATCGTCCTGATATAATCCTTTCCTACGAATAGTACCCTTAGTCCTGTGTTGGTCATGGAAGAGTCTACCTCGGCTACAAAGGCCTGGTTGCCTACACGAACCCCCGGTACGTGGTGGGATACCGTCGTGCCCAGAATGTGGCGGTTGGCTTGCAGTTCGTGGCTGATCACCGGAATCTGACTTTCTACCAGAGTGTCCTGTATGGGGACGAGCAGCAGATGCTCTTTGTCAAAGCCAAGCTCCTTACTTCTCATAAAATCAAGCTGCTGCTGCATCAGTAAGGTGCAAATGACAATGACCATAGAGATGATAAACTGAAAGGTAACCAGGGTCTTGCGCAGGGTTAACCCGGACGAAGAGGTTTTAGCCAGCCCCTTCAGGGATTTGATGGTGTTCAGCGAAGGTAGGTAAAGTGCCGGGTACAGTCCCGACAACAGGCCCAATAGCAGGGTGATACTGAGAATGCCGCTCAGCAATACCGGGTTATAAGCTAGATCCAGCGAAAGTTCTTTCTGAATCAACGCATTGAAGGGAGTGCCAATCAGCACGACTTCCACCAGTCCCAATGCCAGGATGGATGCCATCACCGATAGCAAGAGTGACTCTCCCAGAAAGGTAAGGAACAATGCTTGGCGACTGGAGCCTAACACCTTCCGCACGCCCACTTCCTTACTCCGGTTTCCGGCCCGGGCGGTTGCCATGTTCATGTAATTGATACACGCCAGCAGCAGGATGAACAGGCCAATGCCCCCGAAGGTATACGCATACGCCAGGTTTCCCTGAGGCTCGTCTTGATCCTGCTGGGAGTAAAAGTGAACCTCAGCCAGAGGTTCCAGACCAAACCAAAGCCGACCGTTCACCTGCTCGCCGAAGGGCTTCAGGTACTGATCGTAAAACGGTTGAAACTTGGCAAAGAAGCCAGCCGGTTCGTAGTCTTCGGGAAACAACAGGTACGTATACACATTGCCATTCCACAGGATTTCCGAGTTAAAGCTCCCATCCGAACCAGGCAGATTGCCCTCCTCCATACCCGACAGCAGCCCATCAAACCTAAGGTGGGTATTATCCGGCAGGTCTTCCATCACTCCGGTGACGGAGTAAGGTTCTTTCCCCTCACCCAGCCATAAGGTTTTACCCAGGGCGGACTGATCACCAAAATACTTCCGAGCCAGGGTGGTGGTGAGCACAATGCTGTTCGCTTGCCGAAGGGCCGTCTGAGGATTGCCCTCCCGGAAGGGATGCGTAAACACCTCAAACACACTGGGGTCAGTATACATCAACCGCGCCTCATTGTAGGCAGTAGTTTCCCTTCCACCTGTCGATACGGTTCCTGGTACAGTTCCTGGTACATTCACCAATGTACGACCGGCTCCCTCAAACCTGACGTACGATTGTATTTCCGGGAAATCGCTTTGCAGCATAGGCCCTAGCTCCCGGGCACTGTTGGCCATGTGCAGTTCTATGCCACCCTCCGCTTCCGCATTCATCACCAGCCGATAGATCTGCCGGTGCTTCTGATGATGTCGGTCATACGTAAGATCATTTTGCAGGTACAGCAGTATAATCACACTGACGGCCATACCAACAGACAGTCCCAGGATATTGAGCAACGTATAGAACCGTTCTCTCCAGAAGGTACGGATGGTGAATTTCAGATAGGTTTTGAGCATAGTTAATTCAATTAGCAATGAACAGTGTACAATGAACAATGAACAATGCAAGGTTTAGATAATCCGAAACTCATGTCATTGCTCATTGCTAACTGTTCATTGTACGTTGTTATTTATTCATCCCGCAAACTGTCTACCGGGTTCGCCAGGGCTGCTTTGATGGACTGGAAACTGACCGTGAGCCAGGCCAGGATGATGACGCTTAGTCCGGCCAGGATGATGAGGGTGATGGGAATGTCGGTTTGGTACGCGAAGTTGTCCAGCCATTGCCGCATGGCGAGGTAACCCAGGGGGAGGGCAATCAGGAAAGCGATGATCAGCAGGCGCACAAAATCTTTACTCAACAGCGTTACCACCTGCGCTACGGTCGCTCCTAGCACTTTCCGTATTCCGATCTCCTTGGCCCGGCGTTCAGCCATGAAGGCGGCCAGGGCAAACAGTCCCAGCCCGGCTACGAACAGGGCCAGGGCAGTGAAGCCAGTAAACAGTTTGCCCAGCCGCTGCTCGGAGCGGAAGAGGGCATCGTAGTCTTCGTCCAGGAAGGAGTAGGTAAAGGGAATATCATTGGCGTGCGTACTCCACAGTTTTTCAATATCCGCTACCGTTGCTGCTATATTCTCTGATGACAGGCGCACCTCGATGGTATTCAAGGGTTGGTCTTCGCGCTGGAGGACAAAGACGAAGGGGGCTATCGGGTTATGGGGTGAACCATAGTGAAAGTCTTCCGTCACCCCGATCACCTCATTATAATCATCCCCGATGTAGTCAATCCTCGCCCCAACCGGCTCCGCCAGTCCCAAGGCTTCTACCGCTGCCTGATTCAGAATGACGGCCGTAGTATCCGAGGCGCGGTCGGGAGAGAAATTACGACCATCCTTAAGTCGTATTCCCAGAGTTTCCAGGTACCCATAGGTTACAATCTGCTCCGTGATGATCACGCTTTGCTCAGGGGTATCGCCCTGCTTACGGACATCGCTGAAGTTTTCTACCCTCAGAGGGTTTTGACTGGCTGCCGCTACCGCCCGCACCGCCGACTGATCCTTCAGGGCATTTAAAAAGGAAGCATAGCGCGAGCCTAACTGATCACTATCCTGAATTACCAGCACATTCTCCTTGGTAAACCCTAAGGGGATGTTTTGCATGTACTGCAATTGTTGATAGACCAGCAATGTGCAGATGACCAAACCCATAGAAATACTGTATTGGAAAACGACCAGGGCATTCCTGAACCTTTGACTTTGCTTACCCGATACAAAGCTCCCTTTTAACACCTTCACCGGTTCAAACTTCGTCAAAAACCAGGCAGGATACAGACCGGACCCAAGGCCGCATAATAGAATAATACCCCCAATGATTAACCAAATCTGCTCCCGGTCCTGCGCATACAACTCCAGCGATTTTCCCGCGACCTGATTGAACGGATAACGTAGCAGCTCGGCGAGTCCCATCGCCAGCAGTGCAGCAAGGAGGCTCATTAGCATAGATTCTACCAGGAACTGTCTGATCAGTGCGCCACGGTTTGAGCCTACTGCTTTTCGGATACCCACTTCCTTGGCTCTTTCGGCTGAGCGGGCGGTAGCCAGGTTGATGAAGTTGATGCAGGCCAGTAGGATGATGAACAAAGCAATGGCGATAAAGGTGTACACATACGCCAGGTTACCGTTTGGTTCAAACTCATCCATCAGGTGGGATTGCAAATGAATATCCAGCAGGGGCTGCACAGGAAATGCCGCTTGCACTTCCATTTCCTCCAGGTATTTATATTGAGCATCATGCTGCTTGAATAGGGAGAATAGTTTTTCCGATAAACCTGTCGGGTCAGTGGGCTGACGAAGCAACAGATACGTTTTGGTGCCATCCACCTCAGCCCAGGAACGGTACTCTAGCGGTTCGTACTGAAAAGGTATAAGAAAGTCGAAATGGAAGTGACTATTGGTGGGTGGGTTTTCGGCAATACCGGTTACGGTGTAAGGCTCTTTACCGATCAGCAGCGTTTCGCCCAGTCCGCTGGTCTGGGTGCCAAAATACTTCTGAGCTGTCGCCTGGGTGAGTACTACGGATGAGGGGTGCTGTAATACCTGTGCCGGGTTTCCTTCCAGTAACGGAAAGGTGAAGACATCAAAGAAGGTAGTGTCTACCGACAGAATATGCTCTTCTGAGAAAAGCTGATCTTCCCGTTTCACCGAGGTGGAGGGTAGCGGCTGGATGCGCACCAGCTGTTCTGCTTCGGGCATCACTGTTGCCAGCACCGGGGCAATCTCCGCACTACTGGCCGCGATATCATATTCCTGTCCGCTGACATTCAAATAAGTGCTGATACGATAAATACGATCCGCTTTTTCATGGAAGGTATCATACTGCAACTCATCCAGCACATACACACTGATCAGCAGGCAACAGGCCATCCCAATAGCTAAACCGACGATATTGATGGAAGTATAAAACCTCCGTTTCCACAAGTTTCGTAAGGCGACTTTAATGTAGTTTCTAAGCATAGTTAATTCAATTAGCAATGAACAGTGTACAATGAACAATGAACAATGCAAGGATTAGATAAGCCGAAACTCATATCATTGCTCATCATTCATTACTCATTGATGTTATTCGTCTCGTAAACTATCTACCGGGTTTGCCAGGGCGGCCCGTACTGATTGGAAACTGACGGTAAGCCAGGCAACCAGCAGGGCGGCGGCTCCGGCCAGCACAAATACTCCGATACCGATCTCGGTGCGGTACGCAAAATTCTCCAGCCAGTGGGTGACGGCCCAGTAAGACAGAGGTGTGGCTACTCCAAAAGCAATGAGTACTAAGCGTAGAAAATCGCGGGAAAGCAGGTTGGTGATTTGGGTAGTGGAAGCTCCCAGCACTTTGCGGATGCCGATCTCCTTCACCCGCTGGGAGGTGACGAAGGCTACCAGCCCCAGTAAGCCCAGGCACGCTACCAGAATGGCCAACACCGTAAACACTTTCAGCACATTCCCCAGCCGCTGCTCAGCCCGGAAGAGCTGATCGAAGTCCTGATCCAGGAAGGAGTAGACCAGGGGATTCTCCGGCTCAAACCGGGCCCACATATCTTCTACCTGTTCTACGCCTTCGGCTACGTCACCGGCCGTAAAGCGAACTGCAATGTAATCACTAAGAAAGCTGGGAGTAAAATACCTAAACACGATGGGGCGCACCTCACGGTCAAAAGACTCGGTATTGAAATCTTTGATCACTCCGATGATCTGCAATCGTTCTTCGTCGTTCTCCCCCTGGTTTTTGATGATCGTTTTCCCGACCGGATCTTCCAGGGCTAGTACTTTGACCGCAGCTTCGTTGAGCATTGCACCATTGGTCTGGTCAGAAGCCAGTTCTTCCCGGAATCCTCGTCCGGCTACAACTTCCAGCCCGAGGGTAGAGATATAATCCTGGTCAATCAGCATCCACGGCATTCCGTCTCCGAGGCCACTCTCTTCAACCTGTATGTCGCGGATGACGCGGAGCGGTTGAGTGGGTACACCCGTAGCAAAGCTTACCTCTTTTATCTGCGACTGCTGTTGAAGAGCATCTTTAAATTCATCCCAACGGTTCTCAATCTCTCGGTCGTTCTTAATCACCAGCACGTTCTCCCGGTTGTAGCCAATGTCTTTGGTTTGGATAAAGCGAAGTTGCTGGATGACCAGCGCCGTGGTAATAATCAGGCCGATAGATACCACGAACTGAAAGACGATCAGCCCATTGCGTAAGCGGCCCGTGCCTAACGATGATTTGATTTTGCCTTTTAGCACCGCAGCAGGACGAAAAGCGGAGAGGTAGAAGGCCGGGTATGCACCGGCGATCAGTCCTACCAGAATAATGCCCGCCCCTATTGATAGCAATAATTCCGGATGATTGAACCAGTCAAAGGAAAGTTGCTTACCCACCAGGTTATTGAACGGTATGCGTAAGGCTTCTACCATGCCCAATGCTAACAACATGGCAAGTAAACTAACGATTAAAGATTCGGACAGGAACTGGAAAATAAGGTGCTGGCGGGGAGAGCCTAATACCTTGCGCACTCCCACTTCTTTGGCCCGACGGATGGCCTGAGCCGTAGACAGGTTCATAAAGTTAATACAGGCCAGCAGCACAATGAGGACGGCAATGATGATTAGCGTATACACTGTCTCGATGTTACCGTTGGCCTGAAGCTCCCGCTGCAAATTAGAATGGAGGTGAATATCAGTGACTGCCTGCAATTGGAAGGTGTACAGGGCATTCTCCTCAGGAGCTGCCTCGCTGGTTTCCATAAAGGGGCGGGCATACTTTTCGGCAATCTGATCCAGCTTTCCGGCTAAGGCAGCTCGCTGTTCAGAGTCATCGGCCACGCCGGGTCGCACCTTAAAATAGGTATACATCATATTCCAGGCCCAATTGTCGGACTCGGTAATTTCCTGGTAGCCGGTGGGAGCAACCAGCATATCGAAGGGGAAATGAGTGGCTTCCGGCGGATCTACCACTCCGCTTACCGTTCGGGCATCACGGCTTCCACCGAACAAAATTTCTTTTCCTAATACTTCGCCCCGCTCAACTGCACCTTCTCCAAAATATCGCTCTGCCGTGGCTTTGGTGATCACCAGGGCACTGGGCGCAGTCAGGGCCGTTTCTGCTTCTCCGGCAATGAGGTTAAAGTCCAGTACCTCTAAGAACTCGGGGTCTACAATAAATATATCGGTCTCCCGGAAAACCTTCTCCTGGGCCTGATCTTCCTCGGCGGGCAGGCGCATGGTGGAATGATTCCAGTTGAACGCCCGGGCTACGGCTTCCACTTCCGGAACATCGTTTTTGATAGCCTCGTATAAGGGGGGAGGAGTGGTCGCCAGCTGGTAATATTCGCCGCCATAGGTCGTGACGCGAAAAGTGCGCTCGGCATCCTGGTGAAAGCGGTCGTAACTCAGTTCATCCAGTACATACCAGGCAATAAGCAGACTGCTCGCCAGCCCAATCGCCAGTCCGGAGATGTTGATGCCAGTAAAAAATTTACGCTGACGAAAGTTTCGCAGGGTGATGTTGAGGTAGTTCTTAATCATGATGCGTAATGATAAGTGATGAATGAATAATGATTATTGAAGAACTGCTGTCATTCATCATTAATCATGATTCATTCTTAGTGGTGCAATCCTCACACCAGAATCAGCTGATGTTGTAAATGTTTGATAATCAGAGTTATATAATAAATCGTTGATGGGTTGAAAATAGCGGCTGTTCGGTTTTGATACAACAGGGTGTTTGGATTTGTTACAATGAGGTAAGGTTAAGGGTGAATGGTAAAGGGTTGAGGGTTATGGGGGCGGACGGTTAAAGGTTTTCGCAATAAACTCTACGCCCGTATTACATCGGTTTTACCCTTATCTCCCCCTTTCCCTTATTCACTTCGTAAACTATCTACCGGGTTGACCATGGCGGCCTTAAGTGACTGGTAGCTTACCGTGATGATGGCAATGACTACCGAAGCAGCAATGGCAGCTACAAACACGTCCACCCCTATATCAATCTGATACGTGAAATTCTGCAACCACTGCCGCATAATATAAAAAGCCAGGGGCCCGGCAATACAAAAGGCGATTAGTATCAGGATAATAAATTCTTTGGAAAACAGCACCAGGATATGCTGCACGGAAGCGCCTAGCACTTTTCGGATGCCCACCTCTTTGGTTCGCCGGACGGCCATGAAGGCCACCAGGCCATAAAGCCCCAGACAGCCTATAAAAATGGTAATGCCCGCCAGGATCTTGAATAGCTGGGAAAGACGGGCTTCTTCCTGATAGTAGGCGGCAATGCTTTCGTCCAGAAACTGGTAATCAAATACGTATTCCGGGTACATGTCAGCCCATACAGCCTCTAAATGTTGCAGGGTTTCAGCCAGGCGGCTGGTTGTCTCGTTTGAGTCAGATGCAAGATTGAGTTTGATATTGGCGGTATAGAACTGCGAAGGCGCCATCATAAAACCTACGTAATCGATGTTTTCCCGCAGAGATTGGGTATGAAAGTTCTCAGCAATGCCAATCACGGTATAAGGGGTTTCGCCACCCGTGAGTACCGTTTCTCCAATGGCATCCGCTGGGTCTGAAAACCCGAGTCTTTCGCTTAACCTTCGGTTTAAGATGATGCGCGGTAAGGTATCGGTCGGCGTGAAATTTCTTCCGGCTAGTAAAGGAATCTGAAAGAGCGCAAGATACTGAGGGTCTATAGCCTGACGCTCAAACGAAAAGTTTTCTTCTCCCTCCGGGGCTCCTTTTCTCCGAATATCCCAATGAGAAGAGTTCCGGTTGACTCCGGCCGGAGACGTGGAAGCAAAGCTTATGGCTTGTACTGCCGATGCAGTTTTCCATTGGTTTCCTAAGGTTTCCAGCGTAGAGAGGGGCGGGGTTTTTCCCTGAGGTAGTTTTACGGTGATGATGGCATCCTGGGCAAAGCCTAAGTCAGCACCCCGGAAATAGTCCATCTGCCGGATGACCACAATAGTGCCGATGATAAAGACCTGAGCGATGATGAACTGCAGCGTCACCAGTCCGCGCCGCAACTGCATTCCCTGCTGAGAACCTCCGCTTATTTTGTTTTTAAGCGCCACTATCGGGTTAAACCCGGACATCATTAGGGCGGGGTAAGTTCCGGCCAGCAAAGCCACTCCAACAATAATAGCGATGAGATAAACCGCCGTCAGCGGGTCGGATAGCATCGTATTTCCACGCGCTATGTGTAGCAGTTTCCCCGCGTAAACCATCACCAGTTCTGCTGCTCCTAACGCCAACGTGCCAGCCACCAGGGTGATCAGGAACGTTTCGCCTAAAAACTGAACGGTTAACTGTTTTCGGTTGCTGCCCATCGTCTTACGAATACCCACTTCCCGGGAGCGTAGCACAGACTGGGCAGTGCTCAGGTTCACAAAGTTGATGCCTGCCGTACTCATAATAAACAACCCGATGATCAGCAATGCCCAGATGGTTTCCTGACTGACCGTGCGAGATCGGTAGTTTCCGAAGTGGGCGATGGTGTGCACTTCTGATAAGGGCTGTAGCTTGTACAATCGCATTTGCGCAAATTCTTTCCCAACCTGCGCTTCATGAATCTTGTATATTTGCTCCTCTACTTCCGCGGGTTTTGCGTCCTCATTGAGCAGGATATAAGCCTGATTAGCATCGCTGACAGAGTACCAGTTGGAGAAGCTTTCTTTATTTAACGTTTCGGATTTTAGGGTTTCGTATGATATCATGATCTGGAAAGGAAAATCCGAATTGGGGGGCAGGTCGGCTACGACTCCCGTTACTTTTACATCTATGAAGTTATCCAGCCGAAGGGTTTTACCTATAGCGTCTTGCTGAGGAAAATACTTATCGGCCAGCGTTTGGGTTAATACCACGGTAAAGGATTCCTTCAGGGCAGTTTCAGGATCACCAGCCACCCAGTGAAAGTTGGTGGCTTCAAAATCAAACAGACGAAAGAAAGCCGTATCTGCGAAGGCGATTCCATCATCTTCCTGAAACTGGCGTAAGACCTGATCCGCTGACGCATCAAAAACCGATACCTGCATACCTCCCACATAAAACATGGCAGTCACCTCCCGGGCCATCGCCAACCCTTCTTTTAAAGCCGTAGGCACCGTCCAGGCAACCCCGGTTCGGTATTCCGTTTCGTTATCAACCTGGCTGACCCGTACGACCCGGTAAATCTGATCGGCATCCGTATGAAACTGATCATAACTCCGCTCATAGCGCACCACCGTGATAATAATCAGCAAGCAGGCAATCCCCAGAGCCAGTCCGATAACATTGATTGTTGTGGTACTACGGTTTTTCAACAAATGTCGTAGGGCGGTGGTAATATGATTTTTTAGCATAGCTTTTTAATGATTGATGACTGATGAATAGTGAATAATGAGATTGAGAGCCATTCATCATTACTCATCAATCATTCACCATTGGTATTTATTCGTTTCGTAAACTGTCTACCGGATTGGCTGTGGCAGCCCGAATTGATTGATAACTGATGGAGAGTACTGAAATTACCAGAACGGTCAGGCCCGCAGCCAGGAAAAACCATAATGGGATGTTGGTGCGATAGGTAAATGTCTGTAGCCAGTGGTCGGTCGCGTACCAGATGAGCGGTGAAGCTATGAGCAGGGCGAGCAGAATCAGGCGGGTAAACCGGCTTGAGATCTCCATAAATACCTGGGGCACACTGGCGCCCAGCACCTTGCGGATGCCAATCTCTTTACGCTTGCGTTCTACCACAAAGGTCATCAGTCCATACAGACCCATACAGGCAATGAATAATGCCAGGGCGGCCAGGTAGGTGAAGACCTTTCCTAGCCGCTGCTCGGCTTCAAACTGGGAGAAATAGTCCTCATCCAGAAACGAGTATTTAAAAGGTGCCTGTGGTATCTGTGCCTGCCACTTTTCCCCCATATCCGCAATCAACTGCTGAATCTGATCGGCCGACCGGTAGTTTTCCTCCGGACTGATGGCAATGAACTTCCTGCCTCCGGTCCACATAGTGCTACCTTCAAAAAAAATGGCCAGAGGCATTACCTGCTGCCGCAGCGACTGAAAATGAAAATCAGGAGTAATGCCGATGACTTCGTATAGTTGGCCGGGATACTGCACAAACTTCCCTATTGCAAAATCCTGAGAATCAGGATCAAGGCTCCAGCCCAGGGATTGGACGGCAGACTCATTCAGGATCACAGCCTCCCGGTCTCCGGTGCTTCCTTCCGTAAAATTTCGACCTGCTTCCAGTTCGATACTCAACGTAGACAGGTAATGGGCATCTACCACCATCGTATTGATATGAATACCCACTTTATCACTGCCGTAGGCTGAAAAGTTATCTTCGTTATTCACGGTGGGAGGCATCGCATTGGCTACGCTTACGGAGGCAATCCGGCTGTCCTGCCGCAGTTGATTCAGCCAGGATTCACCTTCGTTGGGAATCTGCTCGGCATGATGCAAAATGATCAGGTTATCGGAGCTGAAGCCCAGCTTCATGTTTTGGGTATAACTTAGTTGCCGGTGAATGACCAGCGTAAAGACGATCAGACCGATAGAAATGATAAACTGAAAGGCCACCAGCCCGTTGCGCATGAATATGGCTTTAGCGCTATTCCCAACCGATACAGTTTTGCTTAAAGCTTTCACTGGATGAAAGGAAGCCATATAGAAAGCCGGGTAACTTCCTGCCAGTAAGCTGACTATGGCGGTAAAGCCGATCATCAACAGAAAAAACAGCCCGTTGGCACTACTGAGAAGAGAGAGTTGCTTGCCGGAGATCTGGTTGAAAAAGGGCGATAGCAGTTCGGTCAGGGCCAGCGCCAGCAGCATGGCTACTCCGGCGAACAGGGCTGATTCCAGCAAAAACAAACTGATCAGACGAGCCTTGCCGGACCCCAACACCTTATGGACGCCAATTTCTTTGGTCCGCTGAGCTGCCCTGGCGGTAGACAGGTTTACAAAATTGATGATTGCCAGCGCCAGCACCAGCAGCCCGATGGTGACCATCAGGTAGACGTAGTTAATATCTCCGGTTACCCCCAGGCGATTGAATGAGTTTTCGGAGAACAGGTGAATATCTGTAAGCGGCAACAGAAAAAGCTCCCACTGCTTACCTTGCTTAATGTAATCGTCGAATGAGTAGCCATAAATACGTTCCAGGGTAGACCCGGCATAGCGGGCAGGTAGGGGTTTGACTTTTTCTTCCAGTGAGTGGATATCAGTCCCTTCTTTCACCTTCACATACGTGACGAAGCCCGTCCAGATCCAGGTCCAGCTACGTTGTTCTACAATCGGAAAGGTAGGCATGGACAGCAGCATGTCAAACTGGAAATGAGATTGTTCGGGCAGGCTTTCTACAATTCCGCCCACTTCAATGGTTTGCCGTTGTTCACCGATGTTCAGCGTGAGCAGACGACCCAGCGCTTCCTCCTCTCCAAAGTATTTGTAAGCAGTTTCTTTGGTGAGGATTACCGTATTCGCCTTCTTTAAAGCGGCCTGCGGGTCACCCTTCAGCGTGTTTACGGTGAATACATTAAAAAAAGTAGAGTCTACCGCCAGAGCTCGTTCTTCCTCAAACGATCGTACTTGCTGCCCTTCGTCATCTAAGGAAAAGAAAAGCAGACCGGGAGGATAGATTCGCACGGCTGATGCAATCTTCGGGAAATTCTCCTGAAGCATACTGGCTACCGGAGGCGGAGTAGAGCCAAACCGCTCATCCGTATCGCCCCAGATAAAGGACATATCCACCCGGTAAATCTGGTCCCCATCTTGGTGGAAACGATCGTAGCTTAAATCATCCTGCACATACAGACCAATCAGCAAACAGACCGTCAGGCCCACGGCTAATCCAATGATATTCAGCACGGCATACAGCTTCTGTTTCCGCACATTCCGAAGGATGATTTTGAAATAATTCTTCTGCATCAGGTTAATGATTAGTGATGAATGAGTAATGATTGATGAGGAATGGGGAATGAATATTGGTAGTATTTATCAGGTGAATTTTGAAAGAGTGATGAAGAAAGAGAATCTTATTAAAGAAAGAACATATCGTTTCGCGCTGGTTGTGGTGTCTCCGTATAAAAAGGTTACGGAAGAAAAAAGAGAATATGTTCTTGCCAAGCAGCTTCTCAGAAGTGGCACTTCTATCGGAGCGAATGTGACGGAAGCAGATGCCGCTATCTCCAAGGCAGAGTTCTCCGCCAAGATATCTATTGCTTACAAAGAAGCGATGGAAACGGGTTATTGGTTGAATCTGTTGCACGATAGTAATTTTATTAGCACTTCTAATTTCAATACCTTATATCAGGACTGTACCGCTATCTGTAAAATTCTCTTTTCTATTCTCAAATCCACCGGCCGAATCAATCGATAATGATTAGTGATTAATGAGTAGTGAAATTCCATTCATCATCAATCATTATTCATTCGTCATTAAAATCATTCGTTTCTCAGGCTCTTCACTGGGTTAGCTATCGCTGCTTTGAACGCCTGGTAGCTGACGGTTAGCAGGGCGACGAGCAGGGCTAGCACACCGGCAATGATGAAAGACGTCAAGCCAATATTGATTTTGTAGGCGAAATCGTTGAGCCACTGATGAACTGCCCAGTAGGCCAGCGGAATGGCTACCGCAAAGGCGATGACTACCAGCTTGGTGAAGTCTTTGGATAACAGCAGCACGATGCTCCTTACCGAAGCGCCCATCACTTTTCGGATACCGATTTCTTTCGTCCGTTGCTCAGCCATAAAGGCTGCCAGCGCCAGTAGACCCAGGCAGGCAATCAATATGGCCAGCAGGGTAAACCCACCGAAGATCATCCCTACCTGTTGGTCGGCCCGGAAGAGCGCGTCAAAGTTTTCATCTAAAAAAGTATAGGTAAAGGGCGTGCCATCAGCGTGCAGGTTCCATTGCTCTTCCAGCATGGCTAGGGTCTGGGATAAATGATTGGAAGCTACTTTCACTTCTACAAAGTTCTGCTCATCAGAAAGAACAATGACCAGCGGCTCTACTACCGTATGTAAGGACTTAAAATGAAAATCCTCCACCACTCCCACTACTTCGGCTTCGTAGGTGCCACCTATCAAGACGGTATTGCCAATAGGGTTTTTCATGCCCAGCGTTCGTACTGCCTGCTCGTTTAGGATTATTGCATGGTAGGCTGAGTCAGAAGCGATATCCCTAGAGAAATTACGCCCCTCCTTCAACTGTATACCCATGGTGGGCAGGTAATCGTAGCTAACCATGATATTACTTAATACCAGGGCATCTTCATCACGATACGTACTGCCGCTACTGCTATCGCTTTGCGTGGCGGGAATAAAACCAGTGCCATTATATCCACTCAAGGGAGAGACATCCGTAAAACTAACTTGCTGTACTTCGCTCAGGCGCATCAGGCTATGCTGAAAAGCCTCGGTATTGCTTCCCAATGCCTGAGCATTCTCTAGTACGACTACATTTTCTTTATCAAACCCTAAATCTTTGTTCCTGATAAACTGAAGCTGCTCATGCACCATAAGCGTACAGACAATCAGCACGATGGAAATAATAAATTGGAAAACTACCAGCGAATTGCGCAGCCAGATATTTTTGCGATCACCCCTCAGTTTACCTCTGAGCACTTCTACTGGTTTAAATTTGGTCAGGTAAAAGGCGGGATAGCTACCAGCCAGCACGCCTACGGTACATCCTAACAATAATACCGCAGGCAGAAACCATGATGTAAAAATGGGAAGTTGAATAGATTTCTCTGAAATATTACTAAAGGGTATTCTGAGCAATTCGGCCAGCCCTAAAGCCAGCGTTACTGCAAATAAGCTTACTATAAGAGACTCAGCCAGAAATTGCCGGACCAATGCCAGGCGGGCTGATCCCATCGTTTTGCGTACTCCTATTTCTTTAGCCCGTTCGGCCGAGCGAGCAGTAGAAAGATTCATAAAATTAATACAGGCAATGAGCAGAATAAAAGCGGCAATGGCCCCGAAGACGTACAGATATTTAACATTGCCATTCGCCTCAAACTCTCCTAAAATCTGAGAATGCAGGTGAATGTCGGTGAGAGGTTGTGTAAACATCTCTATCGTATAACCCATCTCCTGAAACATTTCATACTCTCGAAGATACTTTCTCAACAGAGGATCAAGATTGTCCTCTACTTCTTCGATACTGGCCTGTTCACGTAAAAGAAAATAGGTATGGGCATCAATTTTACCCCAGTTGTCTATTTTACTTTTGGGGTCGGATAGAAAAGAATACACAATGTCGAAGTGAAAGTGTGAATTCGGTGGCGTAGGTTCCATGATGCCGGTGATCTGAAAAGGCTGCCCATCCATCTGTATCGTCTGCCCAACTGCCTCCTCTTCCCCAAAGTATTTGCTGGCCACCTCCTGGGTCATCACTACCGAGTTGGGTTCTTGCAATACGCTCTCTGGGTTGCCTACTAACAGCGGGAAGCTAAACAAACGAAAAAAATCCGGATCAGCCACCAGCACCTTATCTTCTTTGATTGTAAGGTCATCCTTTCTGAATATCTTGCTGCCTTCCTGATTCATCCTTACCACCATTTCTACGGCGGGAGTTTCTTCTTTGAAGGGTTGTGCTACTGCCGGACTGACCGCCGCACCGACAAACCCACTCTCACCCACTTCCAGATGAGTTGCCAGTCTATAAATCCGATCTGCTTTTTCATGAAAGCGATCATAACTTAGTTCCTGGAGAATATACACCGCAATTAGCAGGGTACAGGCCATTCCGATGGCAAGCCCCAGAATATTGATGGTCGTATAAAACGGACGCTTCAGCAAATTACGCAGGGCTACATGAAGGTAATGCTTGATCATAATTATCTCAATTAGCAATGAGCAGTCTATAATAGACTTTATTACGGTTGATTATTTTATCTCGCTCAGAGTCACTCGAAGAGGACTCTGAGTAGGGCGAATCACATACAAAATCAACCGTAATAATCTTTAATGTACAGTTAAATTTCCAGTGACTCAGTGTGTGATTCATTGCTAATTGCACACTGCACACTGCACACTGTTCATTGTTGTAATTATTCGCTTCGTAAACTATCTACGGGATTGGCCAGGGCTGCTTTGATGGAGCGGTAGCTGACCGTGAGTAGGGCGATGAAGAGGGTGGCTATCACTCCCAGCAAAAACACACTGACTCCCATCGGGGTTTTGTATTCAAAGTTCTGAAGCCAGCCATTCATCATCAGATAGGCAATTGGGGCCGCAAAAAGGAAGGCGACTCCTACCAGCTTGAGAAATTCCAGCGAGAATAAACCCACGATGCTGGCTACCGACGCTCCCAGCACCTTTCGTACTCCCACTTCTTTGGTTTTCTGGTCCGCCATAAAGGTGATGAGCCCGTACAGTCCCAAACAGCCGATGAATACTACGACCAAAGAAGCAATGCCGAGCAATCGAGACAGGATCTTTTCGCTTTCGTAAAATTCGGCGATCTCTTCCTCGGCGAACTGATAGTCAAAGGTGTATTCGGGATAAAAAGAGGACCACTGCGCTTCCACTGCTTTCAGGGTTTCCGGCAGATTTTGTAGGCTAATCTGCATGGCTACCACCTCATAACTATCCGGGTCGTCAATAATGACCGTAGGTTCAATGGCATCGCGAAGCGATTGGGTATGAAAATCCTGCACCACCCCGACAATGGGAAGCTCTTTGCCCCACATATCAATGGTTTTTCCTACAATATCATCTACCGTTAATCCCTGTTCTTTTACAAAAGACTCGTTAGCCAACACCTGGCTTAAGGTGTCTTTACTGGTAAATTTTCGCCCGGCCACCAGCGGAATCTGGTAGACATCCAGATACTGAGCGTCGGCGGCTTTTACCTGGGTATCTTTATGCTCCGGGTCGCCCTCCATCTGGTAGCTGGTGATAGACATCCACCCGGAAGCCGGATTGCTGTACATCAGCGTAGTTTTCTCTACTGCCGGGATTTGTAGAAGCTGCGTCTGCAATGTCTTTTTCTGGTTCATCTGGCTGTCGGGTAGCCGTACGGTGAGTACTGCTTCGGAGCGAAACCCCAGATCGGCCTGTTGTACGTATTGCATTTGACGAAACAAGACCAACGTACCAATGATGAACGTCTGGGCAATGACGAACTGAAGCACCACCAGCCCTTTGCGCAAGGTTAATCCGCGGGTACGCTGGCCCTGCAACACATTGCGAAACGTATGAGCCGGTTTAAATCTGGTAAGTATCCAGGCCGGATACAAGCCGGACAGAACGCTGATAATCACAACCAACCCGGCAAGGTATACCAGCAATACTGGGTTTTGGAACAGTTGTAGCTCTAAGGATAGGTTGAGTAAAGGATTGAGCTTGAGCAGCAGCAGTTCGGCTAGTCCGAGGGCCAGCACCACCGATATCAAAGTAATAAGCGTGGTTTCGCTCAGGAACTGGCGCACCAGCTGGTTGCGGGTACTACCGAGCACTTTGCGTACGCCTACTTCTTTGGCTCGCTGGGTAGATGTAGCCGTGGCCAGGTTGATAAAGTTGACGCAGGCAATCAGGATCAGAAACAGTGCCGTGGCCCCCAGTACCCATAGTATTTCACGGCTCACGGTATTCTGACTGAAAGTATTGAAGCGGGGATCAAAATGAAGGTCGCTCAGCGCTTGCAGGTAGTGCATGGTTTCTTCTCCGGGCTGCTGTTCTCCATAGTGCTTGGTGACAAAATCAGGAAAGCGAGCGTTTATCTCCTCGGGTGATTGTCCTTCCGCCAGCAGCAGATAGACCTGATCATCGCTGCTGGTACTGCCCCAGCTTCCTTCGTCTTCCTGGGTTTCCTGGGAGATAAAAACGTCGAAGGGAAAATCGGTATTGGCCGGGTAGTCCTTCATCACTCCGGTGACCACCAGGTCCTTCTTACGGTTCATGGTGATCGTCTGCCCCACGGGATTACGATCTCCGAAATACTTGCGGGCATATTGCTCCGAAATCACTACTTCGTTAGGCTCATCCAGCGCGGTAGCTGGGTTACCTGACACAAAAGGGCGGTCGATGATCTTAAATAATGCAGGTTCTACGTACCCGATATGTTCTTCTTCCTGAAAGCTTTGCGGCTGACCCTGCTCGTCGGTGACCGTAAGCAAAGTTCCGGCCCAGTCCAGACCGTTGACTAAGGCTACTTCTTCTACTTCCGGGAAATCTGTGCGGAAGGCTTCGGCCATCGGAAGCGGAGCTCCGGCACTATAGTCGCGCCCGGAGGGGCCTTTGGATTCCCGGACGATGCGGTAAATACGGTCTCCTTTCTCATGAAACGTATCAAAGCTCAGCCAGTAGCGAAGGAGTAAAAAGAGCAGCAGGCTACAGGTGATACCCATCGATAAACCCACAATGTTGATGGTTGTGTAGCTCTTATGTTTCCACAGCGTTCGTATAGCCGTTTTCCAGTAATTGCGAAGCATAATGAAGCAGGGTTGGTAAACAAAGTTGAGACTTCACTCAATCATCTGCAACTTCTCCTCCAAATACAAGGTGTTTTATAAGCTATTGATAATCAAAATGTTAATTACTAATTACTCATTGTTCATTGATAAAAGTGTATCGTTTTCGTTACAGTTGGTTGTTCATTTTCGATACAGTAGTATGTCGGTAGATGCATAAGTTCTTGATTGACGGGTACCTTTCGTACTGATAAGACTAGTTAGTTGTCTACTTGGTTTTATTACTCTTTCGGGCAGGGCAAAGACCGATGTAGAGCTCAGCCAAATTGGGCGACCTGTAACGAAGCTATATCCATATCAACACCATCAGTTGGATATCTACAATGAGAACCACGATTTGATTGATCAGGTAGAAGCTTATCGCACAGTACAGAGTTATTATCCTGAAGTGGTGATCGCCGATGGTATCTATGGCTTTCGTGTTAATCAGGCCTGAACGTAATCAAGTTTGCGAAATATTTTGAGCCCTTTTGTTACTACGGCATTTAAGTAGGTCTTACCATGAAAGCATTCAGCCGCATAACTAGCGGGGGCGGTGAAAATCGCGTTTAGCCACGGACTCAATCTTTAAGGCTATAGTTGTCTAACGCAGACAGTATCATTACCTAGTACCAACGAGAATATTCTAGTAGCAAAACCGTTCAATCAATTTTCCAAATGACACTTCAAATGCCGTCTTATATGATCTTGGAATATATTTTTTCCATCCGCTGATAGGATCATAATTTGGATCTCTTTCTTTAAAACTAGAGTCAGTTTTACGGCAATTTAGCATGGTACTTTCGTATTTAACATCGAGAAATTGGCAAATTTCTTTTATACATCCTTCTCGATTAGAAAGTAAATCGTTGTATTTAACCAATTTATAATTTTCCGGATGTTTTCTTTTAGCTCCTGCATGGATAAAAATAGCTTGCAGCCATCCAGTCCAGACATAGAAAAAAATTCCTAATTTATATAATGGATTATCTTTTTGTAGGGGGTAATTAGGTTTATTCTTCTTATTAATCTGAGAGACAAATACCGCTCGCGGATCTCTGATAATATGCAAAACTTTTCCTTTGGGAAACCAATCGGTTAGTTTTTCTAGCTGGTAGAGGTTAGAAGGGGTTTTTTCTCCATAAATAGATTTACCATGGGCTTCTGCTCGCTCTTGCATTAGTAGCGTGTACAGGGCTTTGTAACTTCGATTGGTAGCAGCAAAGCGATTTTTCAGCTTTTCAAAATTTATGTACTCCACTTGCCAATAGTCTCTTTCTTGGAATTTCTCTTCAAGAATCTCAAAGAGATTATCGACCTCTTCCTTAGATTTAAATGGATATAAATGCTTTGTATTGCCTATAACACTTTCGTGTACAATTGACTTAAAAAAGTTTAACTCGCCAGTAATCCATATATCAGAATGACTATTAAGGGTGTTTGCTAAAAACTTAGTCCCTGAACGAGGGCACCCAACTATATAAATTGATTTTCCCATTATATATTTAATGTTACAGTTTTAAATGACTTTGTTGTAACGAGAGCCTTCCATTTCAGGGGAAGATATTTCTTTAATTTACTTTGACTGACTGGGGCATACCACAACCTGTGAAAACGTTAAGAATATGGCACCCAATTTTCACCCCATTGACTTGGTTTTTTTTAAGCCTTAAGGCTAATAAACTATTACCAATAATAGCGTTATGGCAGAACAGGGTCACTTCTGCTAAACTCCTTTTGTAATAGCCTATTTCTTTTTTCCATTGCTTTGTCGATCCGAGTCCCACCACCGATACTTTGAGTCCTGTATTGTCAGCAGCACTACAAGATGTTGATTGGGCCGGTGGCTTACTTTGATCGTTATGCTACCACCTTTTCGACTTCATGTGAAAATAATCTGGTATAGCTAATTCACAAAGACTCGTTAATGAAAATACACCCTCTATAAATTCCCACTGATTTATCGCGAAGGCATCAATATGCTTTACTTATGGTCAAAGATATCTTGACGATGATCTCTGGATAGAGTTTCTTACCTATTACTTTCTTGTCTGGATCAATATCTTGCTACTTTCTGTATGAACTCTCACTCAACCATAAAGTCAGAGCTCCTCTCATACATAAACCTTCAGCCTTTCCAACTCGCGATAGTATCACTTTCTAATAGACTTTATTACGGTTAGTTTATTAGTCTGATAAATTGAGTCAAATGTCATTGCCTGTCTAGGTCCCTGCCCTATTTAGAATCCTCTACGAGCGACCGGTGTTCATAACTCTGAGGAAATCAGAATATCGCCTACGAACCTAAAGGCGGTGGCCGTAATAATCTTTATTATAGAGATTTATGCACTGTGTCTTCTTGCCATTGCACGAAATCAGTTTAAACTACAAATTTATTATAACATTATCAATAAAATATATTATCTCTTCATAGCCAGTTATTCTCGTTACTCACTCAACTTACGAAAGGTTCTCTGTTATTGAAGCAGTAACCGCTGATTTTACTGTGTCTTATACTTATGAAAAAATGATGCTCTATATACCCACTAGCTGATCGCTGGCTTGCCTTGCCGCGTTTGTGGAGACTTGACGAGAAAAATTCAAGGACAGCAGTTTGCTGTCTTGGCTAAAAATAAGCGTAATAGCTCGTACACTAGATTTGAGAGCTTATTATAATAACGTCAATTATTCAGGAAATAGCTGATAGATAGAGGGTTATATTGCTTAACAGTCAAAAAAAGTCAAGATTTGCAAGTGTGTAAAATACTCATTGTACAAAACAAAGAATATGCAAATCTTGACGACAACAAAGCTAAC
>JAVKCN010000071.1:0-11019 GCA_040222715.1 Cyclobacteriaceae bacterium | reverse complement strand
TATTTGATAGGACAAACAAAATGATACAAAAGCAAGCTTTTATTGTGACTCTTGTGAATATGTTCGCTCATACCCACAAATGTAAATATCCTCACGCAACACCCGAGGCAGAGCCTCGGGGAATTCTATTGATTAAAATCTAGAACATAGGGTACAGTTTCCCTTGCAAGTTTCTGAGAATAGAGACGGATCATATCATATGATATACTGCCATGACTTGTTGAGTCTGCATCGGCTCGATGATTGAATTGGATGATTGATTCTCCACTTAATGAGAAATTATACTTTTCTGCGATTTTAGAAAGATTCACAGTGACCGGTACTCCGGTATATCTTTCGTTTTCCCCACTGGAAACCGTAGGCCGTAAGTCATGCAAAATTTTAAGAAAATTGCTACCTCCTTCCTCTAAAAGACTCACATTGGTGTTTTGATGATTGTTTTGACTGGTATATAAGAAAGTTAATAACAATTCTTCCGTAGAATCAGGATGGGCAGTTGAAAAGTCTAATGGTAAACTATGCTTAGTTGCCGAAGTAAAATTTTCATCTTTTCTGTCCAGAATTACCCGTTTATTCTGATGAAGCCCTCCCTCATTCTGCTCATGCCGAATAACACTGTTGAATCCAAGAGATTTGCTCCATTCAGGGCCGATATTCTGGCTTTCAAAGCTGGTACTATAGGGAAAATATGTATGAGTGTTTATGTCTGCCATCCAGATTCCCCTGCCAAAGGTAAATACAAACAGCTTGCGGTCGGTAGGCCTGATTTCCAGATGCGTGCAAGGTACATTAGGAATACTTTCATCTTTAGACCAGTGTTGTCCGTTATCCTGGGTAAAATACAGCCCATAATACGTACTTACAAAGATGTTTGAAGCATTAAGTGGGTCCACCGCTACATCATATATAGGAAGGTTTTCAGGTAGTTCGTCCGAAAGTTGGATGGTTTTGAGATTGCTTGTATTGATATTCGTAATATATGACAACTGATTACCTGAAATAGTATACAACGCATCCGGGTTATGAGGATCTATGCGCACCTTGGAATAAGCACTTCCGCTCTTGGGAATAAGTTTTTGTTCGTTACCAGGGGTATTGTTTACTGGTACTTTGTACAGTTCACTGTTCAAGTAAGCATATAGCGTCTTCCCATCGGGGCTTATTACCATATCATAACCCTCGGCAAGCCCTTTAGCAGGATCACTATACTGTTTGGTAATGGGTCGCCAGGTCATCCCCTGATCGCTTGACTGCCAGATGCGCCCAAAAGAAGCATAGAAAATATTGCGGTCATTGGTAGGGTCAATCACCACGGGTGGCCTGAACAAAGCACCATCAATCATATTAATCTGACTGAACTCATAGTTGGGCTGATTGGCATCTTTTAAACTAAACAAACCGGTTTGCCCTGTTAAAAAAGCAATATCAGGATTTGATTGTGAAATAGCGGCGTAGGAACCATCCCCGGTTTCAAATTTATCTACCTCAAAATTAGTTGAAATTCTAAATGAGCCGTTATCCTGGGCCCCTCCCAATACCAGATAATCTGAACCTTCGGGATAATAATATCCATTGTAAATCTGGGTAATTCTAAGTCCATGATTAAGATCAACGGGCGGACCTTCCAAATCACTCCAATATTTTTTATACACTCCTCCGTCATTACCTAGGAGAAAATGATCTTGCGGTTCTCCCTGAGAAGGGAATACAATGATATGTTGATCAAGATGCCCGGGCTCAACTTTCTGCCACGTATTACCTCCGTCAGGGCTGTAGCGCAGGATCACGTAGCCAAGCAGTATCCGTTCCGGATCGTCGGGATGAATAGCTATTTCGAGGTCATATTCCAACTGTCTTCTCCTACTTTCTGTTTCCTCCTTATCATCTAGTTCGTCTCCTTCCAGTAAAGTGTCACCTGTTAAATCCGAGATTTTGGTAAATGATGTGGCAAAGTCGGTACTTTTATATAAGCCGTCGAATAAACTATCAGTTGCAGCGATAACTGCATACACAATACCAGGTTCACTGTGTGCATAAGCCAGTTCTACTCTACTGCCGCTGTTGGGCAATCCGCTGGTTACCGATTGGAAAGTGACCCCATTATCATTCGACCGGTACACAACCCCTTCATTTGACCCGGCGATAACGATGCCGCTTCCCAAATCTTCAATATCAGTAACCGCCCCAGAAGTAGTTAATACTTGCGAGAATGTCAATCCACTGCCCGCATTGGTAACACGGAATATTCCTTTGTCAGTCGTGACAAAGAAGGTTTGGGCATCGCTTTTGGAATGCACCATATCCAATACAAACTCTGAACTCAACTGACTATTGGATAACAACTGCTGAAAAGTATTGCCCCCGTCTGGAGAGTAGTAGATACCGTTTCCAATAAAGGTATTACTGAATTCACCCGTACCATAGTAAATCTTGTCCGGATTGCTAGGGTCCTGAATGATACTGCTAACCGACAGGGTCGCACCAAAATCATCTACGGGTTCCCACGATTGTCCGCAATCCTCACTAATCCACAGCCCGCCGGTGATGCCTCCTACAAAATAGCGGCAGGGGTTGCTTTGATCAATCATCAATGCGCGGGTGCGGCCTCCTACGTTGAAGGGGCCAATCTCAGTGACATTATCCAGTTTTGTGATTGGGCTACCACCCGCTGCATTAGTCTGTTGAGCAAGCTTTGCATCGTACGCTTCCCACTGGGACACTACATCCAGCGGAATGTTGGTCATACCGTTGAATCCCTGTGGAGAAGCTGAATAGTATAATTGCTCTTCCTTATCAAAGGCTATTTCAGCAATAGCAAACCAATGCTGATATCCGTAAATGATACCAGCGAGTACCAGTAAGGTGCTAATAAATAAAGTAGAGGCTTTCATCATTTTAAATGTTGTTTTAAAAATTGCTTAATGGTTAGCGATGAATATGAATCTTTTAGGTTCATCGGATGTGTCCCTCTGCGGAGCAGTGATGATATATTTTTTTTAAAAATCCAATACTGATTTTTGAGGGGAAGGAGTATGATAGGTTATGTAAGAGCAGGTTGCTGTTTCTGCAACCTACCCTCATTACTTATCCCCGAAAAGGGGCTTTCACTTATCGGAAGAAAACATAGCACCCTATCTGATCAATCAAGTTGCCTGATCTTCCAAAGATACCGTTGATTTTGTGTTTAGAAGACACACTGGAATAAAAGTACTCACCACCATTTCCCCCGTAGTTGAAGGCCTTTTTGGTAGTAACAAAACCTATCCGATCTAGAAAACGTCCACTGCGTCCAAAGATGGTGGTGATGTATTCATCCGGTGCAAAGAACTGTATATAATAATTACCGCCATTTCCACCGGCTGAGCCCTGATAGTAGATCGTTCCGTTACTTCTTTGGTACCAAACTTTGATCTGATCAACGTATCTTCCGGCTCGGATACCGATGGCATAGAATTGATCGTCCGGGTTAAGAGGAAGGATCTGAAAACCACCCCCCCCGGTTCCTCCCCAGACTCCTATGCTATGAGAAAACCCAACCGCGCTTGTTCTGGCATTTTCGGGGCTGAAACTTTCCTCAACTTCCACCGGGGTTGCTTCTTTTAACTCTGCCGGTAGTTCATCCCAGGGGATGGCCGTTGAATTACTTTGGTCAAAATGAGGAAGGTCGGCTTCACCGGGTTGTGAACCTTCATTGATGGGTTGCATTACTTCGTCTTCCGATTCACAAGAAAACATAAACGCTGCGGCAACCCCCAGGGCTACCATTGAAATTAACTTTTTCATTTTTGAAATTGATTTGTTAGAAATTATAAATTGCTTAGAGGTTGTTTAAACTTTTTCTTTTGAGCTGCAAAGGGATTTTTCAACTTCTGATCTTCGCGTATTTTTTGCACAATAGCGCTGCTATTCTTTAAAAAATACGCTTGTCTGAAGTCAAAACCTCTCCTTTTCGCTTACAAAAACAAAACTTAAACAACCTCTTAAAAAGACACGATATTAATGGGCGGCAATACTTGCCGCTTACTATGAATACAGAATGGTTTTTGATCTTTTTACATGTAGTTGAAGCAGGTAACTTTATGCCGGTCAAATAAGCGGCGAAATCTGGCCCGCTTCATCAGGGGCCTCCGTTCTGTTGTAATACGACTTGTACAATGGTTTATAGGGTTGATGACGGGGAGCGTTATGCTTTCCTGATCTATCAGTAATAGCTCTTCTGTTTTATGTATTTTCATGATTTGTTAGAAACTAATTTGTGGTTTGTTAATAATGACTTTGATGCTCATTGTATGCTTCCCACCGCCTGAGCAGTGTGGTGATTTTCTGGGTTAACTTTTGGATATTCTCCTGGCATTTCTTGCGCTCGAGTTCCATCTCCTGGCTATAGAGGGTGGTCGGGCTACGTAGCATATCCTGCATGCGGCAGTAGATCATCGACCTGCTTTCCAATAGGTGTTTGACTCTTTGTAATAGAGGATTAGCCTGTAGTAAGGCTTCTTCGGTCGGCAGCTCCGGGTGCTGAGCTAGTTCAGCTTTTATGAGAGAGGTATTCTGGTCTTCTAAAGGGGGATTGTAAGCGCGCCCTATCATGAGGATGCTTACCAACAACGAAATCCAGATCGTAAAGCCAGTAGTGATTATTTTCCAATTCATCTTATAGGTTTTTTAGTGAAAGAGAAACATCTTTTTTAAGACATCTTTCACCCTATAAGGCGTAAGGAGCGGACTTACGATGTAAGTTGTTGAAGCAAAAATTTATGAAGAAAAACTTACAGCACCCAGTTCGTTTCCTGCTCGGGCTGATAGGAGCAAAAAGTGCCGGTTCTGACGGCATTAGTAAGGTGCTTGCCCAGATCGGGATGGGCCTGACTGATTTTTTTGATGGCACCGCGTATTCTGAGCGTGACGGCCGCCCGAGAACGTTCTACGGGTGAGTGTAGCTTGCGGGTCTTTCCGCCCATGCCGGTAGCTTTGGTCAGGTGCTCGATGAGCTGATCCAGTTCGTAGGTGATTTTTTCGGCCTGCTCATAGTGATGCATGGATTCGGCTTCGGCCAAATCTTCCTGCAAAACCTGTATGCGTTTTTTGTAGCTGTTTTTGGCTTTCTCATCAAATACTACATCTTCCTCCGAGATGCTTTCCGATTGCATCAGCTCGCTACAGTGTATTTCTTCCCCTTGTCGGAGTAAGAGCCCCTGAAGGTCATGAAAGCCTTTCATCTCAGTGAGCATCACCGTCTGTCCCAGGAATGATATTTCCCACAGATCACTTTCTTTTCGGAATATATACGGATGAGAACCCTTGCTGAGCAGAACATCAGGCTCATAACTTCTGACTCTCGCTTGATTAGCCTCCTGGAGGCCAGCCAGTTTAATTCCCTGGATAAGATAGGCAGCATCTTCCGGATTTTTGAAAGGGTTCACCTGCAACATCCACTCCAGGGCCTCCACCGGCTGGCAAGGTTCACCGTGCTTGATCTTCTCCTGAAAGAGCTTGACAAAGTTATTGACATACCGCAGAGCAGACTGCTGGTCTCTGGCGTAAGCATAACAAATGGCGATAAATGCTGATAAATCTACGGCAATATGCAGCGGTGCTTTGGAGCCAAATCCTATTCCCTCATGGTGTCTTCTCCCAATACAGTACGGTAAAATACCAAAAGCATAATACCAGGATTCATGAAACGGATTAAGCCGCAGAGCTTTGTTAAACAACACTATAGCTAAGGAAGAGTCTCCTAATTGGGAGAAACACATGCTAAGCTGTACCAGATTATCGGCGTCATTGGGGTTTATGGCTAAGGCTCGGTTGAGATGGTATTCGGCCTGCTCAAACTCCTGACGATACAGCAAAACTCTACCCATCACCATCTGCGATATATGGTCATTCTCATCCAGGGCCAGTGCTTTGGTTGCGTATTCAAAAGCTCCCTGCTCATTGGTATGCCATTTATCCCATAGCTGGCAACTCCAGTTGTTGAAGTAAGTCAGTGACATGCCCGTGTAGGCCCGGGCGTAGTGGGGATCAATCTCCAGGGCTTTCTGAAAATAGGTCTTGGCTTTCTGGTCGCTTTCGGCCGATGCCTGCTTCATTTCTTCTACGCCTTTCAGCCAGCAGTCGTAGGCTTCCAGTTGGGTGATGGATTTTTGCTTGGTCAGGGAAAGCACATTTCGATCGATCTGCACGGATAATGCACCTACTACTCTTTCGATGATGTCATCGTGAATTTCAAAGATAGTTTCCATGGGGGCATCGTAACGCTCAGCCCAGATGATATGGTGGGTAGCTGCTTCTACCAACTGCACTACCACGCGCACCTGCTCATGACGGTATCGGAAATTACCTTTAAGCAAGTAGTCAGCCCCTAGTTTGTCGGAGGTGGTTTTTTGATCAGCATGAGGCTGATCGATGGTAGAATGAGATGAGATAATCATCAGCGACTGAAACCGAGAGAGGTCGGTGAGTAAGTCTTCCACAAACCCCCGGGCAAAGTAGGCGAGCTCATTTTGCGGAGTGAAATTTTCAAAGGGCAAAATTGCCAGGCATATTGACTTATTGAGGGGTTGTTTTTCCATGATCATATCTTGAGAGCTCCTGTATCCTTTTGTCTTAGGTGGTATTTTCAGATGAAATATCACCGCTAGAAGGATGTTTTTCGAGCTTACAAAGATACTTGACTAAATCATGATCTTCAAAGAACCATCAACGGGATGTAGCCAAAATATGACTAGAAAGCTACCGTGTACACCTTTTGTCTACTTGAAATTTTGCTCATTCAGAAGCCTAATGCCTTCACCACCGTGTTTTTGGATGTCATGGCTTATCTGAACCGGCTGCCCATTCCTCCATCCATGATCAGGGTATGTCCTGAAATATATTTACTACTACCCTGGCAAAGCCACAGGACTGCTTCGGCAAATTCTCGGGGATCGCCAAATCTTCCTTTCGGGATAAATTGCTTGTACTGCACTTCAATAACTCTCTGCTGGTCTTTAATAGTATTTAGGGTTGATTTTCTATTGAGTAAATGAACTATATACTTGCCCGGACTTCTTTAAGCTTCATGATCATCAATGCGGCCACCGTATCTACCCATTGATTGTATTCCTGGATGGCTGTTAATCTGTGCTCTTCTTCAAGATATCCCTCGTCCACAATTTGAGTCAACTCTGCTACTTTAGACCATATTCTTAATTTGGATATAAAATTATCCTGCCCCCTTACGTATACTTCATCAGCGTCCAATACCTCAATGGAATGAAACCCTAAGGCTGAAAAATAGCCTACCAGATCTTCTGAAATTTTATTATTCATTCCTGCATCAGCCCTCCATTGTAAAAAAGCCTGGTAAAGCTTCCTCATGCTGGTTGGAGGATCGGGTCTCCATTCCAAGGCAGTGTGGTTATAATCTAGTATGGAAACCTGTCCATTAGGAAGAAGTAGATCTTTCATTTTTTCAAGGGCTTCTTTTGGATTGCTAAGCCATTGCAGCGTTCTGGCCGACACGATCAAGTCAAACATTTCTGCGGGTTCGTAATCAAACAAATCTACATGCACCAATTCCAGGTTCGGTACAGCCCCATAGCTGTGCCTTCCACGCTGAATGAACTTTTCGGTGCGATCAATCCCTACCACATATCCGTTTGCACCTACATAACCGGCAATTCCTGCCGATATGGCCCCCGTGCCGCATCCTATATCCAATACCCTTAGTCCCGGACGTAAGATAGGAACAAGCGTTCTATAATCAGAAGCTACGCTTCGGTCATCAAAAATCCGGGTAGCATTATCGTTCCTTTTTATCTCTTTGTTGCTGTGTTTCATGATGATAGTGATTAATAGGCATACATAGAAATAAACCGGATGACTTTATCGGCAAATTCCATAGGCTGCTCATAGTTAGGCGAATGTGCTGATGTTTCAAATACATGCAGATACTTGTCTTCTTCGTGAGTGCCCAGTTTTGCATAGGTGTCATAGGCAACGGGCAGTGGAATTATGCCATCATGCTTACCCCAGCACAGTAGCGAAGGTTAAGTCAAGAGTATACCCTATCCTGCTGCCGGCTGAAGGTCTGGGCAACGGGGAGTTCACATAACCAAACATCAGGAAGCTTCCTTGCACTGCTATAAAGAAAGCCTCCTGATTTTTTCTTTACTACTTTGCAGCATCGTACACCAGGTAACCTATCTGCGATTTCATGGTGGTAATATTGTCATCATCACAACGAAATCCAATACCGGTATACACTGCTCGGTTACGGAAGAAGGGGGATTTGTATGATTTAAGATTTCTGGTATCAAAATCTACTTCCAGCGAATGGTTAGGAACGGTTCCTACATTTGCCTCAAATACTCGTTCTTCCAATATGACATTTTCAGGTTTAGAGTTAGGGTCTATCCTTTGAAAGTAAGCCCTCAGTGTAGTCACATTATCATTACGCACTCTGACGCCAATGCCAGTGATCACAAATCCTTCCGGCGCGGCAAACCATGCTTCCAGTGAATGATTAGGGGCAATGCCGTGTTTTGTTCTGAAACGGGGGCCCAATGAGCCATCAATATTGATATATCGGTCCTCAACCTGCATGGTCGTAACAATACCGTCGCGTATCCTCAACCCAATTCCGGTCATCACATAACCGGGAGGTAAAGTGTGGAAAATTTCTAAAGAATGATTAGGTTCGGTTCCTGAGTTTACGGTTGTCTCCTCAAAAATCTGACCCCCTAATCGAGCATTGGTAAAATCTGACCCACTTTTACCACTCCTCTCTGACGATGGATATAGGTCAGTATTTGTGGCGACCGGTTCACCGGTTGCCGGATCAAGGGTTACATCTACAAAATCTGCTTCGTTGGTTTGTGCATCTTCGTTAATGGGTTGAATGGCTTCTTCATCCTGTTCGCAGGATAGCATAAACGTTGCGGCTAACCCTATGGCCAGCATTGAAATTGACTTTTTCATTTTGAAATTGAATTGTTTGTTAGAAATGATGAATGGATTGAAATAAAATTTTTGCGATACTCATTAAGCGCTCGGCTTAGAGCGCTTATGAAACATAGTAGATCCAATTCTCTCGCAGATAGGCTTCTTCAAAGCCAAAGCGGCGCATATTACGGTAGCTAGCCACCGATCGGCCGGGCTTTTCTTCCGCAGTTTCCGAGATGATATACTGGCAACCGGCTTCTATCGCATCGAGTATCCGGGTTTTCAGCAGAAGCCCTTGCGCTCCTCTGCCCCGGTATTCAGGCAAAGTGCCCGCAAAGGCCATAGAAGCATATTGGCCGGTAATGTGGAGAGCGGCCGCAGCCACGGGTTGGCCCTGGTGGAGTGCCAGGTAGTGATGATATCCCGGTCGGCCCACCGTAGAAGCCAGCCAACTTACCAGGCGCTGGTCTTCCCAGTCAAAGCTGTTAAAGATGAGCCTTCCGTAAGTTGGTGCCTGCTGCTGATCAATTCGGGCGACTGTCAGTTCGGTTTCTACTTTAGGCAATGGCTGATTTGCTTTTCTCCAAAGCTTTACCCAGTTGTTGTGGTAGCAGAACCCCTTGTTGTGTAAATTTTCCCGGAGATTATCCGGTAGGGCAGAAGGGCTCAGTTGAATAAAGAACCGCCGGGTACCGGCTAGCCGATAAAAACGGATGATGTCATCGATATGTGCCGGCTTTACCGGCTGGCGTATGCATAATCCTATGACTCGGTTCATGCTGAGAATATCCTGCTCGGGTATGGCCCCGGCAAAAGCCCCGGCGATTACGCTGGCGAAACTTTTCATGGGCGCGTTTACCTGGTAATATTTACTCCAGTAAGCAACTTCGCTTTCTTCTAAGGCATACGCCAGTTCCTGATCAATTTTATCAATAGTGGTCATGTTGTTATTTTAAAATGTTATTACGGTTGAACTACCCGACTTTCCTCAGCCTCGCGATCTTGGTGATGAGTCACTGCTCTGGGTACTGAGACATCCCGGAATAGCAGCATGTCGCTGATTTTTCCAGATGCCCCGTGATAAAACCCAGCCTCATGCTCGTATCTTTTAGGATTAGTGAAGGTGCCAAAAAGGATATCAAATACCGGAAGATCGGAATAATTATGCCGATGAATGCCTTTCGCATGATGGTAAGCGTGGCTTTCGGGCCGCTGCACAAGATATCCTAGCCACTGCGGAGTTTTAATATTCGCATGCTGAAAGATCGCTAGGAAATTGGTCATCAATAACACTCCGGTAATGGCTTCGGGGGAAAGACCAATAAGCAGGGCAAAGCATAGGCTGCCCAATACAGTAAATCCTAGCATGTCCATCGGGCTGAAGAAAAAGGCTCCGTACGTATCGGTTCGCTCCGCACTGTGGTGCATCTGATGAAATGTTTTCCAGAGAATGTTAGACTTATGCATGCTCCGGTGCCAAAGGTACAGACCAAACTCGTAAAGTAATATTCCGATCAAAGTACCGCCCCAGGTACCAGTGCCTGATAAGTCAACCAGTTGATAGGCTCCCAATATAGGGTCAATGAGTAGGGGCAGGTATGAAGACAAATAAAAAAAGATACCAAAGGAGATAAGCCCTTTCAGCTTCCAATGCTTAATATAGGGAAGTTTACGGGCAGGAAAAACAGCTTCCCAAATGATTAATCCTACATACATAGCAATGACAATCAGGGAAAGAGGATCTAACAAGATTTCAATGGGAGTTGGCATGATTATAACTTTTAAAGTGAGTGAATTCATTTTCACTTCAAAAGGCGTAAGCTCTGGGCTTACAATGTAAGGATAGGTATATATCAAAATAATGCTGTTGCTCTAAGTTGAATCCATAATTCGCGTCTTATTAAGTGCGCCCTAGACACTTTCAACCTTAGGCAGCTACTTGATTTGGATTGGTTTTCCCCTATTTTAGTAGACAATTAGTTAAGCAGCAGTAGCGGTGGATTTTTTCCACTGTTGCTCGTATTCTACCGGACTCATATATCCAATAGAAGAATGTTTCCTTTGCCGATTGTACCGTGATTTCTATGGTTT
>JAVKCN010000070.1:0-43953 GCA_040222715.1 Cyclobacteriaceae bacterium | reverse complement strand
TTAGAACGGCAGACCATAGAACAAATGTATCGTTTTCACTCTAACAACCAAGCTCGTTTACGCGCCCACGGGTTGCTGCTGCTAGATCAAGGCTACTCTTTTTCAGAAGTGTCCTGCATAGTATTGCGCGGCCAAAAGTGCATCTACAACTGGGTAAATCGCTGGCTGAATAGCGGGTTAGTTGGTCTTTATGATCAGGTGGGGCGAGGCCGGAAGCCCTTACTAAGTTTGGCTGCAGCCCTCAAGGTAGAACAGATCGTAGGGCAAGCCCCCCGAAGAGTAGCCCAGCATTTGGGGGAGATCAAAGAACAAACTGGCTATCGGCTCAGCAAATCTACGTTAAAACGTACCTTACGTGCTATGGGGTTGCGCTGGAAGCGTATTCGTAAGGGGTTGGAGCGTTTACGCAATGAAGAAGACTTTCGTATGGCTCAGCAAGAACTAGAAAGTCTAAAAGAGTTAGAAGATAAAGAATTGATTGAATTGTACTTCTGCGATGAGTCGGGATTTACTTTAACACCCTGTGTGCCTTATGCTTGGCAAAAGAAGGGGCAAACGATCAGTCTGCCTGCCGCTAAAGGGGGCAGCTATAATGTGCTGGGGATGATGCGCCGAGATAATACCTTACATGCCTATGGCTTTCAAGGCAGTATCAATTCGCAAGCGGCCATCGCCTGCATGGATGAGTTTGCTAGGCAACGAGCACAAAAAGCCTATGCGCTACCTGCTTATGTTATTATTGATAACGCGCCTATTCATAACAGTCAGGCCTTCCGCGCTAAAGAAAGCCAATGGGCCCAGCAGGCTATCACAATCAAACGAATCCCTGCTTACTGTCCAGAGCTCAATTTGATAGAAATCCTGTGGCGGAACATTAAGTACGATTGGATACCGTTTGAGGCCTATCAAAGCTTGGATAAGCTCATCTACCAAGTGGAACACATTATCCGAAACGTAGGTAAACGTTTTGTAATTAATTTTGACTGACTACTTATTTTCTGAATAAGGTATTTTTTCACTTTTCTTTTCCCGAACCAACAAAAGTTCATAACAAATTCCCACTCCGCTGAGATTAATAGCTAAGCTTACTGTTTTTCCTAAGTTTATGAACACCTCTACTGCTACTGCTTGCTTCTTTTTCATTATAGAATTCATGGCACTGACCCAGCTTTCGTGGGCACAGGGAACCGGCGAGCTCAGTGGGTTTGTCCGGGATGCCCGCACCCAGGAACCGCTCATCGGAGTCACCGTCCGACTGGAAGATTCTGATCAGGGTAGTACCACTGATGTGAATGGGTTCTTTACGATCAGAGATATTCCGGCATCTTCCTTTAATGTTACGGCCTCCTACATTGGGTATCAGTCCGCCACTCGCTACAATGTGGTGGTGCGATCCGGCGGGAACCCTAACCTGAATTTTACCCTGAAAGAGTCGGTAGACGAGCTCAGCGAAGTGGTGGTCGAGGCCAGTCCTTTCGAGAAACTGGTGGAAACGCCTAATTCCATTCAGCGGCTTTCGCAGGAAGAGATTGCTACCTACCCCGGTGGTAATAACGATATTGCCAAAGTGGTGCAATCGCTGCCGGGAGTCTCCGGCTCGGTGGGCTTCCGCAATGATGTCATCATCCGGGGAGGAGGGCCTAATGAGAATGTCTATTACCTGGACGGAGTGGAGATTCCCAACATCAACCACTTTGCCACCCAGGGTAGTGCCGGGGGGCCGGTCGGGCTGCTGAATGTATCTTTCATCGAGGGAGTTACGCTGAGCACGAGTTCTTTTCCGACTCAGTATGATAATGTACTATCGGGAGTGCTTCAGTTCGACCAGCGCATTGGGAATCCGCAGGAGCGGCGGCTCAATTTCCGACTGGGTGCCAGTGAGGCGGCCATCACACTGGAAGGGCCCTTGCTTCAGCTTCCTGAGGAAGACTCGCTGTCCAACACCACTTTTATTTTTTCCGTACGGCGCTCCTACCTTCAGTTCCTGTTTCAACTTATTGACCTGCCCTTCCTGCCCGACTACTGGGATTATCAGTATAAAATTAACCATAAGATTGATGACCGAAATGAGATCAGTCTGATAGGCATTGGCTCGCTGGATGATTTTCAGATCAATCCGCCCGAAAAAGCCACCCAGGAGCAGCAGGCTATTCTGGATCAGGTACCGGTCATCAAGCAATGGACCAGCACTGTGGGACTAAGCTGGCGTAAGCGTTTCCGGGAGGGCAACGGTTTTTTCCGGGCCACGCTCAGTGGTAATATCCTGAACAACGATTTTCGCCAATATGCAGACAATGCGAACGAAACGGATGAGCTGTTTCGCAATGTATCAGTAGAAGATGAAAACAAACTGCGTTTTGAACTTACCAACTTTGTCAATGACTGGACGATCAGCAGCGGGTTTCTGGCGCAGTATTCCCGTTATGAAAACACCACCACCGACATCGTAAATACCATTGATTATACCACAGCGCTCGATTTTTACCGCTTTGGCCTATTTGGGCAAGTATCACGCTCCTTTTTTAAGGATAAGCTTACGCCCTCCTTCGGACTGCGGGTAGATGGCAATACTTTTACGGATAATGGCATGAACCTGCTCCGCACCTTTTCTCCCCGATTCTCACTGGCCTACCAATTTGCTCCCCGCTGGACGATCAACACTTCGCTGGGGCGCTACTACAAGATACTGCCCTATACCGTATTGGGCTTTCAGGACCAGAACGGAGAATTCGCAAACCAGAATGGAGATTATACCCGAAGTGACCACTATGTGGCCGGCATAGAGTTTCTGCCCCGCCGCTCTACCCGTATTACGGCAGAAGGTTTTTACAAACGCTATACGCACTATCCGGTATCAGTTCGCGAAGGCGTATCATTGGCCAACCTGGGTGGTGATTTTGAGGTGCTGGGCAACGAAGATATTACCACAAATGGACTGGGACGAGCCTATGGAGTTGAGTTTTTGCTGCAACAAAAGTTCACACGTAACTTCTACGGTATTCTGGCCTACACGCTTTACCGCAGTGAATTTACTGGCCAGGACCGCAGCAATTATCTTCCTTCCCGCTGGGACAATCGGCACCTGCTTACATTTACCGGAGGATATAAATTACCCCGAAACTGGGAAATCGGCTTACGGATTCGCTACTTGGGTGGAGCACCGTATGCTCCGGTTAATCAGGCCACCACCACCGATACGTATCCGACCATTGTGCTGGATTACGACCAACTGGGCGATGTACGTTTAGGACCATATAATCAGACGGATATACGGGTAGATAAGAAATGGAATTTTACCGGATGGACATTTAACCTGTTCTTTGAGATTCAGAACCTACTGGGAAGTGATCAGCCTCAGCCGCCATCGTATGTACTACTGCGTAATGATGCCGGACAGGTGGCAGAACCTCGTCAGTTGATGGAAGTAGAAGAAGCCGATAACAGCGCCACGCTTCCAACCCTGGGTATTGTTATAGACTTTTCCTGGTAAGCTGTTCAGGAATTTTAATAACTTCTTTGGATTGGTCAACTTTATTTTGGCTTTGCTTGATTTGATCTTTAATACGTTGATTTTGCTCTTTGCTTTCCTGAATCAACCTTTCCGCTTCCTGCTGCTGATTTTTGATATTCTTCATAAGAATTAGAGCATTAAGTATCCGCATTACTGATTGTGTAGTTTCTTTTTCGATGAAAAAATAATACAAAAACTGGCAATAAGAATTAATAAAGAAAGCCCCACAATAGATGGACTGTTAGCAGCCACTCCGGTAATATCTATTCCGAAAAAGCTGGCTCGCTCAGGGTCGGCCATGGTGATATTGGTAAACACCGTGCTAACAAGTCCCATACTTAATCCGAGTAAGGCTAAAAACAATCCGATCCAGGTTTTCATATAGTGTTTCTTGGTAATCTTCATCTGGATACGGCAAACTTAGTGCAAATCTCATTTTTAAGATGTTGAGACGGTATTTGCGATAAATATGGGGCTATCTTTCCACAATCAGACATTTCCAGTGAGGTATAATAGCCATAAACCCAGCTGATTTACCTTGCTTCTAACCTTTGCTTCCAATATGGGTTACACTGATATGAATGCTTTTATCATTACACAATATGGTTCTCCGGAGGTAATCCAGGCGACCAAACTCAGCACGCCACTCATTGGCGCAAAAGAAGTTCTTATCAAGGTCGTAGCCTCCGGGCTTAACCCTATGGATTATAAAGTCCGGCGGGGAGATCTGAAAAATGTAATACAATTTCAATTTCCCAAAATATTGGGGGTAGATATTGCCGGGATTATCAGTGGGGTGGGCAGTGAAGTAACTGAGCTGCAACCAAACGACGAAGTGTACGCGCTTTTACCTTCTCCTCAGTGGGGTGGTTATGGAGAGTATGTTACGGTGAAAGCCAAGTACGTGGCCAAAAAACCAAAGAACTTATCATTTGAAGAAGCCGCCGTTTTTCCTACAGCCGGGCTCACCGCCTGGCAGGCACTTCGCCAAAAGAGCAAGGTGTACCGTGGCAGTCAGGTGCTGATTAACGGAGCGTCGGGGGGAGTGGGTACTTTCGCGGTGCAAATTGCCAAAGCGGCCGGAGCCCGGGTAACCGGAGTATGCAGTGCCAAAAACATAGATTTTGTGCGTGGGCTGGGAGCTGATGAAGTCATCGATTACCATACCCAGGATTTTACCCAACTACCCTACTTCTACGACATAGTATTTGATGCTGTTGGGAATCGCTCATTCTCCGAATGTAAGTCCATTCTCACGAAAAAAGGAGTCTATGTTACGACTACACCATCCTTTAAAAACATGTTGCACACCGGATCTACTGCGCTTGTCAGCAAAAAGAGCAAGATCGTCATGGTAAAACCGAGCAAAGAAGACTTGTATCAACTGACACAGTTTGCCGAAGCCGGCATGCTTAAACCGGTGATTGAAAAGGTTTATAATGCTTCGGAGAAAGAACTGGTTGAAGCCCATCAACGCATGGAAACCGGGCACACTGTAGGAAAACTGGTCATGGCCATGAACTTTCCCGATGCCGATCAGGTAGAAGCTGGATAGCGATTTACTGCATTTCCGGGCTACCCCAGCCCCGGGTACTCGAAGCAGTCCTCTTTGGTGATGGGCGTAAAGTAGTCGGCCTCTTCCAGTAATACCGCTGCGGTGGTCTGCTCTACGGCAGCTATTTCCACTCTCACTCCCTCCGACCTAAGGTGTCGGATCAACTCCACGTAATCGGCATCGCCTGAAAGAATAATGATCGCATCCACTTTATGCGCCAATTGGGTAGCTTTGATGCTTAAAGGAATATCGGCTCCTTTATAGCAGGGCACCACTGAACCATGATAATTTTTCCGCAACCGCTGTTCCAGCTTGGACGAAATACTGTTCCCCTCTCGAAAATAGATCAAACGATTCAACCCCCGCTCCCCCAGCAAGCGGGGAATCAGGGTGTCGTAATTGAGCATAATGTTGTTCTTGCCGAACAAGTTATGCAAACTGATTTCAATATTATTACCATCTACCAAAATAGCCACTGACTGGCTCACAAAAACTGACTGCGTGGATTTACCCATAACTTCTTTCAATGAGCAATGTACAGAGAGTAATGTACAGTTGCTTAGATATTTCTTACATGATTAAAGTGCCTGTACTATTGCCCATTGTACACTGCACATTGTTAATTGAATTTTAAACTTTCACCTGATCACCTGACTTGATAGCTTTATATATGGCTTCTACCACGCGAATGTCATTCAGGCCCTCTTCGCCGGGTACCCGCATGGGTTTGTTTTCCATGATACTCTTCGCCTGTTCATCCAGTTGCACTGCCTGTTGAAAGACATCCGGGAATTCAAGCGGCCCGTTTTTGGTCTCTCCCTCAATGCCCCGATAGGCAGAAAAGGGGGCCAGCTTCATCCAGCCACTTTCTGCCGTAACGTTCAGATAGTTCATACCCATACCAAAACTGGTGTGCAGGTTCCCCAACGCGCCACTGGGAAATTCCAGTTGAAACATCGTCGTTTCATCCACTTCGGTAAACAGTTCCGGACGTGTGGTAAAGGACTGCGCCGTTACGGAAATTGGTTCTTCTCCGGTCACATAACGAGCAGCCTGCAACGCATACACTCCCATATCCATCATCGCTCCCCCTCCCATTTTTTTATCCAGCTTCCAGTGGTCAGCCCGGCTTTCACGATACCCCGCACCCGCGCTGACCAACTTTACCGATCCAAATACTTTTTCCTGACCCATTCGCATAATTTCCTGCGTATGCGGTTCAAATTGCATGCGGTACCCAATGGATAGCATTCGCTTATTGTCTTTGCAAGCCTTAATCATTGATTCACATTCCGCTACATTCAAAGCCATTGGCTTTTCGCACAGCACGTGTTTTCCAACATTTGCTGCCCGAACGACATATTCAGCGTGCATGGAATTGGGAAGGACCACGTAGATGATATCGATATCGTCATTATTAGCGATATCGGCGAAGTTCTCGTAGTTGTAAATATTCTTATCCTCAATTCCGTATTTTTCGGCCCATATTTTTTCCTTCTCGGGCGTGCCGGTGACAATACCGGCCAGGTAGCAGTTTTCCGTTTCCTGCAAGGCGGGGGCCAGCAGATCGGTACTGTAATACCCCAACCCTACCAGGGCGACTCCCAGTTTTTCCTTCGGGCGAAGTCCTACCAGACTAATGTTCTTATTCCAGATAGCCGGAGTGCATGCCAAGGCGGCCGCTGCAGTACTCTGCTTAATAAAATGACGACGGGTGGTGTGCAGTTGTGTTTTCATAGTAGTTGTGTTAGGCATAAGAGTGAAAATAATAGTTCACTCCCAATAATCAGAGAAGAACGCTAAAAATCAGACTTTTTCGTAAAAATGCACTCCTGGCTCCACCTCACCCCGACGTAACTGGTTCACCAACTGATGCGCATGACGAGTCACTTCCGGAAGTCGATAGCGGGTAAGACAGGAACTGACAACGGATAAGGCACTTTCCAGATCAGTAAGATGGCCGGGAGAAACATAGATAGGCTTCACGTTGTCGCGGGAGCGAAATGCGATGCCAATAATTTCCTGGTTATCGTAGATAAGCGCATGCGATCCGGCCTCTGGTGATAATGACTCATGCATACCGACCAAAAGCTTCTTGGCACAGCCGATGGTTGGCTTATCTACCCACACTCCAAAGTGCGAGGCAATCCCTAATCTTCGGGGATGAGCGATTCCATGCCCGTCCAGTACTACAACATCCGGTTGCATGGGTAACTGCTCCCAGGCTTCCAGCAAGGCCGGCATCTCCCGAAACGAGAGCAACCCCGGTACGTACGGGAAAGTAGAACGGGTAGTGACCAGCGAATGCCCACATAGTTTCAGAGAAGGCAACTCCAGCACAACAATGCCTGCATGAAAGACATCAGAGCCCCGATCGAAAGAAATATCTGCTCCGGCGACATATTGAATAGGATCGTCCAATGGTTCTAGCTGTACTTTTTCCCGGATATGTTGCTGAATTTTTATCGCTTCAGCAGGAGTTACATTCCAGGAGTGCAAAGAAATAGGCATAAAAAACAGGCTTTGGGGTAGATCATTCCATAAAAATACAAGGGATAGCAAAATACTTACATCCGTAAGGCAAAGCTAGTAAACGATTATACATTTAAGGTAGTATAGCGCATCTTTGTTTGGTCTTCAGTAATGCGCACAGCGGTTGCTGAAGTGTAGAATTGTTTCTCATAGTTTAGGTAGTTTTAGGAAAGCCTGCTCGTAATACGACGCAGGTTTTTTTGTTTTTACGGCTGTCCCACCTCAACCCACTCCCCAGCAGTGCTGGCATTGATGGTATGATCGTACATTGCCTCGCAGACAATACCAGGCTGGTAAAACCGACCTGCATACGCTGCGTTCAGCACAACGGTAAAGGTCTTTCTTTGGTTCGCTGGCAGATCAAAATAGGTATATACCCGGTCATCCCGCACATTCTGATAATCATATGTATCCTGCTGATAGAACTGCGTTGTCCCCTGCAAACGGGTGTTAATAATCTCCCACCCCGAAGGCATGATGTGGGTCAGGGCTAATTGCTGAAGATCTCCCTGGGTACCTGGATTGTACACGGTCACTTCGGCCAAAAAATCAGTACCCTGCAACAGGTCTTCAGGTGCTACCGGTTCGCCGTTCATGCCTTTATAATTTACCTGAATGCTTATCCCGTTCTCCTGCGCCTCCTCCTCGCTGATGCGCGGTGTGCCCCTGAGCACAATACGGGCGTAAAGATCTCCCTGACTCTGATTTGTCACCTGGGCAGTATAGCGACTTCCTTCCTCCACTTCCAGGGCGCGTTGAACCAGCGACATTTCCGAACGAACCTCACCCTGAGGTACTCCTCCGCCTATCTGATAGGAAAACTGAATCTCTTCCTCGGTTGCCACCGTCTGTGCGTACTGGGTAGCGGCCACCAGACAAAACGCCGTCGTCTGGGTACTCATCCAAACCGATTCATTGCTTAAAGCACCCGATAACCGCTCGTACAAGCGCAGCCCTTGTTCCGGTTGCTCGAGGAGGGTCAGTGTTTCCAGAATCATCGCTTCGTCACGGTAGGCTGAGCCAAATGTGCCGTAGGTTTCCTGATAATCGGATATATTATTATCCAGTCCCCGAATCATTTGTTCGGCCACTTCCGGTTGTTCAATCAGAGCATAGGCAGCGGCAAGCCTCCATTTGGCCGGTAAAGAGAGGTTACCTTTCTCACGTAGGCGGTTCATGGCTCCCTGGGCAGCTTCTCCCGCCAATGCCAGGGTGTAGAGTCGGTAGGCCTGAATCAGATCTTCCCGAGCATAACCAGAACCAGCGCCCCACTGGGTAGCTCGTCGTTGTTGATAGCCTGTCCAGGCGCGAAGCAGGCCACTGGGCACCGAATAGCCCAGTCGCTGCGCTTCCAGCAGAAAATGTCCGGCGTAGCTGGTACTCCACTCGTCAGCATCCTGGCTACCCGGCCAGTAGGCAAAGGCTCCTTCGTTGGTAAGAAAGGTATTTAACTGCCCGATTCCGACTTTAATATGCTGCTCAATACGCTGCTGTTCCTCTTCGGTAAGTTCTTCCACCGCACTCAGGTAAAGCTGGGGAAATGCCGAGGACACGGTCTGCTCAATACAGCCGTGCGGATACTGCATCAGATATGTCAGTCGTTTACTTAAATTGAGGGGGGGAATACTGGACACTTCCAGTGCAGCCTGATTGGTACCTGCCATACCCACCGCTTCAAAAGAGGTATTCCAGGTATCGCCTGGTTTCACCAAACTGCTGATGGCCCGGGTAACGGGCGGGTTGGGGTTTCTTACATCCAATGCAATCTGGTAATTGGTGCGGTTAGGACCGGCCGCGGCATCAATCTGTACTTCCCCGATACCCACCTGATCGGTTGTCCTCAGCGCAAAATCAATCACTTTATCTCCGGGAGTAGGGAAAAACATATCCTCGCTTCGGGTTCCCTGACTGGAGATCAGGTTATTGGTATTGACACTCACTCGCACGTCTTTCACCGAATTATCCATGGCAAATACGTTCACAGGCAACTGTACTTCCTCTCCCGGGCCCAGCACGCGAGGTAGCGTGCCCAGCACCATCAGCGGCTGGCTCACAGTAGCGGTAGTATCCGCACTACCATAAGCTCCCTGGTAAGCTCCAACCACCATCACCCGCACCGAACCCACGTAGTTGGGCATTTTGAAGGTGTGTTCGTTCACCTCATCATCATCCAGATAAAATGGCCCCAGAAACTTTACGACTGGCTCGAAGCGGTTTGCCTGTCGATCTCCGGTGTTGGATAAGGCTTCATCACCACCCACCGCCAGCAGGCGCTCCAGTTCTCCGCCATAAGCTCCGATCACGTAATCGTACACATCCCAGGTTTTGACGCCAAGGGCTTCCCGGGCATAAAAATACGCGTGCGGTTCGGGGGTATTGAAATTGGTAATATCCAGCAAGCCCTCATCTACAATAGCCACGGTGTAGGCCATTTCACGCTCGTTGGCCTCGGAGATGCGCAACGTAATTTCGCCCTCAGGGGCCAGCTTATCCGGCAGTGCAATGACTGGTTGTAAATGGGTTTCAGGATTTTCTACGGTCAGATTAACCACTCCGTACATCCGGATCGGCAAATCGTTGGTTGTTTGTTCGTGGGGTTGCAACAGGGTTACATTGGCGTATATATTAGGAACCATTTCTTCGGTCACTTCGAAGGAAAATTCTGTTCGGGCCTCACCGTTTTCAGTGTTTTCGTCCAGTGTCACCCAATGCGATTCGAGAATACGGCTACCATTTTCCAGGCTGATTAGCGCCCGATTACCACTTTGCCCCGGTAAATACAACGTAGCCTCTTCGCCCACCTGATAGGTATCTTTATCCGACGAAAACGTCAGCATGGTGGCTCCTTCTGAACGGCTCTGATCCTCCTGGGCGTAAGGAGAATCCAGGTAGATGATCTGCCCGGTGCAATGGCCGGATTCCGGATCGCAAACCCGCAACAGATAGCGTCCCCAGCCATCCTCCTCAACGGATAAGTCCCACTGCGCTTTTCCGTTCTGCGCATCTACGGTTGCCGATTGCACCGGATCACGGTACGTATCATTCACATACTGAGCCAATGAACGGTCAGATTGGTCCCACCACCAGCGCCAGTCCAGTTTATACAGCTTGATTTCCAAATCATCCCGGGTTTCTGCTTCCCCGTCAGGATTTACCACAGCCAGACTGATGGGATGAGATTCTCCCGTAGCTAAGGCCCCTCCCCAACCTTCTCCTTCAGGCACGCGAATGCCTACATACGAGGAATAGGGATAGTAGGGCAGCGTGATCTGATCGGTACTGAAATTTCCACCTTCCTCAAATACCTTTCCGTTAAATGTTGCATTCAGCGTGCCAGGCACCGGGCCCTCGGTGGATAAATCTACCTGAAACGAGGTATTTCCTTCGTCGTTAACCCGACCGTCGAACACCTCGCGTCGTTCCCGTTCAAACGTCTGAGCGGGGTCATCGAAGTTATAGTTGGGATATTGATCAAAGGTAGTAGTGCGGGGAGTCAATAGCAGTTCGTACTGAGCGCGCAGATTACGTGCCGTAGCTCCGTTTAACCAGGCCACGGTAAGATCAGCGGTTACCTTGCGGTTTCGTGAAGTCAGCCGTTGGCTACCAAAGTCCAGGTCGGCCCGTAGCCGATTGGGTTTGATGGTTTCTATGCGTACTGCTTTGGTAAAAGTAGCACCACCTACCTGCACTTGCGCGGTCCAGTTTCCCGTGGGTGCTGCGGAAGAAGTCGCCGTACTGAAGTTATAGATGTTTTCTACCCCGTCGGTCCGGACGATCCGCTGTATTACCTGCCCCTGCGGATTGCTCAACTCGAAGATGACCGGATGATGCTCGGGCAGGCGACCAGCTTTGTCTTCTAAGATAAAATTAAGGTGCAGCGAGTCACCGGGACGCCACACGCCCCGATCACCGTACAAAAAGCCTTTGATACCTTCCTCCACCGACTGCCCGGAGACGTCAAAGTTACTTAAAGACAGGGCATTGCCATCATCCAGACGTAAATAGCTTCGCTCTGATCCGTCTTCGGCAATGGCCAGAAATGGGCTTTTCTCAGTTTCCACCTCCCACCATCCATCGCCATCGGTGGTTCCTTCGGCCATCAGCTGTTGTTGGAGGTCATATAATTTGAGCGTAATCCCGGATTGTGGCTGAGTAGTCTGTAAATCAGTCACTCCGATTCGGTAGTGGTGTTCTTCTTCTTTTTTGGCAATCAAGCCCAGATTAGAAACCAGCAAATTTTTCTGTACACTACGTCGCCCTCCGTAATAGGAAGGAGAACAGGGGTTGTCTCGTTCTTCCCAATTATAATTGGTTGCATAGTAATAATCGCCGTAGCTTTCCCAGTACATCTTATCCGGATCGCCCCAATCATCGGTAGCCGGTGAAATACTTTCCAACGCAGCGGCATCTCCCGCATTACAGGCATACAATGCATGCTTCTGCCGGAACCCAATGTTGATCTGATATAAGGCTCCGGGTTCGGTTTCTATGATTTTTTCCAGATCCAGGGTAAAACGATTCCATTTACCCAAATCCGTCACTCCCGAGCCATTCAGCGGAATCTCCTGCTGCACCACGGGCCGTCCAACACGACGCACCTCCTGCTTACCATCGTACTGATTGACCTGAAAGAACTGCGACACATTTTCTTCAAATACGCGCACCACCGTCACATCTACTGCTTTCAGATTGACTGCTTCAAAGGGCAATACCATTCCGTCGGTGGTGGGTAGAATTACTCCCGCGTTCATCACGCGCACCGCCGGTTTAACGGCCTCAAACGTTACATCTACCTCTACCGTAGCCGGAAATGATTCGCCCCGCGCATTGCGAATTCCCTCGTTCACCGCCACGGTGACCGGACCAGACAGGCGGCTGGCCGGGTAGGCCCGGATCACGTTCTTCTCAATGACGTATCGTATCTCATCCGGATTTTGACCCAGTTGAATTAACCCTTCCAGCTCCTGTTCGGATTGCAGAGGATCGGAGAACCGCAACTCCAGGTACTGCTCCGGTTCTTCGGCTACTCGATAAGTCAGTAGTTCAAAAGTCTCCAGGGACGGGACTGTCACATCGTAAGCCTGAGATTTTTCGAGTGCCAGGGGAGTACCGGTACTTTGTAAGGCCACCTGCGCGTCATTCTCCCGACGGATAATGTTTGCTACGGTAAAGGTGTGGCTGCGCTGATCGGTCGAGTGGCTCCACTGAACAGGTAAATTCTGTGCATCCTGCGTGGCCGTGAGCATGCCTTCAATTGCCGAAGATTCAGCCACATCAGCAGTAAGAAGTGTTCCCTGTAGTTGTTGTTTAACAAATTCCCCTTCTGCTTCGGGAGTCAGGCCAATAAGTTCGACCGAATAATTTTGCCGAATGGTCTGAAAGGCAAAGTCAAATGATTCGTAAGCGTCGGGCACTTCAATAACTTCTTCCAGGTCAAATTTCACCTGATAGCGTTGTCCGGCTAGCAGCGGCTCTTCCGGTAAAAATTCAATGGTGCTACGATCTACCCAATAAGATTCGCCATCTACTGAAGGATTGAAACGGAACAGTCTTTCGTCAGTCAACTGCCCTACCTGCGCACTATCGGCCACGGGGTAGGCCAACCGAATACGCACGGGCGACGCTACTGAAAGTACGCCTGAACTGTAGGATGAAATATAAGCCTGATAGGCCGGGTCAGTAGTTTCGCCTCCCGAAAAATCATCTGATGAAAGGTAAATCATGAGTGCCACCAGGATAAAAACCGATCCTGCGGCGATGGACGCGGCCCAAATCCGCTGTTGAGATGTAAGATGAAACCAACGTTGTTGTATGTCCGAAAAAAATTGGCGTAAAAACGCACGAATCTTATCCATGAAAATTGATAGCTATCCTTTTAAATAACGCAAAATTAGACAGAGAACGAAGAAATCCTAGGGGTATTTCCTGAATCACCGGGGTTCTGTGGGTATTTATAAGCATGTAAGAAAAACTCGGGAATCTGAGGTGGAATCATTTTAGTCTTTCTGAGGTTTGTAGTATATTCGCTGATAAGAATTCACAAGAAAAGCGCCATAGGGCGCACGTTCTTTAGCATATTGAAGATTACCCGCTTGGGTCTACTTTCGTTTTCTAAATCCAACACTTAGACCATTACCGAGCGAAGTTTGCTTTCAAAACCGGGCCTCACCCTGGATTTAATTCAGGGCATCTGGCGTAAGTCAGATGTTAACAGTGGAGGGTTGCGATGGCGTAACAGCTCAAATCCTGTTTATTCCGGGATTTAGTAAACCATGCATGACTCAAGTTGGGTTTTTTTTCAAATCTTCTTTTCGCCCCTGCTCCAGCCGCTTTGCTTCCTGTAGTGCTTCTTTCACCGTCACTCGTTCACCGTCTACTTTGGCAATGACAAAAGCATCTTTAATGCCCATTTGCTGAATATCCTTCTGAAAGGCTACGGCCTTTTCCAGGTTCCTAAACTTACCCAAGGTATACTGATCCAGCGGGCCATTGTAATCAATATTCATCTTCACCATATCTTCCTGGTAATCAGCTAGATCAAAATGCTCAAATGCTCCGATCTGTACTTCATAAAACACGCCGGTATAGTAAGGTGAAAGTTCCAGTAGCAGGTCATTTACCCGGTGCAGGCTATCCATTTGCTTTTGCAGATAGCGGTTTTCTTCCTGAGCGGAATGTAAAGATTTTTGCACCTCAGGCCAGCGCCCGAACAGCGGAGTAAAGTATTCGATAAAGATCAGATAACCAATTAACAGCAGAATAAGGCATCCGCTAAAGATGAGCCCCTGCTTAAGCATTTTATTATACCGCTGGATACGGCTTTTCTGTTTACTGACTTGCTGGTATTGTTCGGCTAGCGTTTCCATACTTGAAAAGTAAGCGTTCTATTCAACATCTTCCCGCGTGAAGATAACAGGATAAATTTACGGTTCTATTTGAATAATCCTCGCAGCATTCTATATTTGCTGTTACAATGAGCAATTACAAGACTTATACAGTAACTTCATGGTGGTGGCGCGCAAACCGATTTCTTTGCGTGAACATGAGGTAACGTATGGTCTAAACCATCATTTATATACCAGCCTACTGTTTACGCAGTAGGCTTTTTTTGTTATAACCCCTAACCGTTAAAAAATGATTACAACAAGCACCTCCGACGTTTTTGCGCTTACCACTCACGTTGAGCGTTTGTTAGCGGATACGGTGACTCCCGTCAGCATTTACCTGAAAATCCGCGACCGCTACGAAAATCCCATTCTGCTGGAAAGCTCAGACTACCATAGCAGCGACAATAGCTTTTCATTCATCTGTTGCCAGCCCATCGCCTCCTTTTCGGTGCATCAGGGCGAAGTAACGCAGTCTTTCCCGGATGGAAGCCAGCAAACAATTTCGTTGGAAAAGCCGCAGGATGCCGTGGAGATGCTAACCACATTTGCCGGGCGTTTCCGCAGTGAAAATGATGACTATCGATTCACCACCAACGGATTATTCGGCTACATGGCCTACGATGCGGTGCAGTACTTTGAGGACATTGACCTATCTTCTGCTGAAAAATCCCAGTACAATATTCCGGAAATACACTACGCCGTATACCGCTACGTGATTGTGGTAGACCACTTTCGCAATGAACTGTATGCGTTTGAGCACCAGTATGCAGAACAGGAAGAAAAGAGTGAACTGCCGAATTTGATTTCGCTGATCAACAACAAAAATATACCGAGCTACCACTTTAAACGCAATGAAACTGAAAGCAGCAATTATACAGATGAAGAGTTCTTAGACATCATCCAAAAAGGCCGGGAGCACTGTTTCCGGGGTGATGTTTTCCAGATTGTACTGTCTCGCCGTTTCCAGACTTCGTTTAAGGGAGATGAGTTTAATGTGTACCGTACCCTCCGCTCCATCAACCCATCCCCCTACCTATTCTACTTTGATTACGGAAATTACAAGCTATTCGGTTCCTCCCCTGAGGCTCAGATTGTAATCAAAGGGGAAACCGCCAGCATCTACCCCATTGCCGGCACCTTCCGCCGGACAGGCAATGATGAAGCCGATGCCGGACTGGCCCGCAAGCTGATGGATGACCCCAAAGAAAATTCCGAACACGTGATGCTGGTCGACCTGGCCCGCAATGATTTGAGCCGGAACGGTGATAATGTTACGGTAGAAACTTTCAAAGAAGTACAATACTTCTCTCATGTCATTCATCTCGTTTCTAAAGTAACTGGCACGCTGTCGGGCGACATCTCCCCGATCCGCGTGGTAGCCGATACTTTTCCCGCAGGCACGCTCTCCGGTGCGCCCAAGCACATGGCCATGCAGCTAATCCATCGCTACGAAAGTACGCAACGCGGATATTATGGCGGCGCACTGGGCTTTTTGGGGTTTAATGGAGATTTCAACCATGCTATTATGATTCGTTCGTTCCTGAGCCAGGATAATACCCTGTACTACCAGGCCGGAGCAGGTATTGTGGCAAAATCCGAAATTGAAAAAGAACTACAGGAAGTGAATAACAAACTGGGAGCATTGCGCAAAGCACTGGAAGAGGCGGAGAAGATTGGGAGTTGAGGGTTACAAATTTGCGTTGCGTTACCGATTTCAGGTCGCAGATTATTAGTTGTTCAGGATTCATAAAACACCTTCAATCTCGGGTTTAACAATTTTCAATTATACATTTGTAATTGGTCATTAAATATGAAAATACTAGTCTTAGATAATTACGATTCGTTCACTTACAACCTGGTTCATATTCTTCGTGAACTGGAAGTGGGCGAGCAGATGGACGTGATAAGGAACGATAAAATTGCGGTGGCGGAAGTAGACCAATACGATAAAATTCTACTTTCTCCCGGCCCGGGTGTTCCTTCCGAAGCAGGAATCATGCAGGAACTAATCCGCACCTATGCGCCTACGAAAAGTATGCTGGGTATCTGTCTGGGGCATCAGGGCATTGCTGAGGCCTTCGGTTCAGCGCTGTACAACATGCCACTGGTACTGCATGGCTACGCTGATACGGTATATTTGGAAGATGAAGAAGAACGCCTGTTCACTGGCCTCCCTTCCTCCTTCGGTGTGTGCCGCTACCACAGTTGGGCGGTAAAAGCACAATCACTCAACGGTAACCTACGGGTAACCGCTCGCGACATCAAGGGCGAAATTATGGGGCTTCGTCACCAAACCTACGATGTACACGGCCTGCAATTTCACCCCGAATCCATTCTGACCGAGCACGGAAAACAGATCATTCAGAATTGGTTGTCCCTTTAATGATTGATTGCTAATTTATCGGATTGATTACAACTTTATGAAAAAGATACTAAACGACCTGATCGAGTATAAATCATTAGACAAAGAAACGGCGAAAGATATTCTGGTGCGGTTAACGCAGGGCGAGTTTAACCAGAGCCAGATGGCTGCCTTCCTGACCGTATTTCTGATGCGCAGCATTACCGTGGAAGAACTGGAAGGCTTCCGGGAAGCCATGCTGGAACTATGTGTCCCGCTGAACATTGCCAAATACGATGCCATTGACCTCTGTGGTACGGGCGGTGATGGAAAAGATACCTTTAACATTTCTACCACGGCCTCTTTTGTCGTGGCAGGGGCTGGTCAGAATGTGGCCAAGCACGGTAACAATGGCGTGTCCTCAGTATGTGGTTCTTCCAACCTACTGGCTCACTTTGGCTATGAATTTACCAACGATGCTGAGAAACTTACCCAAAGCTTAGACCAGGCGGGTATTTGTTTTTTGCATGCTCCGCTGTTTCATCCGGCCATGAAGAATGTGGCTCCGGTACGTCGAGAATTGGGCATGAAAACGTTTTTCAATATGCTGGGCCCGATGGTAAACCCTTCATTTCCCCAAAAGCAACTGGTGGGAGTGTTTAGCCTGGAACTGGCGCGACTGTATGCCTACCTTTTCCAACAAACCGACAAACAGTTTGTCATCTTACATTCGCTGGATGGCTACGACGAGATTTCGCTCACTGGTCCTTTCCGCATGATTACCAATGCCGGAGAATATTTACTTAACCCGGAAGACCTGGGTTTTCAAACCCATACCCCGGAAGCACTTTATGGAGGCGAAACCGTAGAGGATGCGGCCCAAACCTTTTTAGCTATCCTAAATGGAAAAGGGACGCTGGCTCAGCAAGAAGTGGTTTTAGCCAACGCCGGGATGGCCATTCACTGCGGTAAACCTGAGCTTTCGCTGAAAGAGAGCATCGATCTGGCCCGTGAGTCGCTGGAATCCGGTAAGGCCCTGACCACTTTCCAACGACTGATTGGTGAAACCTCTGCTGTTTAATGCTCTATTGGCTCACGCAGGAACTGATTTTCCCTCCGGTAGACCATGCCGAAGACTGGGGTGGATTAGCCCTGGGGGGTGACCTTTCTCCCGAACGATTACTGTTAGCCTATCGATCCGGTATTTTTCCCTGGTATGAGAAAGACCAACCCATTATCTGGCACGCACCTGATCCGCGTTTTGTGTTATTTCCTGAGAAACTACACGTGCCGCGCAGCCTTCGTCCCGTACTTAACCAGAAAAGGTTCACGGTTACTTACGATACGGCGTTCCGGCAAGTCATCCGGCACTGTCAGCAGGCCAAACGCCCCGACCAACCCGGCACCTGGATTACCGAAGAAATGCTGGAGGCTTACTGTCATCTCCACGAGCGGGGATGTGCCCATTCGGTAGAGGCCTGGCAGGATGGCAAATTGGTGGGTGGACTATACGGTATCTCGCTGGGGCAAGTGTTTTTTGGCGAATCAATGTTCTCCATCGTAAGTAATGCTTCTAAGGTAGCTTTCATCACAAAAGTACAAGACCTCCAGCAGCAGGGTCTCATTCTGGTAGATGCTCAGGTCCATACCCCTCACCTCGAACGCTTTGGTGCTGAAGAAATTTCGCGTAAACAATACATGCAATATCTAAAAGAAGGTTTACGCTATCCTACTATTCCGGGCAAGTGGCGGTTCCCTTTTGGTTAGCCCATGCTATAACGCTTCGTTTTTTTTCTACACTTTTCACTAAAAAGCACCTTTCACGTACAAACCCAAATATCGGTTAGTCATTAACACTTATACTTTAGAAGCGAACCTTTCTTCAAATATTACCTGTGACAGCTTTTCCTATAAATCGTTCTCCCGCAGCATTAATTACTTTGTAATATTGAGATAATCGTACGATAGCTCCCATTTACGCATGTTTATATATCATAATTTTGATGTATCGGCTTATGGCTCGTCCAATATTCTCAACAGTTTGCCCACTGCCACAATCTTTGTTGGTAAAGAGGGGAGAATGGAGCAGGTAAACCCGGTAGCATGCGAATTACTCAGAGAGGCTCCTGAGTATCTCATTGGGCGATGCTTTTTAAGCAGCCGATGGAATATGATTGACTCTTGCGGCAATCCGTTTGTAACGGATCAGATGCTATTCTCTTCTTTGTCTGTATCCAGGAAAACCATCAAAGATCTCGAAGTCGGTATCGCCTTTGAGGAAGGTGTTCGGTGGCTCTCCATTCATGTCGCTCCGCTATTTTCCGAAACTGAGGAATATCAGGGTGCTTTGGCCAGTATCTTTGATATTACCGATAAAAAAACCATTGAAAAAAAACTACGGCAACGGGAACAGCGATTGCTTTCAATTACCGATTCTCAAACGCATTATACAATACGGACTGATTTAGAAGGGCGTTTTATCTATGTAAACAATGCCGTGCTGGATCATTTTGGGTACGAAGAAGATGAAATGCTATACCATTCACTGGATCTTATTACCGATCGGGTATATGCAATTCAGTGTATCAAGGCGGCGGCTTACTGCATGGAATATCCGGGACGACACAAATATCTTGAGATCAGATGCTATAACAGCCAGCGGGAGTATTTCTGGACATCCTGGGAATTGGTAGGCATAATGGATGAGGAGGGAAGGGTTACTGAGATACAGGCCGTAGGTCAGGACATTTCCAAGAAAAAGCGCGTGGCGGATTTACTGGTAGAAACCAGCCAGATGGCCCGTATCGGTGGTTGGGAAATCAGTGGGCTAACTAGAAAACTAAGCTGGACTCCGGAAACGTACCGCATACATGATGTGCCGGAAAACGCTCCGGTCACGCTAAAAAGGGCCCTCAGCTTTTACCATCCCGATCATCAGCCAATCGTTCGGAAAGCAATCCGAACATTAATTCAGCAGGGAACACCCTTTGATCTGAAACTTAAGTTAATATCCGAGCAGAAGCGGGAAGTCTGGGTGCGCATCATCGGCCAGCGAGAAATTGTGCATGGCAATTACGTTCGGGCCTATGGCATCATTCAGGATATCACCACCTCTCAACGCTCAGAAGAGCACCTGAAACAACGGGAATGGCTACTGGAGTCTATCTTTAACAGTACCGCCGATGCCCTGTTCATACTTGATAGAAACAATCTGATTGTTGACTGTAACCAGAATGCCCTACGCATCTTTGAGATTGACCGAAAAGAGGATGTGCTGGGCAAAGGAAGCGATCCGTTTTTAAAAGAACCTATTGCTGATGACGAAGCTGTTATTCGAAAAAAAATTACCGAAACAGGGTTCTGGACAACTGAGGTAGAATTTATATCAGCCAGGAATAAACCCTTCTGGGGAAACCTAGCCCTCACAACGCTCAATGAAGTAGATTACCGAGTAGTTCGGGTCACCGATATCACAGATCAAAAAGATGCCGAAGCGCTGTTAATTGAGAGTAACCAGCATTTGGTGAAGACCAATCAGGAGCTGGATCGTTTTGTTTATAGTGCCTCCCATGACCTTCGTGCGCCACTTACTTCTATCATCGGGCTGATCCAGCTGTCTGAGATGGAAGAGATGGAGCAAACGCTGAAAGAATATTTACAGCATATGAAGAAAAGTGCCAACCGGCTGGATTCTTTCATCAAAGACCTCACTCACTTCTCCCGAAATGCCCGATTAGAAGTAAGGGCTGATCCTATTCGTTTTGAAGAAATAATACAAATGCTGTTTGAGCAGTATCAGTTCATGGATCACGCCACCCCGGTGGTGACTCTGCTGGAAGTAGATCAGCCTGGCTCATTTTATTCGGATAAAAGTCGTCTGCAAATTGCTTTAGGAAATATTATTTCCAATGCCTTAAAATATACGCATGAGCAACAGGAAGTTTCTTATGTCAAGGTAATTGTTTCAGTGAAACCGGATGAAGCGATCATCAAAGTTGTTGATAATGGCATGGGCATTGCACCCAGCCACATAGAGAAAGTGTTTGATATGTTTTACCGGGCCAATGATCAAAAACCCGGTTCAGGGCTGGGGCTATATATTGTCAAAGAAACCGCAGAGAAACTGAACGGTACTGCCGAGATAACCTCAACGCTTGGCAAAGGAACGGAATGCACGCTCATACTTCCCAATCTAAAACCAAATCCTAATACTGCCCTCAGGCTTTAGGCAGAAATACCTCAGCCATCATACAACGGGCGCTCCCTCCACCACAGGCTTCAATCGTATTCAACGGACTATACACAATATCTGTATATTGCCTGATCTGCTGAATTTGCCCCGCAGATAACGACTGATAGGCCTGCTCAGACATCACCAGTAAACGCTCGCCGTCTTTATTTTTTACCTGAAGCATATTGCCGGCAAAGTGGTTACACTGCGCTTCGGAGATAAAGATCACTTCTTTTCCGGTATCCTGAATAGCAGCTACAATGTCGCGCCGATCCCAGGTGTTTTTCAGCGCGTCGGCACAAAAAACAGCAAAATCCTCCCCGATGCTCATCATCACATTGGTATGGTAGATTTCCGCAAATCCTTCGTCAATCATCTGCGAAGCAATAAACACCAGCGGACGAAAGCCAAACTCCAGACAAAATTCTTCTAACAGGTGCAGGTGGGTCCGGGGCGAAACACATGCGTATGCAATTCGGTTCTGCCGATCCAGCACCATACTGCCGGTACCTTCCAGAAATTTCTCTTCAGTTTCAAAATACGAATAATCAATCTTACGGCGAATGGCATAGCCATAGTCTTTGATCAGCGTACTTAAAATATCATCTCTGCGTTCCAGACGCCGGTTGGGGGCCCACATGGGGTACGTCACCACGGTACCATCATCGTGAAAGGAAATCCAGTTGTTAGGAAATACCGAATCAGGAGTATCTTTTTGGGCGGTATCATCAATCGCAATTACATTGACTCCCCGTTGCTGAAGCGTAGTTACAAACTGGTTAAATTCTTCCAGTGCCCGACGTTGAATCTCTTCCGGAGATACATCGCTCAGTGCCTGCTGGTAATGATTATTCTCGGCGGTCTCTACATTGTATCCAAACTTCACCGGCCGAATCATCAATATTGTATCCGTAAGCTGTTGATTCTTCATAGTTTATGGTAAAAATCACGGCGAATATCCATTTACGCCCAAACACTCACCTGATCTCGCAACAACGGCATGCTCATACAATGCGTTCCTCCCCGGGCTCGGGAAAGTTCTCCGGAGGGCAATAAGATCAACGTATCTCCGGTCACCACTTCGTCAATGCTTTTGCCCTGCTCTACCTGGGCAATAATGTCGGATGAACGCATCACAGCAAAGCCTCGCTTTCGGAACTCTTCTTCGGTTTTGATATTACGGTCATATCCGATAATCACTCCTTCCCGAACTGCCAGAAAATTGCAGGCATCGGTCCATTGCTCCCGTTCACTGTAAGGAAACTCCCCACCCGCGCTGGGGATTACCTCACAATGCGTAGCTCCAAAGTCCTCACAGCTCACCTGCTCCAACAGATCATCCAGATATGCCAGACGGGTGGTGGCAATGCTGTAGGAGTCATTGGCCTCGGCCTGCCGTAAAAACTGCACCACTTCTACCTCATGCGTGGGTTCTACATTTTTTTGTCCCTGAATTGCCCCAGACACGTTGAAGCGTTTGGCCCGATTAATTTCCTGCTTGGTAAAGGGACTAAATACAATCCAGGTATCCCGTTTCACCTGGGTGAAGACGGTGTCAATATGCATATACGCCCGGCGACGCGGAATTTTAATGACCGATATTTTTTGAATAAGATTGCGCTGAAATAGTATTTCCACCAACTGTTCTATTGCTGGCAGAGACGTGCGCTCACTCAAGCCCACCAGCAAATGTCCCGGACTGATCATCATCACGTCTCCTCCTTCCACCGTCACCACTTTTTGCTGGGTTTCCTCTTCGCTGGATACATAAAAGAGATTCGGCTCCTGCAACTCAATAACCTGGTTGGCCAGCTCATCCGCTTGCTGGCTGGTTTTCTGACGAAGGAGCTCAAAGTGGGCCATGTATTTGAACAGCAGGGCTTCCCGGTCGCGGGCATCTTCGTACGGCTTACTCAGTAGAATATGATCGTGGATGGTGATGCCAATATCCCGGGTAAAAATCAGATTGGGAATGGGTGGAAACAGAATAATCTCCTGCCCATCGGCATCTTTTAAAATACCCGTAATCAGAATGTTGGCCAGGGCTTCCGGCGGGGTTTCCAGTAATTGCTTCTGGGTACGCAGTCCGCACTTTTCAATGGCGCAAACGGAAGGCACCAACAGGTACTTCACATCTTCGTTTTCCAGAATTCGCGCCAGCATCTGCTCTACATTCAACACCATCTCCGAGCCAAACTGGTTACTTTTTACCGAAGCCTGATATGCGGCATCCCCGACCTTTCCCTGAATTTTGTCAGGATCGAGAAAACATAACAGCACCCTCAGATACTCGCTATACTCCTGCTGCATTTTATCCAGATATACAATATCATCATAGAGCAGCTGGTCTTTAATCCGCGGCACAATTTTACCAATACCCGCATCAGGGCTGTGAATAAGCAACCTCCGCAAGGTGCCGATTTCTGAAGTTACGTGTATATCATGGTTCATACATCCGGTCCGTTTGGTGATTGTAAAGGTAGTAGAATTGGGGGAAAGAGCGTAGCCTATATTCCAGACAAGTTCCTCCGACTGAATAAAGTCAGTTTAAGAGGAAAACCATAAGTATGGCTTGTCCGAAAAGCAACCATCTCTTTCGGTTGTAAGCCATGATCCAACTATTTGTTTAAAACCAGAATAGTTTTGTGTTTTACTGGGCAGAAAGATTAAATTAACCTGAAATCTGTAGATCCAAATCACAAGAAGCAGCTACCCTTACATTGAATACTACCATATTACAGATCCATGATACTCTGGAAATTCTTGTACCAGTTTGCTCTGGAGCATATATTTTGCACATTTGCTCTTATCGTACTATCACCCAATCTCTTGGCCCAAAACAGCCAAACTGATAGCCTGGTTCAGCTACTGAAGCAGCCATCCCTGGAAGACACAACTCGAATCAGACTCACCTTAGCAGTTGCAGATCAGCTATTTTCTTCCGAACCGCAGCAAGCGATTGAACTACTGAATTCTATAAAACTTATTATATATCAGGCTTCCAGGGGACAACAGGCAGATCACTTACATTACTATGGTGCGGCCTATCATTCGCTGGGCAACATAGATTCAGTTGCATATTATCATGAGTTAATTTTATCCCGTATCACCAAAGAAGATGATGACCGCCGATACGCCCGGGCTTTGGCAAACCTAGCCACTGCTTATCGAATCAGGGGTGAACTAAATGAGGCAGCACAACGATACGAAGAGGCCTTGGAAATTTTTGAAATCAGAGCTGATACTTTTCCCAGAGGGACGATCCGTAATAGTCTGGGACTGGTCTATGATGCCCAGGGCGATTACCAATCGGCCATGCAGGTATATCTGGAAGCGCTGGATATTTTTGAGTCTGTAAACCATAAAGGAGCTCAGGCGATTGTTCTCAACAATATCGGCAGGGTCTATCAGGCCCAACAGGACCATGCCCGGGCAATTGCCTATTACCAGCAGTATAAAGACATAAGCGATCAAGTGGAGCATCATAGCGGAGTTGCCAACGCCCTCAACAATATCGGGTCGGCCTTTTCCGAAATCAATGAACTGGACAGTGCTGAATACTATCTCTTAGAGAGTGTTCGAGTGAAGGAGGAAATCGGCATGATCATCAACCTGGCAGCATCGCTCAATAACCTGGGCAAGGTAGCGAACCTGAAAGCTGATTACCCACTGGCCATACACTACAACGAGCGGGCACTGGCGCTTTCCCGGGAGCATAAAAATAAAAAGGATGAATCATTCAGCCTGCTCGAACTGGCCAGGAGTTACGAGCAACTTAAAAATTACACCACATCCCAATCCTATTACCAGCAGGCACTCGCACTGGCTGAAGAAATGGGTGACATTACATTACGCCACCAAACCCACGAAGGCCTCTACCGTGTCCATAAGCCGCAGGAGCCGGATCGAGCGATGAGCTATCTGGAAAAAGCTTATGTGCTCAAGGATTCTATCTTAAATGCTGAGAATGTGGAAGCTATAACCACCCTGCGATTGGAAAACGCGTTTACCAAGAAGGAGCTCATCCACCAGCAAAAGATCACTACTTTAGAACTACAGGAAGCACTACAGACGGCCCGGTTATCTAACCAACGTATCGCGATTGCTGGCCTGGTAGTAGTATTACTTGTCTTAGGCATTTTACTCTATCAGGTTTTTAGCCAGAAGAATAAAATTCAGCACCAAAACCGGGTCATTCACCAGGCACTGAAAGATAAGGATACCCTGCTGCGCGAGATCCATCACCGGGTCAAAAACAATTTACAGGTTATTTCTTCTTTGCTGAGCATTCAGTCCCGCAATGTAACCGATCAGGTAGCGGCTGATGCCCTCAATGAAGGTCGAAGTCGGGTTCAAACCATGTCGCTGATCCACCAGGATTTATACCAACATGATAACTTAAGCGGCATCGCCATTCGCACCTATTTCGAGAAGCTGATCCGAAACCTGTTTGATACCTACAATTTATCCAGCGAACAGATTATTGTGGAGGCGCATATAGAAGATTTAACCCTGGATGTTGATACGGTCATTCCTTTAGGGTTGGTCATCAATGAATTAGTGAGTAATGCCCTGAAATATGCGTTCCCCACCGGAAAAGGCCGGATTGAGGTCATACTGAAAGAACAAAGTAACCGATTGTGTCTCACCATCTCTGACAATGGCGTAGGTATGAAAAATCCTCAGACAGTGATGGATGGCCACTCGTACGGTTATGAGCTTATTCAGGCGCTGGTGGATAAGCTGGAAGGAGAACTGGAAATATCCAACCATCAGGGCACCCAGGTGTTGGCAGTATTCAAAGATTACCAAAAAGCAGCCTGATGGTTAAACGAGCCGGGTTGAAGATCCTCATTGTCGAAGATGATCCTATCATTGCTACCGACATCAAGTCGTTATTACTGAGCGAGGGCTTTGGGGTTGTGGGTGTGGCCAAAAATGCGCTACGGGCCTACGATCTACTCAAATCATCTGCTCCCAATTTTGCCATACTGGACATTTACCTGGGCACCGGACCCAGCGGCATTGAGATTGCCGAGTCCATCCATGACCGATATCAGATCCCCTACATTTTCCTGACTTCCTTCTCAGATGAAAAAACCCTGACAGCAGCGCAAGAGCAAGGCCCCTACGGCTACCTTGTAAAACCCTTCCAGGAAAAAACGCTGATCACAACCATTGCGGTAGCCTGGAGCAATTACCAGCGGCTCCAACAACAGCAAGGCATCAATCTGAGCCGCTTTAATATAAAGCTTACCGAACAGGAAGAAAACATTTGTCGGTTGCTGTGTGAAGGCGCTTCTTACAAGCAAATCTGCGCCCGGTTATTCATCTCCATGAATACCCTCAAATTCCACGTAAAAAATATTTACTCCAAGTTCAACGTGGCTGGTCGGGCGGAGCTTACTGCCCTGCTTTAATAACCCAGTTTCTTTCCCGGCTACCCAATACTACACAAATGTGTGGGGCAATTGGCTTCTCTTCCCATTTACTTTGGAAGAACAAAATAATGGCCATGAACCTAATATGGAAATCCCGTACGCAGTCCAAAAAGCAAACTCCGAAAACAAAGCCTGACGCCACCCGGATACACGCCGAACAACTGATTGAATGGGAGTGGCTGGATCAACGACTTTCCAAACACTTTCAACAAGGGCAATCACTCTCCACTCGTTCTACGGACCCACGCAGGAATAAAACCTAACCCCACATTTATCTCAATCCTAAATACAATTAATTATGAACAGAAAAGAATTTCTCAAAAGCGCCATGATAGCCGGAGTCGCAGGAACCAGCACATCTTATGCCTGGGCAACTCCTCAGCCTCTTAGTGAGCCCGACATGCAAGCCAGGATCATACGAGCCTCGGAAGGAAACCTGCTGAATGTTTTAGGTGATCAGCAAACTGTAAAACTTACTGGAAAAGACACAAATGGACAATTCACCTTGATAGAAGAAGAAAACGCACCCGGCACCATGATCCCCCCCCACATTCACGAAAACGAAGATGAAGTCTTCAAGGTACTGGAGGGGCAACTGGAGCTTACCGTGGGCGATCAAAAGACCGTGCTTAATGCTGGTGACCTGGCTTTTGGTCCCCGAGGAATTCCCCACTCCTGGAAGGTCGTGGGAGATAAAAATGCCAAAGTAATCCTTAGCGTTTTTCCCGCGGGCATCGAGACCATGTTTGAAGCATTGGCTCAGCTGCCCGCCGGACCACCCGATTTTGAAAAAGTAGCCGAAATATGTGCTCGCCATAACATTCGCTTTCTCTCTTGAATAGTATGTTCTATCAACAACTTTACAGTCTCCCAGGTGGATGTAGGTGATGGCTGAACCTATATCTACCTGAACTGTACATCATTCTGGATAATTTCTCCCACCACGCACTTTAGCCTCGCTCTTTAGTTTTATTTACCATGAAAAAAGTATTAAGGTTTGCAGGAATAGCCCTGATTGGGCTGATATGCATCGGTCTGTTTGGTTTTTTATTCATCAATTTCCGGGGAATACCCTCATATGAAGTAGAAAAGGTTGACTTTCAGGCGGTAAGTACCGCCCAGAGTGTAACCCGTGGGAAAAAACTATCTTTAATGCTGTGCGCGCACTGTCACACCAACCCTGAGACCGGAAAGCTAACCGGCCGTTGGATGAAAGGCGTACCGCAGTTTGGGAAAATTATGTCGGCCAATATTACGCAGGATAAAGCATTCGGTATTGGTCAATGGAGTGATGCCGACCTGCTTTACCTGCTGAGAACCGGTATCAAGAGAGATGGACAATATGCCCCACCCTATATGGCAAAACTACCCACCATGGCAGACGAAGACCTGAACGCAATTATTTCTTTTTTGCGGTCAGATGACGAGCTCGTAGCCGCAGATCCTACTCCTGACCCACCAAGTCAGCCCTCTTTTTTAACCAAGTTTTTATGCATTGTTGCTTTCAAACCTTTTCCCATGCCCACCGCACCAATTCCACTACCTGATACAACCGATATGATTGCCATGGGAGAGTACATGGCTCACAACCTGGAATGCTTTTCCTGCCACTCTGCTGATTTTACCACCAACGACTTCCTGCACCCAGCATCAAGTAAGGGTTACTTTGGCGGGGGTAATGAGATACTGAATGAAGCCGGTCAGGTAGTAATCAGCTCTAATCTCACTCCTGACCCTGAAACCGGTATTGGCAACTGGACGGAATCAAGGTTCGTACGAGCGGTGAAATACGGATTAAAAGATGGTGAAAAAGGACTGCAACCACCCATGGTTCCTTTTGTACACCTTACTGATACGGAAGTCCGGGCAATCTACCAGTATTTACAAACCATCCCTCCAATTAAAAACAAGATTGAGCGTGCGGTTCACCCCTAGATTAGGGGTATCCCCACTCTGAAACATACCAAATAGATCATTTAAGTCCCCTATGCTCACCTTATTTCTACCCTTCTACTGCCCCTAATCCCCGCAGGCGCCTCTTTGGTGTTTTCTCAGGTTTTTAAAAATAGATATATTAGCTTCCGCAAATCCCGTAAAGGTGCATGAACGTGCTTGCGCCACCTGGAGAGCTATTTCAAACCATCATTAAACCTGATTCCATGTTATTTACACCTGCCCGCCTACCGCTTAAACAGGCTCCTTTGGTTATCTTTTTGTTAACTTTTTTCAGCGCTTCTTCCTTCGCCCAACAAGGGAAAGAAACGGAAAATGTCTTCCTGATCACCCTAGATGGATTCCGCTGGCAGGAACTCTTCACCGGGGCAGACCCTCAGCTAATTACCAATGCGGATTATGTAAATGACACCACCGAACTAAAAGAATTGTTCTGGCGTGACACTCCCGAAGCGCGAAAGGAAACGCTTATGCCTTTCTTTACCAATGTCATTGCCCAGCAAGGCCAACTCTATGGCAATCGTACCGAAGGTTCCAACGCTAATCTGACCAATAAATTCTGGTTTTCTTACCCGGGCTATAATGAAATTTTAACCGGCTACGGAGATGAGCGTATTGATAGCAATGACAAAAAACCGAACCCCAACCACACCGTACTGGAGTTCATCAACCAGCAAGCTGGCTTTGAAGGAAAGGTAGCTGCTTTTGCTTCCTGGGATGTTTTTCCCTACATCATCAACGAAGAACGTTCCGGCATACCGGTCAATGCTGGTTACGATACCGCCGAAGACGCTTCGCTTTCCGCGATGGAAGAAGCCCTGAACACCCTCCAACCCCAGGTGCCCGGGCATTGGTCCACCGTGCGCATGGATGCCTTTACCCACCATTATGCCCTGGAATATGTGAAGAAAAACAAACCACGGGTGCTATATATTGCTTACGGTGAAACGGATGATTTTGCCCACGACGGGAAATACGATGAATATCTCAAAGCCGCCCACCGCACCGATAACTTCATTCAGAAACTATGGAATTATGTACAGTCAGACGAGCAGTATCAGGGGAAAACCACCTTCATTATCACCACCGACCACGGCCGAGGCACCGAACCGCTGGATACCTGGCGCAATCATGGTGATGAAGTGAGCGATGCTGGCGGAGTCTGGATGGCGATTATGGGACCCGATACCGCTTCAGGACAAGAGGTCAGTGTTGAAGGGGAGTATTTTTCCAATCAGATTGCTCCTACCCTGGCGGCTTTTCTCAAGCTGAATTACGCTCCGGATCATCAGATCGGACAGCCGTTGGGAAAAGCTTTTAGCGATACCGTGGCCAAAACGAAATAGTAAAACCGTCAACAGGGAATTAGGCAGGAATGTCTGCCTTTTACCCTGTTTTCCCTACCTTTGCTCAGGCAAACCCAAGCTGTTATGAGCATATTAGATACTATTGTTGTCCGTAAACGAGAAGAATTAGCCGAGCGGAAAGCGGAGAAAAGCCTGGCTGCTTTGGAAAAAAGCCCGCTATTCGAACGAACTACCCACTCCTTATCCCAGGCCCTGCGCAATACGAATCCTGGTATCATCGCCGAATTCAAACGAAAATCCCCCTCCAAGGGCATCATCAACGATCAGGCGGATGTGGCTGAAACCACCCAGGGCTACGTTCAGGCGGGTGCCGCTGCCCTGTCGGTACTTACTGACATAGATTTTTTCAGCGGAAGCGACGAGAATCTACAGATTGCCCGGGCGCACAATGCTGTGCCGATCCTGCGAAAAGATTTTACCATTGACGAATACCAGATTACCGAGGCCAAAGCCCTGGGCGCCGATGCCATCCTGCTCATTGCGGCCATTCTGCCTCCCCCCCGCATACTCGCCCTGGCCCAGCACGCTCACCAACTGGGACTGGAAGTATTACTGGAAGTACACAACGAAACCGAACTGCAACAAACGGCGCTGAATGAGCTGATTGCTCCCTTTGTGGATGTGGTCGGGGTCAATAACCGCGATCTGAACACCTTTCACACCACTATTGAGACTTCAATTCAACTGGCTCTCCTCATGCCTCAGGGCACAGTAAAAATCTCTGAAAGCGGCATTAATGACCCAGCCAATATCCGCACCCTCGTGGATCATGGCTACGAAGGTTTCCTGATCGGTGAATATTTCATGAAGCAGGCTGAACCCGCCCGGGCCTGTGGAGAGTTTATTCAGAAAGTAAAAACTCTGACTGTATGAAGCTCAAAATATGTGGGATGAAATACCCGGACAATTTGCTGGAAGTAAGTGCCTTACAACCGGATTATCTGGGGTTTATCTTTTATGAGAAATCACCGCGCTATATGGTCGACACCCTGTCGGCGGAAGATATTGCGGCCCTACCGGATCGTATCCAGAAAATTGGCGTGTTCGTCAATGCCACCAATGATCACATGAAGGAGCGTATCGCGCAGTTTGGACTGAATGGTCTGCAACTTCATGGGGATGAGTCGCCCGAGCAATGTCGTCAATTGCAGGAGGCCCATTACCTAGTGATTAAGGTATTCCGGTTGGGAGAAGAACGCTTTGATTTTTCCCGGCTCTCGGCATATGAACCGTACGTGGATTATTTCTTGTTCGATACCCAAACCCAGCAGTACGGCGGCTCCGGGCAGTCTTTCAACTGGTCGCAACTGCAACAGTATACCCTGACTACTCCCTTCTTCCTCAGTGGCGGCATTAGTATGAACAATCTGGACCGGGCTTTGCAATTAGACCATCCCCAGCTATTTGGGCTGGATGTAAACAGCCGCTTTGAGACCGCCCCCGGCCGCAAAAACATCGACCAACTGCAAAAACTGGTTAACGAACTGCGAAAGTCCGACTAAAATATACGCTTTTGAGGATCATGCACTACCTTGCACCCGTAATCTGGCGGACTTGGCAAATGATTACCTAAGGTTATTTTTCTTGCATTGCAGAGGCTGAAATCAAAGTTTATGGCGTTTTAGCGAACTTGAAGCCATCATTTTTGTAATTTTTGGAACACAAAAACGAGTGAAACCCGTTATAAGAAAAAATACCCGAAACCGAGGGGCTTTTGTTTCTGACAGTATGACACACACACAAAGTTTTAGCACCACCGAAGTTCCTGACCGGGCCGGGGATTTTTTTTGGAAGAAAATATGCGGGTCGTGCTCAATTGCTGGACAGATCCACTACAATAATGTAATACAGACAACCCGAACCTGGTTTTCCTGATATTCATCTCCTATTTAATAACCACTTAATTTATTTACCCTTTTACCCTTTCCGTAATTTTTTACCCCCATGCCTAAAATTATAGTACCCTATACCTTGCCCGAAGAAGGGTTAGCACCACTGAAAGAACATTTTGAAGTGATATACCCCGTCGGAAAGCGTGCGCTTTCCGCAGAGGAAATTCTTGAGAATATTACCGATGCCGACGGTTACCTGGCCGTCAATGTGCCGGTAAATGCGGAAGTGATTGACGCGGCGCCCAAGCTGAAGATCATTGCCAATTACGGGGTAGGCTACGACAGTATTGATGTGGAGTACGCTACTGCAAAAGGCATTACCGTCACCAATACCCCTACCGCCGTGACCGAAGCAACTGCCGAAACAGCTTTTGGGCTGATGCTTTCCCTGCTGCGCAACATCACCTACTGCGACCGTCAGCTACGGGGCGACCGGAAAGATTTTACCTGGGGTATGTTGCAGAAGCACACCGGACATTCACTCTACGGCAAAACACTGGGCATCATCGGACTGGGACGTATCGGGCGCGCCATGGCCCGGCGAGCAACCGTCTTCGGCATGCGTACGGTATATTACCAGCGGAATCAATTGTTTGAGCGCTTTGAAGGCGAGGTGAGCGCTACTTATTTGCCCCTCAATGAACTGCTGGCCCAATCGGATGTAGTAAGTCTGCACACTCCGCTGACGGATAGCACCCACCACCTGCTGGGCGCGGAGGAACTGGCTCTGATGAAGCCTTCGGCCTATCTGGTGAACACTGCCCGGGGTCCGGTGGTGAATGAGCAGGCCCTGGTGCGACAACTACTGGCAGGAAAGCTGGCAGGAGCGGCCCTGGATGTGTTTGAAGAGGAACCGCATATTTCCGAAGAGCTCCTGACGATGGACAATGTGGTGCTCACCCCCCACATTGGTACTGAGACCATTGAAGCCCGTACCGCCATGGCCCACGAAGCCTCCCGAAATCTGATTGCCTTCTTTGAAGGAAAGACTCCTCCGCACGTGGTCGGCCACCCCAAGCGTTAGCGGGTGGTTTTATCTTCATACAGTTGGGTAAAGACCTCATCTACGGGTTCCCAGAGCTCCAGTTTGTTCCCTTCCGGGTCTAGTATGTGTACAAACTTGCCATATTCGTAGGTTTCAATCTCATCCAGTACGGTAACTCCGGCGGCCTTTAATTCATCTACCAGGGCTTCAATATGTGCCACCCGATAATTAATCATATAACCTTTTTCGGAAGGAGCAAAGTACGTGGTATCCGCTGAAAACGGGCTCCATTGCAGATAGCCTTTCTTCTCAGGCTGATCTACCTGTCGAAACTCAAAGAGGGAACCGTACTCATTGGTCAGCAACCCCAGGTGTTCGGCGTACCAATCCTTCATCTTTTCGGGTTCCTGGGCTTTGAAGAAGATTCCACCAATACCGGTGACTTTTTTACGATCGGCCATAGCGTTAGGATTGGGTTTTGGGAAATGATTGCCCGGGGGTACTATACACCCGAGCCATATTTCAACGGATCAGATTTATATCTCCGGTTTTTCGTTGGGGAATTGCTTCAGGTATTCCTGTACCAGGGTAGGAAGTTCCTCTCCCTGTGCCACGAAGATCATGGCGTCTCCATTCATGCAGTAGCGCAGTCCGGTGGGTTTGGGGCCATCGGGGAAAACGTGGCCAATGTGTGATCCGCTACTGCTGTCTTCTACCTCAATGCGGGTCATGCCGTAGGCGTTATCTTCTTTCAGTACCACGGCTTCCTTGCTGATAGGCTCATAAAAGCTGGGCCAGCCGGTGCCAGACTCAAACTTCGACTCTGAACGGAACAGCGGCTGCCCGGTGGCAGCGGAGTAAAAGATGCCCTTCTTCTTCACTTCATTCAGCGGACTGGTGAAAGCGCGTTCGGTGCCTTCCTCCCGCAGTACGTGGAATTGGTCTTCCGAAAGCTGGCTTTTCCATTCTTTCTCCGAGTGGGTCACCGGGTATTTGTAATCGTCATCGGCCCATATACCGATGTATTTGTCATCGTAGTTGGTCGTCTGCGCGTTCATCTCCGAGGCCGTTTCCTGAGGATTATTATCGTTCTGGGCCGCACTGGGCTGTTGAGAACAGGCGGCGAATAAAACGACGATCGCCAGTAGCGATCCGGGTATGATGGATGTGATATGCTTCATATTGTAAAAGTTATTCTTTCATTTTTACAACGCGTAAAGGTTGCCGATGGTTTATGAAAATGGCTGATCCGCCAATCAAACGTAAATGTCCCGACAAAGTCTGGCATTAACGGCAACTTCTGTACACCTCCAACCTATTCTCTCAAATCCGGGTCTATAGAATATCTCCTGATCCGTAATAAAACTCCTATGCAAACTACGTTACGCTACTGCTGGATACTTACTTTCTTCTTCGTGTTCGCACTACTCTCCTGTGAAGATGCCTCCGAAGACACTCCTGCTCCCGGAGAATCTTCCGAGTATTATCTAGCCGATGGGGCCGCCGGAGGCGAAGTGGCTCCGGGGGAAGGCAATGGTGATGGCCCCGCCCCGGAACCCGGACAAATTACCGCCGGTGAGTGGAGTGACCTGACCCACTGGGATTTCTGGAAAAACCTGAAAGACAACGAAGACTGGCAGCTTAGCCGCGCTACCTGGGGTTTTACCGCCGAACAACGCTACCGACTGCGCGTACTCGACCGCCACAATCGCCCCGTGGTGGATGCCCGAGCTACCTTATACGACATACATAGCGAACCCCGCTGGGCATCGCACACCGACGCGGAAGGAGTAGCCGAACTCTGGGGGAAAGCCATAGGATCAGCCTCCACCGTACACTCCATCTCGGTAAACTATGGTGGACAAACGACAACGGTGGATGTATTGCCGCCTAATGAACAGGGAGAGATGACGCTGAAGCTGGATATCGAACGCACCTGCCCCGACCGCATTGACCTGGTCTTTGCTGTGGATGCCACCGGCTCGATGGGAGACGAACTGGAGTACCTGAAATCTGAATTGAACGATGTGATTGCCCGGATTGAGCCTACTGCCAGCGTACGCCTGGGTACGGTGTTTTACCGGGACGAGGGAGATGCGTACGTGGTACGCCCTTTTCCGTTTACCACCGACATCGGCCAGATGGTTAAGCACATTGAGGGACAGTCGGCAGATGGCGGAGGAGATACCCCGGAAGCAGTACACAGCGCGCTGGATGCAGCGCTGAACAAACTGGAGTGGAGCGAGAACGCCACAGCCCGCCTACTGTTTCTGTTACTGGATGCCCCGCCCCACGACAACCAGGAGGTAAAAAGTGACATGCAGCGACTTATCCGAAAAGCCTCCCGGCAGGGCATTCGCATCATCCCGATCTCGGCCAGCGGTATTGACAAACCAACCGAGTTCCTGCTGCGGTCGATGGCGATCCTCACCCAGGGCACCTACGGCTTTGTGACCGACCACAGCGGCATCGGCAACGACCACCTGGAACCCACCGTGGGAGAGTACGAGGTAGAACTGCTCAACGACCTGCTCGTCCGCCTCATTAACCAATACGGAGCCAAATGTGGCGTAGAAAGGTAAAAGAAATGCAAAACTACGCGAAGGTGATGGGTCAATTGTTCGATTGCTCGATTGTTAAATTGCTGAAGGCTCAATGGTGATTGTTCAAACCCACCAAGCGACGCTCGCCCTCCGCTTTCTCCCAGCACCAAGCTCCCCGCTCAACTCATTTCTTCGAAAACCGCTTCCGCAAATCTTCGTACACCGGGCCGGCATTGGGGACATTGGCTTTGGCTGCCTGCTTCACCGAATTGTAATAGGCCAGCGATGCCGAATAGGCCTCACTGCCCGACAGCAGTATGGTATCACTCAGGGCTTGGCACAGTTGTTCGGCCTCCCGCAGAATTAGCCGCAGATCGTTCACTGCTTTAAAATCTGTCTTCAACTCATCTACCGAGAGGTAGAAGGGAGCAAACTCGGGGCGGGAATCAGCGTAGCTCACCACTTTCTCTACGAAGGGCATGGTTTTATCGCTCATTTTAGGAACACTCTGCCGTTCTTCCGGTTGCAGGGCAATGAGGCGGTTCTTCAATTGGGCCTGTATCTCCTTCAGTTTCTGTACCGTCTCATCCATCTCTTTCTGCGTCAGTTTCACCGACACCACATTATCATTTACCATCGTTTTTTGGGGTTATATTAGAGAATAATAGTAAAATTACGCAGGTATCAACACGCACAAAATTGAGATATAGCAAAAACTTACTCAGGTGCTTTTTTCGCAGAAATGTTATTTCTAAACTAATCTTTTATTGCGAATCCGATAGGGTGATACGGATGCCACGCGCAATCTCATGCCTGAGAGGAATTTACTCACACCTAGCTCGCTCAAAATGCAGCACAATAGATTATTTTGTATATACAACAATTTGCAGAATAAAAGCATCAAACTTGGAGTAATTAACTCCGACGTTGAAGTTAAAAGCACCAAATGCGAAGCTTTTTACTCCATCGATGAAGCAAATAACTTCGACGTTGAAGCTTTTTACTCCTTGCTTGAAGTAAATAACTCCGAATTTGCAGTAAAAAGCTTCAAAACTGCAGCTCCTTGCCCCAAAATACGGGTAGACAGCTTGTCTTCTACAAGATTAGGATTAGAATAAACTACTATTTTATTCACCTTTACAACACTGAGGTGGTTGCGGTTAGCTTTGCTTACCCTAAAAACATAAAGCAATGAAACGGACTGTACTGATTTTCGGATTGATTCTCGGGGTCATACTCGCGACCCAGATGGCGTTCACGGTAAACCTGGTATACGAGAATCCAGATTTTGTAGGCAATGATGTATTGGGCTATGCCGCGATGGTCGTTGTATTTTCCCTCACCTTTTTCGGCATCAGAAATTACCGTAACCAGCAACTCAACGGCGTAATCACCCTCGGCCAGGCATTGAAAACCGGGGCGTTGATTGCGGTGGTGGGTTCTACCATCTATGTGGTGGCCTGGCTTTTTTACTACTATCTGTTTGTGCCCGACTTCATAGACCAATACACCCGGCATGTGCTGGATGAAGCCAGTCGAAACGGGGCCACGGCTGCCGAACTGGCCGCCAAAACCGAAGAAATGGAACAGTTCGGCAGCTTGTACGAAAACCCGCTGTTTGTAGTGCTGATCACCTATTCAGAAGTGCTCCCCATCGGACTGATTGTCGCTTTCATCAGCTCCCTGATCTTAAAAAGGAAAACCGAAACCACCGTGGCCAATGCAAACTAAAACATCTTGAATAACCATCGGAAATGTTTGTCCATCGTGATGTAAAAGCATGCTTGGCCGGATTATTTCGAGCAAGGAATTGATCTAGAATCAGCAGACACACCCCGCCTTCCTAAAAAAAATTTCCTACCCCTGTGATTTTTTTGCAGATCGTGCGAATAATGTGTTGAAACGAACGCATATTATTGCATGACAACGCTCACTACTTTCTTAAGATTCTTCACAACGGCTAACGCTCTTTTTCCATGAAACGGGATAAGGAAACATTTTTGCACGTGCTGGAGGCGCACAAGCTGATCATCTTCAAAATCAGCAACACCTACTGCCACGACCCGGAAGACCAGAAAGACCTGGTGCAGGAGGTGATCTTTCAACTCTGGAGCAGCTTTGGTGCCTACGACGAGCAGTACAAACTATCCACCTGGATTTACCGGATTGCCCTGAACGTAGCCATCTCGTTTTACCGCAAATCTTCTACCCGGCAGAAGCACCTGTCGGCAGTGGATGTGAGCTTTGTGCAAATTGCCCAGGAAGATACGCAGGAAACCTCAGAAGATGTCAAACTGCTGCGGCACTTCATTGATCAACTGAATGAACTGAACCGGGCCCTGATGATCCTCTACCTGGATGGTCATAGTCACGAAGAGATTGCCGGTATCCTGAACATTTCCAAAAGCAATGTGGGCACCAAAATGAACCGCATTAAAAACCAGCTAAAAAAACAATTTAACAACATAGAAGCATGATAGAACTAGAAAATCTCCGAACCATATGGACGGGTATTGACCAGAAACTCGACCGAAACTGGAAACTCAACCTGAAAGTAATCCGCCAGACCAACCTGAACCAGGTCCGCAGAAAAATGACCCAACTGATCTGGGTAAAAGGTTTCACATTGGCCTTTTATCTGCTTTTCACGTTGCTGTTTGCTGGCTTTGCAGTTGCTAACTGGCCTATACCCCACCTGGTGGCCACCGGAGCGCTGTTTGCTCTCTGGACGCTGGCCGTATCAGTAGCTTCCATACACGAACTGGCCCTCGTTCGCAGCCTTGATTATGCGGAACCCGTCACGGTGTTGCAAAAAAAGCTGGGGCAACTCAGGCTCACCATTATCAGCTACCTGCGGCTGGGCGTGTGGGTACTGCCTCTCAACTTCGGGTTTATCATCTTATTCTTTAAAGTCCTCTGGGGAGTGGATATTGTGGCCGTAGGTGATCCCGCCTGGATGATCGGGAATATTATCTTCAGCATTGTGGTCTTCGTACCGCTGTCGCTGTGGCTGCATCGCAAACTAAGTCCGGAGAATGCTTATAAGCCGTGGATGAACCGTGTGCTGGGGGGTAATGGCAGCCAGATCACCGGAGCACTGGCCTTTTTAAAAGAAATCGAGAAGTTTGAGCGAGGTGAAGAGTAATCTCCTAAGCGGTGGGGGCTCAGCATTCCTTGCAGGTAACGCTGAGTGGGGGCAACACTTAAATATTTACCAATACCCAACACCCAAAAACGAAATGTTAATTCCCGCCGAAAATGCTTTTCAGCACATCTTTTAAGCGCACTTTCTGTTTGCGCTGCGGAGCACGTGATGGTTGAGGTCGGCGGTCCTGGGGCTGATCCGGGTTGGCTTCTTCTCTTCCCTCTTCGTCCTTCTTGGCAAACAGATCCCACAGAAAACCCCGATCGTTCTCCCGCCAGAGATCGCAATCGAGTGCCGCAGCAATAGACCGGGCGGGTGGCGGGAAGGTGGCATATCGCAGGTTCTTGAAGGTTTCGTCCTGGTTAAAGCTTTGGATAAAGTTCGCCCAGATAGGCAGTGCCGTATTGGCTCCCTGTCCCAGGCTGGTAGATCGAAACCGCACCAGGCGATTATCTCCACCCACCCATGCTCCGGCTACCATCTTCGGAGTAGCGCCAATAAACCAGCCATCGGCCTGCGACTGGGTGGTACCGGTTTTTCCAATGATATCATTCTTAAGACCGTAGCGATAACGGATGCGCCGGGCCGAACCACTGTCTACCACACTTTTCATCATCTCTACCATCATTGAAGAGGTACGCTCCGACAATGCCCGGGTGAATTCAGGCTTATCATTAAATTTGGCAATCACATTGCCCTCCTGATCTTCAATACCCAGTACGTAGATGGGTTTTACATGCATCCCCCGGTTCACAAAAGTGCTGTAGACCGATAGCATTTCGTAGAGGGAAAGGTCGGCTGTACCCAGGGCAATGGATGGCTCGTCGGGCAGATCGTTACTAACCCCCATCTGGTGGGCCAGGTCCACCACCCGGTCAATGCCGGTATTCATCATCAGCTCCACCGTCACCGTGTTCACTGAGTGCGTCAGAGCACCCGCCATGGAGTAATAACCTTCGTACTTCCCGTCTGAGTTACCGGGTGACCAGTCTTTGTATTCGGCATAGGAGCGCCGTTCGTTGGAAATATACTCGCAGGGGTCTGCGCCGTTCTCCAAAGCGGCAGCGTAGACGACCGGCTTAAAGGTGGACCCAACCTGTCGTTTGGCCGTTACGTGGTCGTACTTAAAATACTTATGGTCAATGCCTCCCACCCAGGCTTTAATATGGCCGTTCTCCGGGCGCATGGCCAGAAAGCCTGCGTTCAGGAACATCTGGTAGTAGCGGATAGAGTCCAGCGGGGTCATGGTTTTCTCGGTTTCCCCATCCCAGGTGAACACCGTCATCAGCACCGGCTCGGTAAACTCCGCCCTAATTTCCTCATCCGTTTTCCCCGCCGCAATACCTCGCTTATAACGATCTGACCGGAGCATGGCCTGCCGAATCATGGTTTCGTCTTCACCCCAGGGTTTACGATCTTTCCAGTGTTCAAGAAATGTCTTTTGCAGCTCTTTCATATGCCCCTCTACCGCTTCTTCCGCATACCGTTGCAGGCGGGAATCAATGGTGGTATACACTTTCAGCCCGTCAGTGTACAGATTGTAGACCGTGCCGTCTTCCTTGGGATTATCGTTCAGCCAGCGTTGCACCTCGTGCCGCAGTTTCTCCCGAAAGTAGGGGGCCGGGCCGGTATTGTGGGAGATATAGTTATAATCAATTTCCAGGGGTAAGGCCTGTAGTGAGTCTTTTTGGGGAATGGTCAGGTAGTTGGCCTTCTCCATCTGGCTGAGTACCACATTGCGGCGCTGCTGGGCCCGCTCCGGATACAAACGGGGACTGTAGGAGGTGGTAGCTTTGAGCATACCGACCAGCACAGCCGCCTCTTCCGTTCCAAGGTCCGTAGCCGACTTATTAAAGAACCGGCGGGAAGCGGCTTCGATACCGTACACATTGCCTCCGAAAGGTACCGTATTCAGGTACAACATGATGATCTCCTCTTTGGGATACAGATTCTCAATACGATGCGCAATCATCGCTTCCCGGATTTTATTCACCGGCATGGTCAGAAGACCGTGATGCTGTCGGGGAAACAGGTTCTTGGCCAGTTGCTGGGTGACGGTGCTGCCCCCACCGGAGCTTTCGCTCTGCAACAGTATACTTTTTACCAGTACCCGCGCCAGGCTACGATAATCAATCCCCTTATGCTCATAGAAACGGGCATCTTCGGTAGCCACCAGCGCATGCACCAGCGAGGGCTTCACTTTGTCCAGCGTGGTGACCGTACGATTTTCAATGTAGTAGCGCCCCAGCAATTTCCCGTCGTATGAATACACCTCGGAGGCAGTATGATTGCGAATGCTTTTCAGTTCTGAGTAATTGGGAAGCGCTCCGAACCAGCCGGCATACACCGCGTACAACAATCCCAGACCACATACTATCCCCACCAATCCAAGCAGGAAAAAACGAGCGGCCAGATACCGGAAAGGATGTCGGGTCAGTCGGCGACGTTCCTGGTGCAGGAAACGGCGCAAGCGAGTTAGAATATGCTGCATGCTTGATGGATATCTATAGAACTGATACGAAGAAATGAGGCTTTCATTGTTACAAACGCAACAAACGTGCTAATTCGGTATTTGGTTCATAAATTAATTCCCCTCTTTTTACAGAGTTTTTCCGGTTAAAGTCGCTAATTTCTCAATTGTGAATTGCTCTATTATTCAATTGCTGGTGGTTAAAGGCGATGGGTGAATATTCAGCGCCACCGTAATAACCTTGTTCGCTCCCCGTTCACAAATCCCAACCTCTGGCTACCCATCCCCATTTTCCTCAACTCCCAGCATCCTGCTTCAACCTCCCAACTCATCTCATTGATGATTTTTTCCCCACTTCGTTTGCTTTTTTCTCATAGACTCCAGCTACACACAAATCGCATAAGTCTGATTATAAGCCACTTAGCGCATTGGCATTATTCTTCTTAATAGCATATTCAGGAATTAACCACCTAATATCACTCTTATGAAAGCGTTGATAATCATTTTAAGCATGATGGCTCTTGTCACAATAAGTCAGGCGCAACAATGGGCACACAATACAGCGGCCCCCTACATTCATCAGCCACTTTCTGAAGCAGATGAAGACCCAATGGAAGGAAAAATTCCGCTAGGTAAAGATGAAATTCCCCGGTCGGTGATGCGTGCTTTTCAGACCGGCCCTTATCAGCATATGGCAATTGTCCAGGTATTCCGCCTGCAGGATCAGGCCTTAAACAATACCATGCTGGATGAAGATATGGAAGATCCATTCTTCACTGAATCTCCCCTGTTTTTATATGAATTCCGGCTGGAATACGAAGGCAAACAATTCTGCCTGTATTTTACTCCTGACGGACATCTTTATGAAAACACCCAATCCGTATAAATATTTTTAGTCAGTCGTATATAGTATCTTCCTCCTTTTTCGTTACAGAGGCAAGTTGTTAACAAATTGTTGACTATAATTTTTTAAATATGCGTCACTGGATTGGCAATTTTCTTCTGTCTACCACGGTATGTGTAGGCATGACCGTCATGAATTTAGAGTTCGAAAAAATCGGTACTGTTGAGAAAACCATTATTGAGGCGCATACGGGTCGTCTCACCGGATTACTCATTCAGGTATCTGAGGAATGGCTGGCCACGGTCCAACAAACAGGAAAACGGGTAGTCTCCCCCATTTCGTCTTTGCGGATGGACAGCGAGCATCCTAACACGGTTTTTTGGAATATGCCCAAGGAGCAGTTAAATGCTACCCTGTGCCCTCCCAACTGTTAACGTACATTAATCTTATTGGCATGTGCTTTGAGATAGGTTAGGTAATACCTAACCTATCTCAAAGCACATGCTGTTTTCCAGATCATCTTTATTGGGACTGGTTGGCTGTCTGCTACTGTGCGCCTGCCGAAGTGCCCAGTTCCCTCCCGCTGGTTTGTTTACTGCGGATACCTATCTGCGTCCTTACAAATCTCACCTGGACCAACCACTAACCATCATTTTTGGCCAGGATATTCCCGATGCTTTCTTGGTGCAAGGCACTGGCCTAAAGGAAATGGAAGTCCTTAATTTCCGTAAATCTTTACGCCTCTCACTGTACTACACTTTTGAAAATAGTGTTTCTGACATATTATTTTCTGACAGTATTGCACAGGAGGGCATCACCCTGCACTTGTACCGCGTACGCCCAACCTGGGATGTGAAAAGGTCCAGAACCAGCACCACCGTGGTGAATGGCAACGGTTCTTCCTGGACATATATTGAGTATGGTGGTCTGGTCCGCTACGATGGAATGGTCTACCGGGATGGTGAAAAATGGTTGGTATTGGACGATACGGTGTTTGGCGAGCAGACCGCGGTACGAACCAGGTACGGCCCTACGGTATTTCAGGATGCCATTCGGGAAATGTGCGAGGATGTATACCGCAAGCTGAAGCAGCCCGATGCCAAAGCGGCTCATTAGGCATTAAACACTGCTTTTCTTGAATTCATCGAAAACAATTTCTAACGCACGCTGGTTATAAATGTTGTATTTGGCATAACCTTTTTTGCTAAAATTACGTATAAATACTTATACAAACTTTTTTCATCTAAAACCATTTTTTTAACTATGGAGTATAGCAAAGATTTTTTTAAACGTTTTTCCACTTATTTTCTCAGCGCTGGTATTGTAGTTTTTACTGCCGCAGGCTGCGGTTCTTCCAATAACGAAGAGCAAACTGCTCAGACAGACACCCCTACCGAAGCTCCTGCCGAGCAAACTCAGACTCAAACTGAACCTGCTGAGCCGGTAGCTTCTGATGAAACCGCACTGGAAAATGTAGAAACCCAGGAGGTAGTCAATACAACCCCGGCCATTGAGCGGGAATCTGCCGAATTTGCCCGCCTGAAGGAAATGAAAGAAGCCAACCGTAACAATGAAGTGCTGGCTGGTATCAATGTGCGCTATGGCGACTGGGATAATGATGGTGACAATGTGCTGAATGAAAACGAGTTTTTCAAAGGATTCTATGGTACTTGGGACCGGGATGATAACAATACTGTGAATGAAGAAGAGTTTCAGACAGCTACCGAAAATCTCTTTGTAAATTATGACTTTGACAAATCCGGTGAATTTTCAGACTGGGATACTGATGGTAACAGTGAATTGACCCAGGAAGAATTTATAAATGGAATGAAGCAATCTATTCATGCCAGTAAAGATCCTAATGCTGTAAATCGTTTATTTACGGTGTGGGATTTGGATAACGATAAAAAAATTGAACGTATTGAGCTGGGTGACTTCACCGTATTGCTTGATGCTGATGATAACTAATTATTAGCCGATCCTTATTTCAGAAAGCAGTGTGATTCCTCATGCTGCTTTTTTTATTCGATGCGGTTGATCTGATTTATATCGGTCTTATTCCATAGCGTAAGCTGTAGATCTCGCTCAGTATTCACATCCCGCTGATACGCAAAAGGGTTGTGGTTTAAAATGTATGATGAGTCTGATTTCTGTGATTTATCATCAAACTGATCGCTGATAAATGGTTTTCCTCGTTTTTTGAAAAACATGTTGTTTGTCTTACCAACCTTCTGTTTCTAGCTCTAAAACTAGTGT
>JAVKCN010000069.1:0-23569 GCA_040222715.1 Cyclobacteriaceae bacterium | reverse complement strand
GAAGTTTCTGGCCATCACTTCTTCCAACCTCGACGAATTCTTTATGATCCGGGTGGGAAGCCTGTACAATTATATTGACTACGGAAAAGAGCGCATCGATTACTCAGGGCTTCGCGAAAAGCCCTTCCGTAAGAAACTATTGCAGGAAACGCAGCAGTTCTTTCAGGATCAGAATCAATACTACATTAAAGAGCTGGTGCCCCAGTTTGAGAAGAATCACATCAACATTGTAAAAGATCTAACCAAACTGCCCGCGAAGCCCCGAAAAAGTATTGAAGAGTACTTCAACGTGGCCATCTATCCGATGCTCACTCCCATGACCTACGACAGCTACCATGCATTTCCGACGCTGATGAACCGGCTGCTGGTATTTGGAGTAGTAACCCGCGACCCAAACGATAAAAAAGACAACAAAAAGCTATCCTTCGTCCAGATTCCACAAAACCTGCCCCGCTTTTACGAAATTGACGAAGACGATCATATTATCTTTGTCCCCATCGAGGAAATTGTGCGTACTTACGTGCATCGCCTGTTTCGCAACATTGATATTCAGTCAATTACCCTGTTTCGGATTACCCGCAACGGAGATTTTACGCTGGATGAAAGCGATGACCTGGAATCTTCTTTTGTAGAAGAAGTGCGGCGGAAACTGAAGACCCGTAAAACCGGGCGCGTGGTCCGGGTAGAAACCGAAAGCGGATACAATAGTTGGATGATGCGACAACTCATTAACCGCTGGAATATTGATAAAGACAACATCTTTGAAGTAGAACCAGGAGGTTTGCTGGATTTTACCTCACTCTGGCAGATTCTCAAGCATCCTGATTTTCGCAGCCGCATGCCCAGACCCCATCCGCCCATGCCTCCGGTAACTTACCCTGAAATGGGCAATGAAGATATCTTTGAAGTGCTGAAACACCGGGATATTCTGCTACACCATCCCTACAACGACATTGAACCACTACTTGACCTGATTGAGAAATCGTCGGAAGACCCGAACGTGCTGGCGATCAAGCTTACTATTTACCGATTAGCTTCTGAGTCGCGGATTACGGCGGCGCTGTTGAAGGCGGCTGAGAATGGAAAGCATGTATCGGTATTATTTGAGCTGAAGGCCCGCTTTGATGAGGAAAACAATATGCGGGAGGCGCAGCGGCTGCACAAAGCTGGTTGCTTCGTTATTTATGGCGTGAGTAGTATTAAAACCCATACCAAGTTATTGCTTGTGGTACGGAAAGAAGGAAAGCGAGTCACGCGCTACGTGCATATGTCGAGCGGTAATTATAATGAGCAAACGGCGAAATTATACACTGATCTGGGCTTACTAAGCACCAACGATGTGTACGCCCACGACATCTCCGAATTTTTCAATGTTATTACCGGCCACTCAGCCCCCACGGATTATCAATATCTGATTACCGCCCCACATGGCATGCGCGAGCAGTTAATCTCCCTGATCCGGCAGGAAGCAGAAAATGCCAAGAAAGGGTTGACCACAGGTATTGCCATTAAGATAAACTCATTGGAAGATCGGGAAGTAATCAGTGAGCTTTATCATGCCTCGCAGGCAGGAGTGCCCATCAAACTAATTGTGCGGGGAATTTGCTGCTTACGGCCGGGCCGGCAAGGACTCAGTGAGAATATTTCGGTACTTTCTATTGTAGGCGATTATCTGGAACACTCGCGCATCTACTATTTCCACAACAATGGCGAACCTAAAATATACGGTGGAAGTGCCGATGTGATGGTGCGCAGTTTTGACCGGCGACTGGAATCACTATTTCTGTTTGTCAACCCTACAGTAAAAAAACAAATGATGAATATCCTGGCCTATAACCTGCGCGATAATGTAAATACTTACGAAATGCAGGAGGATGGAAGTTATACGATGAAAGCACGGGGCAAGGCGGCAGCATTTAATATTCACAAAGAGTTTTATCGCGTCACGCGTGAGGAACTGGATAAAGTCAAACTTTTTTAATTCTGACGACTGAAGAATGCATTCAGGTTACTTGAGTCTGGAGTTTTAAACTTGGGCAAACGTATGCAGAAAGTGACATACCCCGCCCCCGATTCAATAGCAATATCCCCGCCCATGCGGCGTACAGCGTAGCGGGCAGCATAAAAACCCAGCCCATGGTCATCGGGCTCAAAAGTGCTTCGGTGAAACATCTTAAATAAATTATCTATGGTATCGTTAGGCAATGCCAGGTCGTATTCCTTCAGGCGAATTACATCGTAGTCGGGGGTTTCGTGGTATTTCACAAAAATTTCGGCAAGCGTATGTGCCCGGGTAGGTCGGAAGCGATGAGCACTGGAGATGATCTTTTCTATAGCCACCGATAATAAATAAGAATCAGCGTACACCTGGGCCGTATCGAGAAAAGAAAGGTGAAAGTGTGCCTGAATGCTTCTTTTTGTCTGTGTTTGTTTTTTCTGGTAATCAACCAGAAAAGGTTCTAATTGAAGCGGTTCGAGTGCCAGGGATCGATCATGAATCACGGATACCTCCAACAGTTTTTCCAACATTACCTGCATATTGTCTGCTACCTGGTTGATCTGAGAAAAATAACTATCGGCGTATTCTTTCTGGCCTTTCAGTACCGCTACATTGCAAACACCGCGGATGGTGGCAATGGGACCTAAGAAGTTATGGTAAGCTTTGTACAAAAAGATCTCAATATCCTGGTTGGCCATTGTCAGTTCCTGGTAAAGCTTTCCCAAATGCTGGGCGCGGTCTTCTGCTTGCTGCTCTTCAGGTTTTGGGGCAATTTGATCTGATGTTGCAGACGTTGGCTGGGCTGCTGCATTGTTGGAGTCGGGTGGTACATGGGGACGCACCCTACAGGGGCTTTGCTCGTAATTTTTTCGGTAATAAATCCAAAACATCAGCAGTATGCCTCCCAAGATTAATAAGCCAATGCATATGACCCAGGGACTCATGAGGAGAGCATAAATAGAAGTAAACATGGTAATCAGCATCCCGCAACTGCAAAGTGACAAAAAAGGACTCCATATCTCTCGAGCCGCCAAAAAACTGATAAAAATAGTAGTCCTCATAGCATTATTTAGAGAATAATTTTTTTACTTAACGCAACTGTTTTACCTTTCACAGAATAACAGCAATACAAATTTGCTCAATGATAAGGGGTATTTCTATATTATTCGGTGAGCTGGCAGGACTACCGGATGTATGAGGAAAAACACTCGGTAAACTAAAACCTATACTACCATGGCTTTATGAAGAGATTAGCGCTTTTAGTGATAATCATTACGTTGCCTGTTATTGCTTACTATCAGTATCGGAAGTTTCGCCGCTTTCATCCTCCTTCAGCTTACGATTATGTGGTGCGCGATAGTATTGATGTGCACTACCACGACCCGGAAGCATTGCAGCATTACTACAAGAACGTATATGAAATAGGGGCGTTCGCCCGGCAGGTATGGCATAACCGGGATATTGATGTTCGCTACCCTGATCAGGATGATATAGAAGCCATACAAGCAGCTGATTATTACCAGCAACTCTTGCAGACTACGGCTTATCTGGAAGGTATACTGGTCCGCTCTAGAGAACTGAAGGAAGCGGGTTATACCAATCAGGACATTAAAGTAATGGAAACAGAGGGGTTATCACCTCAAATGTTTCGCTTGCTCCATCAGCAGCAGTTATTGGGACTAAGCCGGGGTGATAAAGGGGCGGGAGTCTGGGAATTGCAGGCACTATTACGCAAGCAGGGCCACGATATTCCCCACGACGGCATCTTCAACAAAATTACTGAAGATGCTCTCAAAGAATTTCAGGAATCAACCGAATCGTACCCTACGGGTCAAGTAGACGAAAATTCGTTGAGAAACTTATTGAACAATGAAACTATGACAGTAAATCCATAAAGTATGTCATTAACGACCACCACTATGAGTGATAATAAAAAGCAAACGGCCCCACCAAAAATGAGTGACCCTAAAATTGAAGCGATTAAAGAAATCATCTTTGGGGATACCATTAAGGAGATAGAACAAGAGTTTGATGACACCCAAACGCTTATTCAGGAGCAGAAGACTACAATGGAGAAGCAGGTAGCCCAGTTGCGAGATACCATGGATCAGACAATGAAAGAGCTCCGTCAGGATTTGGATAAGCATGTCGCTACGCTCAAAGAAGAGATGACCCAGAAATTCAGTCAGTTACAGGAGAGCTCGGCCAACCGGGCCACCTTAGGAAAGATGTTGGAAGAAATTGGCAAAAAGCTACAGGCATAACCGAAAAATAACTACTATAAATTAGGCAGTACTAAGGAAAAATTTGTACTTTATTTTGAGGGCTGCCAATGGTATTTCGCTCAAAATGGATACTTTAATAAATATTTGATATTACTTTCAGTCCTGTACACTATCGGGAAATATACTGGCTGTAATTTTTATGCTGATGAATACAAAGGAAGAAACGATAGAGAAGCAAAGGGCCTTTGATCGACTCCGCAGATTGCTGCTGGAAGACGAACAGAAAGAACATAAAGAACTGGTACAGCAGGTAGTAGAACTGCGGGAGGATATCAATACCCGCCAACGGCTTCAGCAAAAGGTAGATCCCATCATTGATGAGAAGCTTAGTTATGTGCGCGAGCATTTTCCCGAACTGTTTGGTAATGTCTTAACCCAGGCCATCAAACGGCAGATTCGCGAATCGCGGGATGAGGTAGTGGATGCCCTGTATCCCATCATGGGGCGACTGATCAAAAAATACATTGTGGTGGAACTGACGGCACTATCCGAGAAAATTGACCGCCAGCTTGAGCAGGCTTTTTCCTGGGAGATGTGGCTGGCACGTGCTAAGGCCTGGGCCCGGGGAGAATCATTAGGGAAAGAAATTATTGCCCAGGCCATGGCCCCGGCGATTGAAGAGGTATTTGTAATTGAGCAGCATTCCAGTGTACTGCTGGGCAGCTTTTCCCGTCAAAACATTGTAGACCGTGATATGATCGCCGGCATGCTGACAGCCATTAATGGATTTGTGAAAGAGGCCTTTGCCAAAGAAGACCAGCACCTGGAGGTGATTGAATACGAAACCTATAAAATTCTGATCAAAAACTTTCAGACCTTCTACATCGCTACTACGGTGTCGGGAGTGGTAAATGCCGAGTTTAAACAATATCTGGATGATCTGGTGCTGGAATTTGTGCATGAAGTGATGAACCCTACCCACTACGATACCACGTACCAGGGTAAGGACGATTACCTTTCTGAACCATTACAGCGCTACTTTACCGAAGCTACGGCATGAAAATCAGTAAGAAAGTAATACTGTTGGGGCACTATGGCGTCGGTAAAAGCTCGTTAACCAGACGGTTTGTTCACCGGAAATTTTCTGAACAATACAGTACGACTATTGGAGTGACTATTGAGAAAAAAGTTGTGCAACTGGAAGAGCATCAGGTATCCATGATTGTCTGGGATATTGCCGGAGAGTCTTCTCATACCAAAGTGCCTCAGTCGTATAAGCTGGGCGCCCACGGCATTGTATATGTCATTGACCTTACCCGTCCTGAGACCTACCAACGGTTAGATAAAGAAATTGCCGACCTGCAAAATTACCTGCCCAACGTGCCAATACTGGTGGTTGGCAACAAAAAAGACCTGTTCACCGAAAAAGAGCTTTGCGATTTACTGCATCAGTTACCTTTGTCACCATATGCATTATCTAGCGCCAAAACCGGAGATAATGTAGATGCTATGTTTACCGAACTGGCCCGGAGAATGGTATGAATAACAAACTTGAACAAGAAAAGCTGGCTTATTTTCATCGTCGATCACAGTATGTGGTCTTCGATAATGATGGCTATGTACAAGACTCTTGTCAGACGTTGTTCACCATTTCATCATCCGTTTCTCTATTCGACGCCATTCCGTTTTTAGAAGCCATGCGCGATGTGTTTGTGCAGCTGGAAGTGGGTACGGACGTATCCTTTTTGTGCATTAAAACCGATTTGCTGGGCCGGGAAGGGTATTTTAACTTCTTTGTCAAGCGGCATGAAGAGAATAAACTGACCTGGTTTGTATACGATCTTACCGAGTTTTATGCTTATCTGCAACCCTGGCAGCAGGAACGGAATGACCAGGCCATTGCCAGCGAATATTTACGTCTTCAGCAGCGGGCCAACGCTTTGGAAAAGGAATTACTACAGTACCGGAACGATGAGTTGCAGCGGATAGAGCAAATGAAAACAGTATTTTTCTCGCAGGTAAGCCACGAGATGCGCACTCCCCTGAATAGTATTATGGGGTTGGCGCATTTAATTGAGGAGCAGGCGAGTCCGTCACTGAAGGCCTCGGTGGAAGCTTTAAAAACAACCGCTCAGCATCTTTCCAGTATTGTTAATGATGTGCTGGATTGGGGGAAACTGGAAAACAATACCGTTGAAGTTGATAACAAACCTTTTCTAATCCGGCCATTGGTCCAGAATATCATTCAGTCCTTTCAGTCGGGTTGCCAGGAGAAGGGGGTTATGCTGGAGGTGGATATGGATGAGGCCGTGCCGGATTGTCTGGAAGGAGACGCCACCCGAATTTCGCAGATACTGTACAATGTGCTGGGCAATGCAGTAAAGTTTACGCACGAAGGTGAAGTTTCACTTTCGGTAGAAACTATCGGAGTGCATAAAAAAAACGCGAGATTTCGCTTCACCATTGCCGATACGGGGATTGGCATGTCGGAAGAAGAAAAAAAAAGAATCGCCAACCCTTACGCCCAGGCCAACGACCAGATTCACCAGCGCTACGGTGGCACCGGGCTGGGATTGAGCATTGTGCAAAAACTGGTAGAGCGTCTGAACGGTACCTGGACCATTGAAAGCCAGCCGCAGCAGGGGACTACCGTAATGATCCAACTGTCTTTTCCGGTGGTAGAGGCATCAAAAGTGGAGACAGCCCCGAAACCCCCGGCTTTTCAGCGCATCCGGAAAGTGCTGGTGGCTGAAGATGACCTGATCAACCAAAAAGTATTACGCCAACTATTGGTTCGCTGGAACATCCAGCCTACCTTGGTAGAAAACGGAAAGGAAGCCCTGGCATGCCTGCGGCAAAGCCGTTATGATTTACTGATTTTAGATTATCAAATGCCCCAGATGGACGGTAAAGCCGTGTTACAGGCATTGCAACAGGAAAAACGAGCCGTTCCGGTGATTGTGTTATCGGGTAATGCCGATCAGGTAATACTGCCGCAACGGGAAAAAGAAACCACCCTTGTACTTTCAAAACCTATTTTGCCAACAGTCTTACAAGAGAAAATGATACTTCTGGAAAAACTGATTCCCGCATCACCCATCGATTTGCAGTACCTTCACCAGATCACCGACAGTCAGCCGGATTTGATGATAGAACTGATGGATACCTTTGTGCAACAGGCTCCACTGGCGATTCAGCATATCCGGTCGGCCTGGCAGCAGCAGGATGCCAAACTGCTGCACCAGGCGGTGCACAAAGCCCGGCCCGGGTTTCAATACATTGGGGCCACAACCATTGAGCAGCAACTGGATCGACTGGAAGCTTGTACGCAGCAGCCAAAACAGAATGAGCAGTTTGAAGAGATTATCCAGGCGTTAGAAAAAATGACCCAGGGAGCTATCAACCAGATAGAAGAAGAGAGAGAATATTTGCTTCGTCTATAATAAAGGATATAATTCTTCAGTACGCCCGACATAAAAATTAAAAAAATACCTATATTTATTGGGTATAATAACATTAATCTATCCTGAACGAAATATCCCTATGGGATCTGATAAAAAACTGAACTGCGCAATAGTAGACGATGATGCGATGACCCTGAAAATCATAGAGTCGCTGGTGAAGAAGACCGAGTCGCTTCAGTTAGTGGGAGCATTTCAGGATTCCGTGCTGGCTGCTAATACGCTCCAGCAACAATCGATTGACCTGCTGTTTCTCGATGTGGAGATGCCCGATATGACCGGCCTGGAACTTATCAAAACCCTGGACCCCAAGCCGCAGATCATCATCATCAGTAGCAAAAAAGAATACGCCCTCGATGCGTTCGATTACCAGGTGACTGATTATCTGCTGAAGCCAGTGGCCAGTTATGCCCGTTTTCTACAGGCCGTACAGCGGGCCCAGGCCAAATCCGCCAACGATGAGGGCGCTTCTTCCTCTACCCGGCATAAAGATATTTACCTGAAAGTAGATTCCCTGCTGGTAAAATTTGATTTAAAAGATATTTACTGGATCGAAGCCTTCGGCGATTATGTGCGGGTAAAAACTCCCGACAAACTGCACACCGTGTATGCCACCCTTAAATCAGTGGCCGATGCCCTGCCTGAAGATGAGTTTGTGCGTATTCACCGTTCATACATTGTGCGGGTAGACAAAATCGTGAATATTGATCAGAGCAACCTGCAGGTAGATAATAAAATACTACCCGTCAGCCAGTCGTACCGGAAAAAGCTGCTGGAGAAGATTACGACACTTTAATACTGTGCCGCTCAAAGAGCATCTGCATTACCCCATCTTTTAATCCTACATCGGGCACAATAATTTTGGTGGCTTTTGCCCACTTCATCACTGAGATGTAGATATCCGAGGCCGGGATGATCACATCGGCCCGGTCGGGGTTCAGTTGTAGGATGTTGATACGTTCTTCCAGAGAATGCCCCGCCACGAAATCGCGGATGGAGATTACCTTATTGAGAGAAATGGTTTTGCCGATCTTCTTATTGGCCAGGTCAAAGATCTTATTGATGTTGCCGCCTGTACCAATGGCGGTTACTTTACCGTACTGCTTTTTTACATTGGTACGAATCCATTTGCGCATTTCATCCCACACCTGCTCCAACGATACGCGGGTATTCAGCCGACGCACCGACCCGATAGGAAAAGAGCGGGCGATGATTTTTTCTTTATTCATGTACAGGTTTAGCTCGGTGCTTCCTCCGCCCACATCAATGTGCAGGTAGGCTCCGTCGCCCAGGAAGCTACGCAGGGCGTTGTTCAGGATATCTGCTTCCTGGTCGCCATCAATAATATCAATCTCCAGGCCGGATTCTTCTTTTACCTGTGCCACCAGTGCGGCTCCGTTTTCGGCTTCCCGCATGGCTGAGGTAGCGCAGGCCATATAGTCGTCTACTTCGTACAGATCAATCAGCAGTTTGAAGGCCTGCATGAGCTTTAGAAATTTGGCTGAACGTTCGGCACCAATCCGGTGGGTGGGGTTCTCTTCGGTGATCTCAAATACATCCTGACCCAGGCGTAGCGGAAAGCGCACGTATTCCTGTTTCTTAAAAACAACCGTGTTCTGGTAGTCCAGTATGTTGGTCACCTGAAGGCGGATGGCATTGGAGCCGATATCAATAGCAGCAAGTCTCAAAAGCAATTGGGGTTTGGTGATACATTACTATTGCAAAGCTAAGTTTTCTCCCGGTCACGATCAACGCATATTTAAGAGAAGCACAGAAGTAGTGAAGGAATGAGAGATTGAGAGAATGAATACCCTCTACGCTCCGCTCCCCGCTCCCTACTTCCCTTACACCATTCGCATTGGACAATCAGTCCTCATCAGTATATTTGCAGTATGAAAGTGATTGACCACATTGCCCAGGCGGAGGATACGCTGTTTACCATTGAAATTCTTCCTCCCAAGAAAGGCGAAGACATTAATGCCCTGTTTAAACACATTGACTCGCTGATGGATTTTAATCCGGCCTTCATCGACGTGACCTACCACCGGGAAGAGTACGTGTATAAGGAAGCCGGAGAGGGGATGCTCAAAAAATACGTGACCCGTAAGCGACCGGGCACCGTCGGCATCTGTGCGGCCATTCAGAACCGCTACAATGTAGATACCGTGCCGCACGTCATCTGCGGGGGGTTCTCCAAAGAAGATACCGAAAACATGCTCATCGACCTGGATTTTCTGGGTATCCATAATGTGCTGGTCTTACGGGGCGATCCGGTGAAGAGCGAACCGGGTTTTGTGCCGCACCCCGACGGGCACTGCTACGCCAATGAACTGATCGGGCAGATTGCCGACATGAACCAGGGAAAGTATTTGTACGAAGAAATCGCCGACACCCATACCAACTTTTGCATTGGAGCGGCGGGCTATCCCGAAAAGCACTTTGAGTCGCCCAACCCGGATACCGATATGCACTACCTCAAGCAGAAAATTGCTGCCGGGGCCGAGTTCATTGTGACCCAGATGTTTTTTGACAATCAGAAGTATTTCCGGTTTGTGGAGCAATGTCGCGCCAACGGTATCACGGTGCCCATCATCCCCGGCCTCAAGCCCCTGGCCACCATCAACCATCTGACGGTCCTGCCCAAGTACTTTTTCCTGGACATCCCCGAAGCCTTAAGTAAGGAAGTAGCCAAAAGCCGGGACAACAAACAGGCCCGCGAAGTGGGAGTAGAATGGTGCATCCAGCAATGCAAAGAGCTCAAAGCCGCCGGAGTGCCCTGCCTGCATTTCTATACCATGAGTAAATCTGAACTGGTACGCCGCGTGGCCGAACAGGTGTTTTAATCCTCCGGTCACCCCAGACGGTCGCCGAAAGTACTTAAAAAGGTCTTGCGAGTACCTCCCAAGCTCTCGCAAGACCTTTTTAACATCAAACAAGTACTTCTGAAGGTCTCGCAACACCTTCAGAACATCGAACGGGTACCTCCGAAGCGCTCGCGAGACCTTCAGAACATCGAACGGGTACTTCCGAAGGTGTTGCGAGAGCCTCAGAACCTCAAACAGGTACCTTCGAAGGTCTCGCGACACCTTCATAACCTCAAAGACTCACCCCTTCTCTTAGTTGTTACTCCCCTCCCGTTATTTCCTTCCCCTCCAGTGTCACTCCCTTCCCCTCCAGTGTTACTCCCTTCCCCCTCAGTGTTACTCGAAGAGAACACTGAGGAACACCGTCGCCCATCGTTTAGGAAATAAACCCCTCCATCAGCCAGCTAAATGCCCCTTCTCCTCTCTGTTACTCCCCACCCCCTCAGTGTTACTCGAAGAGCACACTGAGGAGCCCCGCTACCCAGCATTTAAGCAATCAGCTCCTCCACCCGCCATCCTTCAGGGTACTAAATACTCCGCAATCTTACCTGAGTAAGGTTTGGGTCGTTGTCTGTTTTTCTGTCAGATACGGTGATTGTAGCTTTAGTTTTTGTGATGAAAACCCCCTAATAGGCAAGCTTATGAGCAAGGAAAACATCGTATCCATTCAGATACCGGAAAAAGACGTGGCCACGGCGGTAAAAAAGTTACAGGAAGTAAAAACGCTTTTGAAGCCGTACCTCATTGCGCTGAAGCCAGCGGATCGGCAAAAAATGCTGAAAATGGGAGATAAAACGCTGCCCTTTGTAGAAAAAGCAGCCGAATATGCCCAGACCCGCAAGGATTTCACCCCTCCTTATTTAGAGATCGAGGAGTTTCTGATTGACCTGAAGGCCGTAGGTGACCTGACGCAGGTATACCGGGAGGCCCAGCAGCTGTGCAAAAACCTGGACGATACCATTTTACTGTCGGGTAGCGAGGCCTATGCCGAAGCCCTGGCCTATTACCAGGCGATTAAGCAGGCTGCCAAGAAGAATATTCCCGATGCCAAGGCGATCTACGAAGATTTGCGGCAACGCTTTGATAAAAAAGCCCCAGCGGGAGATTCTTCTTCCATCTAATAAGGTTGAACCCTGTTATATGACGTAAGACCTGTCAGATTTTTAAAATCGGGCGGGTCTTTTAAGTGTTCCCCCCCCGCATCCAGCCTCTTGTATGGGAAAAACAATGCTGAGTTTATGCCTCAATCACCAGGGTTTCCGAAATCTTGTCGTGCGTGGTTTGTCGGTTGCTATCCCAGAAGTATTGCAGGAAGCCATACAGCAGAAAGGCCGCTGAAGAGGCATATCCCGTAGCCCGCTCCAGACTGGACCAAAAGGTAAACGGCTTGCCGTTGATCTTCACTGTTTTAATGTGGAAGAACCGTTTGCCCGGGGTTTGTCCCCGCCACTGCCAGTTAAACAGTGCGAAATACAGAAAGGCGCCCAGGAAATGCAGCACCAGTTTGAAGGCATCATTCAGGCTGTTTACCGGTTCAAACACCGTAGTAAACAGCTCATTGACCTGTGCACTGAGCGCACCATACTGTTCCGGGTTCACCAGTTGCACAATGCCGATCACCACCCAGCCAACTGCCAGCACCATAGGCAGATACATCAGCACATAGAGGTAAACGACCATGTGGCGGACGAAGCGCCGTCGTAGCCGGGTATCAATATCGTACAAAGCCAGGCGGCGATCGGCCAGCAGCACACTACGTTTCACCATCCGTTGGCCTTTCCGAAAAGATTGCTTCATCCGGCCTCTCACGACCCAGAACAGCAGCGCCAGCGGCAACGTGAACGTTATCATTTCGGTACACAGGATAATAATACCCCAGTCTAAGGCAAACGCGCTGGCCCGGCGGACAAAAGAGGCCAGTTGGGAAGCATGTAATGTTTCGTCAATCTGAAGTGGCCGGAGGTCTAATTTTTTCCGGCTCAGAACATTTTCTTTTAACATAATGGCTTAAAAGTTCAAGGGGTGAATTGCTGAATTGACAACAATGCTTCGCTCACTCATGCGCTCTTCTATCATCTGGCCCTTTATTATTAGACATAATTCTGATTTCTTTAAAGACGTAACCGGAAGTGGGCAACCGGAGGCCGGGACTACCCCCACAGGCTCTCACTGACCGCCTCGGGTAACGCTTACCTGCCCGGTCAGATAAGACTTTCGATAGAAAATGGCTTCTTGCATGATTATCGGAATAGAGGCTACTCTTCGTGACATTTTTTTACATCTCTTTACGCAGAAGTGACACCTGCGAGCGGATTTTATCCCTACTTGAGCAGGTAAAAATTCTTATAAGCAATTAATCAGATTAAGCACCGGGCCTCATTACTCGGTGCTTTCTTATTCGAGGTTGTCTAAAGGTCTTTCCTTAAACAACTTCCTTCTTCAATATCCACTTTTTACCAGTCAAAGGTATCACTTTCTGGAATTTAGCGAAATACTTCCTTACTTTCTGAGGCGAATTCCGTAACTTTCGTATTTCCCAAAATACTACAGCATCTTTTTATTGGTAAACTGCCGGTCAGCATGATACAAATACAGCCTGCCTACTCAGTCGTAATGTGTTTACGCAATCCTTCACTAATTTTATCCTTAGACCTATGAGAAAACAAGTATGGCTATGGGGGCTGCTGGGATGGCTCTCCATCTTATCCGTTTACGCCCAGGATGACATCTATCCGGTTAATGATGTGCGCGATGATCGTCTGGGACAGTACCTGTTCACCAATGCCACCATTGTGACAGACTACCAGACCACCCTGGAAAATGCATCCTTACTGATCAAAAATGGTATGGTAGCAGCCGTAGGAACTGATCTGGAGGCTCCGGCAGGCACCCGCACCATTGACTTGCAAGGGAAATACATCTACCCGGGATTCATTGACCTGTACAGTAACTACGGCTTATCCGAAATGCCTAAACAGGAGGGATTCAGTTGGGGTGGCGCAGAAAAACTGGGTCCTCAGACCGAAGGCCCCTTCAGCCAGAACGATGCCATTAAATCGCAGTACAATGCGGCCGATGACTTCTCCATCAAAAATGACGAAGCCAAGCCCTACCGCGAAGCCGGCTTCGGAGCCGTACTCACCAATAAACGGGATGGACTGGCCCGAGGCTCTTCCGCGCTGGTCACCCTCTCCGATGTAGTGGCCAACGAGGTGGTACTGATGCCGGATGCCGCCGCGCATTACTCATTTGACAGAGGTAGTTCCCAGCAGTACTATCCGCGGTCTAAAATGGGCTTTATCGCCCTGCTACGGCAGACCTACCTGGATGCCGACTGGTACCAATCGGATAAGAATCAGGAGTACGAAGACCAATCGCTGGAAGCGTGGATTGGCCTGCAGGACCTTCCCCAGATCTTTGACGCTCCCGGCTGGCTGCAAATCCTCCGGGCCGACAAGCTGGGCGATGAGTTTGGGAAGCAGTACATCATTCGCGGCAGTGGCGATGAATATCAGCGGCTGGCCGAGATCAAAGCCACCAATGCCTCGTTGGTAGTGCCGCTCAATTTCCCCGATGCCTACGATGTGGAAGATCCCTACGATGCTGAGAATATCGCCTTATCGGATATGATGCACTGGGAACTGGCACCGGCCAATCCGGGATTACTGGCTAAAGAGGGCATATCTTTCGCCATCACGGCAGAAGGCACCCACGGCGGCAAAACATTTTTAGAGAACCTGCGCAAAGCCGTAAAGTATGGCTTACCCGAACAGGAAGCCCTGAAAGCCCTTACTTACACTCCGGCCCAACTCATTAAAGCAACCGACCAGCTGGGTAGCCTGAAAGAAGGAGCCGTGGCCAACTTTATTATTACCTCGGATAATATTTTTCAGGATGATGCCCTGGTGTATGAAAACTGGATTCAGGGGAAAGCCTTTGTCATCAATGACATGGATGCCACCGACCTGCGGGGCGAGTATGCCCTGACCGTGGGAGATGAGACCTACCCGTTGCAGGTAAGCGGGAAACCCGGCAAGCTGAAGTTCCAGCTCGTACCGGACGATACTACTAAAATAGAGGTGGCTTCGGAGGTATCCAATGAAACCATCACCCTGGCCTTCGCTCCTGATGCAGAAAAAAAAGAACGTATCCGGCTATCGGGCTGGGTAGAAGATCAGAAGCTGCAGGGACAAGGGCAACTGCCCGATGGCAGTTGGGTTTCCTGGGAAGCGGCTTATGAGCAACCGCTGGAAGATACCACCGAAGACAAAGCGGACCCTGAAACCATATCGCTGGATGAACTGGCTGATATTATTTATCCCTTCCTGCCCTACGGTAACGAACAGCGCATGCCCGATGCCCAAACCTACCTTATTCAGCACGCTACTGTCTGGACCAACGAAGAACAAGGCATCCTGGAAAATGCTGACGTACTGGTACAGGATGGGAAGATTGCCGAAGTAGGACAGAACCTTTCGGCAAACGGAGCTACGGTCATTGACGGTACCGATATGCACCTCACCAGTGGGATTATTGACGAACATTCGCACATCGCGCTCTCCAGCGTAAACGATGTGGCCACCAACTCCGCAATGGTTCGCATGCAGGAAGTGGTGGAGTCCGATGACATTAATATTTACCGCCAACTGTCGGGTGGAGTGACGGTGGCGCAACTGCTGCATGGCTCAGCCAACCCCATTGGCGGGCAGTCGGCCATTGTGAAAATGCGCTGGGGTGCCTCGCCGCAGGATATGCTGATTGAAGGAGCCGACGAATACATTAAGTTTGCCCTGGGGGAAAACGTGAAACGTTCCAGCAATGATAACTCCGTTCGTTACCCACAAACCCGCATGGGAGTGGAGCAGGTCTATATGGATGCTTTCACTCGAGCGAAGGAATACGATATGGCCTGGAAGGATTATGAAGGCTTGTCTGACCGGAAAAAAGCTGATACTCCGGCGCCGCGCCGGGACCTGGCCTTGGAGACACTGGCAGAAATTATCAATGGAGAACGCTTCATTACCTGCCACTCTTACGTGCAGTCAGAAATTAATATGATGATGAAGGTAGCCGAGGAATTTGGCTTCCACGTGAACACTTTTACCCACATTCTGGAAGGATACAAAGTAGCCGATAAAATGGCCGAGCATGGAGCCGGAGCCGGTACTTTTGCCGACTGGTGGGCGTATAAGTTTGAGGTTCGTTATGCGATCCCATACAATCCTACCCTCATGGACATGGCCGGAGTGACCGTGGCCATTAACTCTGATGATGCTGAAATGGCCCGCCGCCTGAACCAGGAAGCGGCCAAGTCGGTAAAATACGGCGGCATGTCCGAAGAAGATGCCTGGAAAATGGTGACCCTGAATCCGGCCAAGCTGTTGCACCTGGACGATCGCATCGGCAGTATTAAAGTGGGAAAAGACGCTGATTTAGTCCTCTGGACAGATCATCCATTATCCATCTACGCGCAGGCGGATAAAACGATGGTTGACGGTAAGGTATATTATGACCGGGAAGCCAATGAGCAGAAGGAGCAATGGGTAAACCAGGAACGGGCCCGTCTGACGCAGAAAATGCAGGAAGCCAAAAAGAACGGAGCTTCTACGCAAATGCCCAGCAGCACAATTCAGCAATTGTTTCACTGCGACGATATCGACTTTGGTCATACCGAGCATGTACATTAAAGGAGTAATTGAACCATCATCAAATTAATACATCCAGAATTATGAAATACTATATAGCATTATGTCTTCTTTTTGTGGCTGGTTTGCCTGGGTTGGCTCAGGTTCCCTCGCCCGGCGAAGCCCAATCCGAGCCGATGATCCTGGTGGGAGCCACTGTTCATTTGGGCAATGGAGAAGTTATTGAGAACGGTGCCGTTGCCTTCCGGGACGGAAAGATCGAGATGGTTGCTCCGGCCGGGGAGCTGGAAGACATGGACATCGCTGCCTATAAACAAATCCCGGTAGAGGGGCAGCACATATATCCGGGGTTTATTTTGCCCAATACGACTGTCGGACTGAAGGAAATTGGTGCGGTAAGATCCACCGTAGACGATAGCGAGCGAGGAGATCTTAACCCTAACGTGCGGGCCATGATCTCCTACAATACCGATTCGGAGGTCATACCGACTTTACGCTTTAATGGCATTTTACTAGCCCAGGTCACCCCGCAGGGTGGGATGATTCCCGGCACCTCATCGATGATGCAGCTGGATGCCTGGAACTGGGAAGACGCAGTGGTGCAGGGCGACGATGCGCTGCATCTGCACTGGCCCGGGCGTTTCCGGCAGGATTTTGATTATTCCACTTTCACGGTAAAGCGGGTGAAGAACGAAAAATACGAGGAGCAGCGGCGGACGCTGGAAGAACTCTTTGCCGATGCTACTGCTTACCAGCAAATAGAAAATCCTGAGGACCTCAACCTGAAACTGGAGGCTTTGCTCGGCTTGTTTGACGGTACCAAAGCCCTGCATATCCATACTGATGGGGCGAAAGAAATTATTGAAAGCATTCTTTTCGCTGAGGAGCAGGGAGTAAAGAACATCGTGCTGGTGGGAGGAGGAGATGCCCTGCTGGTAAAAGACTTCCTGAAAAACCGTAGCATCCCGGTGATCGTTGCCAATGTACACGTGCTACCCAACCGCCCTGATGATCCGGTACAACGGCCTTATCAGTTACCCGCCCTGCTACAGGAAGCAGGCCTGATGGTTGGGCTGGGTTATGAACGAGGCATGAACGCCAGTGCCCGAAACCTGCCCTTCATTGCGGGTACGGCGGCGGCCCACGGACTGGAAAAAGAAGCGGCGGTACAACTTATTACCCAAAACAATGCCCAGATCCTCGGTATCTCTGACCGTTATGGGACATTGGAAGAAGGTAAGAGCGCCACCTTATTTGTTTCCGAAGGCGATGCCCTGGATATGCGAACCAATATTATTACCCAGGCTTTTGTGGATGGGCGTGAGATCACACTGCCCGCGCTGCAACAGCGGTTGTACGAAAAGTATAAGGAAAAATACGAAGACGAAAATCTGGCGCAGGAGCCTGCCGAACGTAACGTCGGCAACGAATAGCTTTTCATGCCAGTAAAGAAATTACAAAGGAAGGTCGTCGTATGGCGGCCTTTTCTTTTCGAGAATAACAAAGGGTTAATATTATTTCAATAATGCTAAATCCCGGATGAGAATCTTGCGGCGATCAAAGTTAATGATATTCTTATCCTTGAGCTCATTGAGAATGGTGGTAACCGTTTGGCGGGAGGTACCAGTGAGGCTGGCGATATCCTGATGCTTAAGATGGTTGGGAATCATGGTTTCAAAACCCACTTTTCGGCCCTTTTCATGGGCCATATCCCGTAGGAACTCAATCACCCGGGTACGAGCATCTTTAGAGATCAGCAGTTCAATGCGTCGCTCCAGCTTTTGTATACGTTTTCCCACCATCTTAAAAATATTCAGGCTCAGATCCTGGTTATCGGCCATGCGGGTTCGCATGTCATCCAGGGTCATGGCGCATACCATGGTGCCATTGTCCAAGGCCACGGCAAAATCCCGGTGGTTTTCTTCGCCGGTCAGCGCCATTTCCCCGAACACCTCACCCGGAGTGAGAATGGTTTTGACAATCTCTTTGCCCTCTTCCGAGTACATGCCAATCTTCACACGTCCTTCCCTAATGATATAGATATATTCTGCGGGTTCCCCTACAGCGTAGACATGCTCGCCTTTCTGGTAAGTTCCTTGTTCAATCGGGTGGTCCAGCTCCACGATCTTCTGCGGGCAGAAGATGTTGACAAAATTGGCTTCTTCAAAAAACCAGAGATTCGTTTCGGCTTTCATGGTGTGAGCAATCATATTCTTATTCTTAAGTAAAAATTTAGTATTTTTCCTTTCACATTTTGCGACGAAGTCGCCGCGATGACAAACATTTTGTCGGCTACTATACAAAATACAGGAGTTAGCCGCCGAAGGTTGCTTATGGAAACGATGTTAGAAAAAAGTAAACGCTCTGTGAGAATTTTGTGAAGATTCAGTACCCCCATCACCGTCCCGTAAGCTATGAGGTAGCAGGCGCCCGTCGCTTTGGCCCTGATGAAGTGCTGTTGGCCGGGCACGATGACCTTACCCAAACCACTGATTGGGCAGAAACAGGTTATCAGGTGGCACCCTTCTTATCTAATGATGCTTTTCAAACATTTATGAGTGGAGTGCAAGCGTTATTCCAGTCATTTTTTCAGAAAGCGGGAATCTCTATGCCGGAAGAGGCTGCATTAGATCAATACCATCAACTTACTCATTTTGATGATGTGCAACATCTGGCCATTGTAAATCAGGCTAAATTGCTTGAGAACAAGAAGTTTCCTATACCGGTCAGACTATTGGAAGAGCGGGTTTCGGAGTTGTGCAGGGTGCCAGTGAAAGCGCATAACCCACATAATAATGAGCAGGTCTTTCACTTCCGCATTATTCGCCCGCAGCGCAACGACAATAATCCGTTGCATCGCGATGTCTGGCTACCCGAATACCACGATGCCATTAATATCTATGTGCCTGTTTGCGGTAGCAATACGCTTTCTTCTTTGACTTTGGTGCCGGGTAGTCATCAATGGAGGGAAGCCATGGTTGAACGTACCATCCAAGGAGCCAAGGTAGGGGAAGTGCAGTTTAATGTTCCGGCCGTAACGGATGCCCGAGCTTCGCTGGAATTGATTCGCCCTGACCCAAAAACCAACGAAGTACTGGTGTTTTCGCCCTATCTCGTACATGGAGGAGCCATAAACTTCAACGAAGATGTTACCCGAATATCTTTAGAAATGCGGTTCTGGCGATCTTTTTGAAGTGCCAAATTAGTGGAGAAATGGCCGTGAAATATTGCATAATCATTTTTTAGAAAGTACAATTTTTGAAACATCCTCCTTCACTTTCTTCGGAAACCGAACGCTGGTTCCCAAACTTATTTATTCCGGGCGCGGGTAAGTCGGGAACGACGACATTGCACTACTGCCTAAGCCAGCACCCTGCTATTTACATGGCGAAAGATAAGGAACCCAATTTTTTCAATAATGACCGGACGTTCCTCTTATTGGATGAATATTATCGTCCTTTGTTTGAAAAAGGGATAGGTTATCCATATCGCGGAGAGGCCAGTGGAGCTTATATGAGCAGCGCTAAAGCAATAGAACGAATAAAAAAATGGTCACATGCCCCTGTATTTATCTTTATACTGCGCAACCCGGTGGATCGGGCCATTTCGCATTACTATTATCAACAGGGAAGAGGTTTAGAGCAACGGGAATTTAGCATATCCTTTCAGGAAAGTATGGATATACTACCCGATGAAGATACATTTTCGCCTGCTTATTATGCTGAAGGGTGTTATGGGAGATGGTTGCAAAACTACTTTGACACTTTTGGTGAAAAAAACATTCATATTATCACCACAGAGGCGTTAAAGAATCAGCCTCAGGAAGTTGTGAATTCATGCTTTTCTTTTCTTAAGGTTTCACCCCTGCCAGGTCTGGTTATACCAGTGCTCAACCAGACAACCGTATTAAAAAATCCGAGAGTGTATAAAAACACCATAGAGCTGCTATCCGATAAGCGTAGTGGAATGCTAAAAAGTTGGTATCAAAAAACATTTTCAGACCGTAGTCGCATCGCCATTCGGAGAGGCCTGATGCGGCTGTTGGAGTTTAGCAAAGACAATCTGTTAGCCAGCCAGAAGCCAACTGTGGTGGATGAAGCAACACGGGCCTGGGTCGCGGATTTTTATCGAGAAGATGTACAACACTTAAAAAAACTTACGAACCACTCTTTTTATGCTTGGAAGGAGTTCTGTTGAGAATCAAAGTCGTTTTAATAATCTGGAGGATCAGTCGGCAGAGTAAGGTGCCAAATAATATACTCTCTCGCCATTGTTTGTTTCGGATGCTCTGCTTTATTTCATACATCACCCGTAAGATCAGGGCTTTTCGCTCATGGTTTGTCCGGTTCAGCCGGATTGCTTTCTGGCATATCACATATGTAGAATACAACTGTGGATCATTGGGCTTATACCAACCCGTGGACATGGAGCGTTGATGTTTGCGTATTCGGGTAGTGCATTCATCTAAGTATGCGTACTTCCACTTTCTGGCTGAGCGCACCCAGAAATCAAAATCTTCGTAGGCAAGCTGCTCGTCGTAGCCCTCTAACTCATCCAGCACTTTTTTTCTGATCATCATGGTAGGGGAAGAAATAAAGTAGCGAGCAACCACATCAGCATAGACTTCTCCAACCGGAATTGGGCGAATATGTGCTAAACGATCCTGGTAATGAAACCATAAATGATTGCCGTCTTCATCCACGTATTCTGCCTCTGTAAATACTACGCCATAATCTGGAGTTAAAGATTCAAAATAAGCGACCTGCCGGGCAATGCGCTGGGGAAACAGGATATCGTCGGTAGCAAAATCTACGACATACTTCCCCTGAGCTTGAGCTAATCCGCGATTAAATGCTGCACAATTACCCAGGTTTTGTGGGAGAAAGACCGTTTTTACTGAAAGTGCTTCTGAGTGTTGTTGTAAATAAGTTTGAGCTACTGCCGCACTTCGATCGGTGCTGGCATCATCCACTAGTATAAGTTCAATGGCCAGATAGGTTTGTTGGAAAACAGATGCCAGGGCCTGTTCTATAAATTTCTCATGGTTATAGCTTAAAGCAATGATCGATACCAGGGGCTGGCTCATGTTGTTAAAACTAATGAAAATGTGTCTTTTAGAGAAGGAATGCCACCCATACGCGCTTTGAAACGCTGCACTGATTCGGTTGTTGAAGTACCCAAATCAAGGATCGTGATGTGGTTGCTCTGGCAATGCTGGTAGATAAACTTTAACAACAGCACTGTAGGGCTGTAGGATTGATAATCTGGTAGTGCAGTATAATAAAAAGTGTATAAAATAGTTTCAGTAACCCGGACGGCAATGCAAGCAGAAACCCGCTTTCCGCGATCATATACTGAAAAAATTTCCAGGGTATGTGCCTGCTTTTCCAAGCTTGGCAGGGGCATAGATAGTGTTCGTTGGCGGTGTCGATAACTCGCTTCAATAAACAGATAGACCTCAGCTAGTTTTTCGGGAGATTCATGTCCCACGGCAAAACCAGTTTGGAGGCATTTTTTCAACTTTCCCCGCTGCCCGGCACTCATTTTATCAGATAGCCCCTGCTGGTCCACGGCAATATGGTGATTTACCATTGAAATGCTTTTGACAAAATGAGCATGTTGGAATGCTCGGGCTATATCATGGGCATTTTCTGAGTAGGAGGTCAGGTAGTGTCTTATCTCAACATGTGTACAGTCTTGCTTGGCCAAGGCAGAAGTTACATAATTCACAAAGGCGAGAATCTGTTCGATTGGCCATAATACAGCCCCCTCTAACGATCCAAACGGACTTTCGGGTAGGCTGATTGCCTGTTTCTGCCCATCGAGATATATCTGTATAGCAAAATGTATACGAGCTATTACGGTTTGTCTTTCGTGATCTACGGCATAAAACGATTGGGTGGAATAATTTTTTAACTCTAAGAACGATTTCTGGTTGTATAGAAACGGAACAAAAGCCAGTGTATAATGGGAGGGTGGAGCGTGGGCGATATACTCAAGAGAAGGGGGAGCCATGCGGAGAATCAATCAGTTGCAATGATAACCAATATAGCCATTTAACGTTGGTAATTTTTTTAACGAGACACGAAAGAAGGGTATGAGAATCATGATGTTACTTATGTTGTGCATGGTGGCTACAATGGGGCTGGCACAACGTTCCATTTCTATTGATAACCCGGAAGTAGAACAATTAATTAAAGAAAATATTCGGCATTTGTACAATACTGAGGTAGCCGAAAGCGAACGATTGAATAAGCAGATACGGGGATTACTTCCTAACCATCCGGTAAATCCTTTGCTGGAAGCGCTCACCATTCGGGCGGCGTACCAGCCGATGGAGCCTGAAAGCCCGGAATTCGACCAGCTTAAAAAATATCTGTACGAGGTGGTAGAAAAGGCCGAGGCTATGCTGGATAAGGACGAAGACGACCCGGAGGCGAAATTTTTTGCCATGTCGGGGTATGGCTTGCTGGCACTTTATGAAAATGAGAGTGGCAATTCTATGAAGGCCCTGTCACGGGCGAAAGAGGCGTATGGCTACCTGAAAGAGGGCATGGATCTGAAAGACGAGTACATAGAGTTTTACTTTTCCACTGGCCTGTATAACTACTATCGGGAAAAATATCCCGAAGTTCATGCGGTGTACCGACCGTTCATGTGGTTCTTTAAAAGCGGTGATAAAGCATTAGGGTTGAAACAGATCAAAAAAGCCCAGCAGGAGTCAGTTTTTATGGAAGCGGAAGCTGCCGATTATCTGACGCACATTTATCTTTATTACGAAAACGACCCGAAGCAGGCTTTGCAGTATGCAAGAAAGCTGATCACTCAATATCCCAAAAACCTGCTTTTTAACACAAACTTCCTCAATGCCGCCCTGACGGCGGGGGCATACCAGAATCTAAGCCCCTCGGTTAATCGGTTATTAGCAAGTGACCGCCCTTATTACCTGATGGCGGGCCACCTTTTTAAAGGTATGTTGCTGGAGAAGCGTGATCATAACTACGCGGAAGCCGAACGGCAATATGTGAAAAGCCTGGAAATGGGTACTGGTTTGAAAAGCGAGGGAGCAGAGAACTACCGTAGTTACGCCTACGCCGGATTGGCCCGCATTGCCCATCAGGAAAAAAAATATGCCCAGGCCCGCAATCTGTACGAAAAAGCCCTGGCCTCAGCCCAGTACCAGATAGTAGAAAAGGAGGCCAAGAAGTATTTACAATAATACTTTAATAACTGATGTTACGCAAGGCCTTGAAGATTCAAGGTTTCTTTAATGTCATTAAGATACTTGTAAGCTGTTTTAATTGCTTGTAGATAGAGCTTTCCCTTCAAGGCAAAATGATTGATATTAACCCTCATTTTGATTCGCTCAAGTTTC
>JAVKCN010000068.1:0-21316 GCA_040222715.1 Cyclobacteriaceae bacterium | reverse complement strand
TATAGAACACGGGACCAACGACCAATCCATGATACAAATAATCAATTGCATTTATCTCGGCAATCATGCCGATAATAAAGATCAATAAACCGATCCATAATAATATTTTGTATCCTTTCATATTCTATGCCCGCTAACGGTGGCGGTATGGTTAGTAAGAGATTGCGGGCTTTTCACCTGTCAAGTTACACCAATTTTTATAGCGGGTTACTACACCCCGAAAAACACTGAAACCCTTATTAACTATACCGCGTGTTGTGCTTAGTTATTAATCTTTAATTTCTCCTGTTTCCTTAAATTGTTTTATTTCTTTTGTGCTATTTGAATAATTATTTTTCTCAAGAAATCTCAAATATTCATTCAAGGAAGCTTCACGACTTTTTTTAAAACTACTTCCAATTTTTGAATAATCACGTTTAAAATTATGAGCAGAGTCGTGCAAAAACTTCATCCTTCTTAAACTAACTTCCCAAGTATTATTAAAATAGTCTGATACAAAAATTGTCTTAATTCTCCACTGTTCATCTGAGCTTATTTCGATGTCATAACTTCCAAACTCACCTTCTTTTAAAATTTGCTCATAATTATCGCCACCTTTTGATAGATATGTACCTAGTGTCCAGTCAAAATAACCAATACTTCTAATACAGGTAGCCCTGCGGCCAGTATTAATAAAAAAAACTCTAATCCACTCCTTAGTCCTATCCGTATTACACATTATGTCATAATATATTTCCAATTGGGGTTTGTCTTTTCTAAAATTCACAAACACAATATAAAATGATAAAAGTGCAATTAGAGTACTAATTATGGAAATTATTATACTTGTCATTTTTATATCATTTAATTAAGCACAACATCCGGATAAACGCTACTCGCGATATTGAACAGTTGCGTTTATTTCCAATATATCTTTTCCTTCTCGTTTTCACAAGATAGCGTATCGAGGGGACTGATTACCTGCTGAATATACTGATTACTAACATGTGTATAGATTTCTGTTGTTTTACTACTGCTGTGGCCCAGTAACACCTGGATCATTCGCAAGTCGGTTCCAGCCTCCAGCAAATGCGTGGCAAAGCTGTGCCTAAGGGTATGCACGGTGGCTTTCTTCTGAATGCCTGCCGCCCTTCTGGCTTTTCTAAAGATTTGCTGCACACTGCTTCGACCATACATTCCGCCCTTTTCCCCTTCAAACAGATATTCCTTTGGTCTGTACTTCCGAAAATACTCCCTAAGCTCATATAATAGCTTACCCGATAAGGGCACCATCCGATCTTTCTTTCCCTTACTTTGCCGAACATGAATCAGCATCCGCTCAGAGTCTATATCGGTGATTTTCAGATGGATCAGCTCCGACAATCGTAAGCCTGAGGCATAGATGGTGGATAGAATGGCATGGTGTTTCGGGTTATGAATCTGCCGCAGTATGCTCCGCACTTCGGGCTTGGACAAGACCACCGGAAGCCGAAACTCCTTTCTAGGCCGCTGAATATGATAAACCTTCCGGGGCTTACCGATTACTTGCTCTAGATAGAACTTGATGGAATTGATCATTTGGTTCTGATACGAAAGCGAAAGACCCGTTTGGTAGCAGGTTTCTACCAGAAAGGTACGTATCTGCTCTTCGGTAAGCTCGGCCAGGTCTTCCCCCTGAAAATAGTGGATGAAGACCTTGAGCATACCTAAGTAGGTCTTCTGCGTGGAGTAGCTGTAGTTGCGCTGCTGTAAATGGAGGCGGGTTTGCTGAAGGGTCTCTTTCATATGTTGTTTTGGTGATTCGTGCTAAGAAAAGAGTTATACCGGGATTACTCGTATCATAAACGTTTGTAGTCGTTTTTATCCGTTTCAAAAAAGTGATACGTTTGTAAACGTATAGAAACGTTTCATCTTTTTGACACGGCTCGCCTATGGAAAGAACTTGTATCGTTTGCCACACCCCGCTGAAGGGCCGCACGGATCAACAGTTTTGCTCGGACCCATGCCGGAGCGCGCATCACAACCAGCAGCGCAAAGAGCAGAACCACTATCTGAGAGAAGTGAACCGGATACTGAAGCGCAACCGAAACATCTTACAGCGGGCTTGCCCCCAGGGAAAGCGCAAAGTGAAAAAAGCCCTACTGTTACAGCAAGGCTTTCAGTATGGCTACTTCACGGGGGAATACCACACTCAGCAGGGGCACATCTACTATTACTGCTATGACTATGGATACCGGGTCGTGAACGAAGAAGAATTGATCATCGTGCAGTTGCAACCCAATGTACAACAGCACTTAGATAATATTGTCCGGGAAGATCCACCCCAGTATGGGTTGGATGATTGACGTTTCTTTGGTTTTTCTATTCTTTCTTCTTCTTTTTTATCTCATTGACGGCATTGTAGATCGTTTTGCGAGATACACCGAATAAGGCTTGAATAGAATCTATCGTTTGCTCGGGATCTTGGTGCAGTTTATAGGCAAGCTTCTTTTGCTCGAGCGACAGCGCCCCTTTTTAGTGAAGTGGATGGATTTGAATGCTATTTCGCCACTTCTCTAATTTTTGCAACAGTGCCCCTGACAAGACAAAAAACATATGACGAACAACTACCGAACCTTTGGCGAACAAAACGAACGATTAATCACATATTTTCCAATATCCCCCTTTAGCAGGTCCCATCCGCTCAATGATCCCATCTTTTCTTAGCTGGGCCATTTGCCACTCAACCCCTTTTTGAGTGATACCAATGATTTCGGCCATTTCGTTAGTGGATAGGGAAGGCGTTTCTTCAATAAGTCTCAGTATTTTCTCCCTAGTTTTCTCCCTAGTTTTCTCCCTAGTTTTGGGTGACGAAAGGATTTGAAAGGTGAGCATGAGGCCACCAAAATCATAATTAATAAGGGGAAGCGGCACGTTTGCTTTCTGACACTCGGTATTGATCTTTTCAATACCACGCCCCCAAGCCTCGATGAGGCCCGCCCTAAAAAGGGTCGTTGCAATATCCGGATTGAACGGTCTGGAAGGGTGTTTCTCCTGTAAGCGTTCTACGGTCCATTGTTCCGGTAGCTGCCCTTCATTCCAGAAAATTACCTTATCGTCGTATACGCTAATTTGTACAGGGTTGCCACTGGCATAATCTTTATGCGCCAAAGCATTCAGCAAAGCCTCGCGCAATGCAGGAGCAGGTAGCGGGTGTGTTTCTACCCGGTTCACGCCTTCGTAGGAAATGGTGGCTCTTAAATATTTTGTTAGCAACAGATCTATCGTTCTATCTACCTGGTTAAAAAGATGGCCATGAATTTCATCCTGGAAAACTAGATCGGCATCCGTTTTAAAATAACCCAGTTTGACATAAGAGCCTGTAATATAATTTGTAGAGTACACCTAAAATGCAATTTTTATGAACTTAGGATTTTAATTATTTCTTTGCCGAGATCTATCATCTCGCTAATAGTAGCTAAGATTGTTTTAGTTAACTTCAGTCGTTGTTCTAGTTTTTTTGGGTTTTTGGAAGTTTTCATGTTGTCGGAGGGTTAGAGTTGTCATCCTATACTAGCAATTTCGCCAATCTGTAAGGGTTTTACACCAAACTCGTTCAAATGCACAACTTTCAACCATTGTGTACCAATTCCGGAAAGTGCTACAGCTGGAGGTGCTATCTTCGCGGCTATGACCAAGCGCCAAATAGACTTCATCCGAAAGTTAGCCTTCAAGCATAAAGTAAACTTCCAACTACGGAAGGACCAGCAAGGTAACTACCTAGCCGACCTGACCAGCGATAGCTACCCGATCACCGTTAGCGTATCCGATTTTCAACGGGCCAAGCAGAATATTCAAGATATAGCGGAGTATCGCTACGAAGGCAATGCCTATGAAAGAGCAAAGCGGTTTGGTCAGAGGTACTAAACCTTACAAAGGTAAGGAGCCTGGCTATCTTTGCTTTTCAGATCCGCATCAACCAACAATATTTGTATCATAGTTTGTAACCTGTTACGGGTTCTAAGCTCCTACCTTGGGCGGTAGGGGCTTTTCTTTTATCAATCCTATGAAACAGTTACTTATAGATTTAATACTTTTGGTATTGTCTCCTGAAATTGAGGAGGGAGAAGATACCAGCACGATATACAGTACCGGAGAGATTGTCTGCTTTTACATCATGATCACTTTTGTGATTACGATTACTGTACTGACGATGTAATAAAAACTTACCGGCAAATTTATCAGGTGCAGTGCTTAAAGTAAGCGGTCAGCACCCGACCATTTCCCATTTCATGACGGGCATTCCCCTAGTGGAACTACATGGGGGCCCGCCTGCTACGGATACCTCCATCGCTACAATCATCTATCAAGCCATTTTTATCTTCTGGGTTGGTGACACCTACCTTGCATCAGAAAATAGTTTCTTGCTAATTGAACACTCCCATTCTTTTAAGCTCTCGATAGTTCTTTAGCAGAATGGGTCTATTGTATGATGTCTGGCCGAACGACTCTTCTCCGGTCATATGGCAATAACGTTCTTCATAATCAGGATTCCCCCATGGTGCCCAGTTTTTATAAGCATAGGCAGTAAATGGTTTCTCAGGGTTGAAGGGAATTTTCTTTCCCGTCCTAATACAAAAACCATATTGGTCAAGGGAAATGATATTGATTCTTCTAGGACCATTCTTCCGGCGCTTCCTTTCTTCCGCCACCTTGAGCATAGACATCGTCTCTTCCACCGCAGCATCATATGCCAGTTTGTCTTTTACACTGTCCAGCAATACTCCCATTTCCCGGTTATTCTTTTCAGAGTACTCGTATAAATTCATGGAAGTAATAATCATACTTTGCTCGTTGAAGTAGCACTTAGCATGGAGATTATCCACGTAATACATTTGCAAGTTATCTAGCTCATAGAGCATGTTCTCTTCCTGTCGGTTCAAATCGCTCTTTCCATAAATGATTGTCGTAGTAACATTAGCATCTAAACTAGCCAATCGCTCGTATAGGTGTCTTGAAATTTGTAGATAAGGAGATACTAGGAACAGTTCACTTTCCGCCCCACAAACCAAATTTTCCAGATGCATGGAAATCCCAAAGGTCCTAAGAAACTCGGCCATTGTTTTTTTACCAATAATAATTAATTATAATAATACATAGAATTATTTGTAATAAATTAACTAATTATGTGGATTGTTTTGTATCGACCTCTTGTACTATTTAGATGCTCAATTTGTCTACCACCAGCTTTTTCTTTAGAGATTGGAAGAAAAACGGTATTTTCGTTGGCTTACTTTCAACCCGACGAGCATACTGTTGATCATCTACAGACTGTGAGTCTTCGATCTGTGAGTCTTTGATTTTTCAGCAATCAAACTTACAGAGGCACTATACCGTTCAACTTGCAATATGTCTGCTCTATCTACTCTACACTGATGATGACCGCAACTTTTACATCTAGTATAATATGAACTACCCCAAAATGACATGGTTACACCGTTGTACCGAGGCGATTATGTTCGCTGGATGATGGGGCAACCTCTTTATTGATCACTTGCTTATTCAAGCTATTTGTGGCTCAATAGCAATCCCTTTTGGCATATGGACTATTATACTATATCATAAGCAATGGGTAAGGTATAAGAGGGGTTCCAAGCAAAGAAAATGTTCTGTGCTCACTTAGGCAGCACTTTGGCCTACGCAGACACGCTCTATCATGAACTCTCTCATAGCATGGGTCACCAAGACCAATTGGCCAGGGGTTGGTAATACCGAAGCATTCAACCACTGAAGTGGGCGCTACGCCAACGAAGAATTGATTACCGAGCTGGGTAGCCTTTTTGATGCACCACTACGGCTACCATCGCAAGGAGCTACTGGATAATAGCGTCGCTTATCTGCAATCCTGGCTGGGAAGACTACGCAATGATAAGAAGCTGATCGTAGAAGCAGCTGCCGGAGCGCAGAAGGAAGTAGATTATATACTGAACCAGGTAGAAGAACATCTGGCAGTCGCACCGGCTTAACTACCGGGATCAGGTGGGAGTCAAATCCAGGTTTCCACCATTTTCTTTTGCCCTAGCAATTTACATAAATTCGTCAGTTCAAACGGGCCATTAAGTTTCATTGAGAAGGAGTATCCAACAATTCATTTTGATTTACGTATATTTACATATTCAAAATGTAAAATTACGCAACTACTTACTTTTAATGATTGTATCATGGGTCTAGTATTTAACCAAGATATCCTTCCCCTGGATGACCTTTCGTTAGTCGCCCAGGCGCAAGCGGGATTGGACGCCCAGGCCATTACCTCGTTTCGCGAGCATGCCCAATTCAGTAAAGAGGTTATGGCAGGCTTACTGCATATCGCCCCCAAAACGATTGATAACCTGAAGGCAAAGCATAAAAAGATTGGGGCTGTACAAGCGGAAATTCTGCTCAGTCTGATCCGACTTTTCACCAAAGGAGAGCAACTCTTTGGCAGTGTGGATGAGTTTAAAGACTGGCTTGGCTTTCCGCAGCCCGCCTTAGAGATGCAACCACCCAATAAGTTTCTCTTCAGTATTACCGGCATCCGGCTGGTGGAAGAATGTTTGGAACGCATTGAGCAAGGGTACGCTGCCTGAAGATCGGATGTTGGTTTACCGAATTGTGAGCAACAAGTACGCCAGCAGCTTGTATGCATCGGGGCTTCCGGGCCGTTGGAACCAGCGCGGTGAGCTAGTGATCTATACAGCGGCCTCCGCCGAAATTGCCCTGCTAGAAAATATGGCCCACCGTATGGGACAAGGCGGGTTCATGAGCAATGCGTTTGCCTGTATGGAAATAGATGTGCCAAGTACCTCCGTACAGGTACTAAAAAAAGAAGACCTACCGGCAGACTGGAGCAGTGCTTCTCCTTACAGTCAGACCCAGAATTTAGGTTCATCATGGTATCAAGGGCAGAAAGATCTACTACTGCAAGTGCCCTCTGCCCCCGCTCCTACCGGTAGCAATTACTTGATCAATACCACCCATCCGTTGTACAGAGAAGTACAGTTAATAAAGAGCTACCCCTACCCTATTGATCATCGCTTTGCTGAGTTGGATAAGGACCTTAGACAATACTTGAAGAAAAAATGAAGTATGTAGTAAAGAAATCAAAAAACTGCATCGCTTTCGGGGAACTGCCTAGCCTTGATGATGTACAAACTTGATGATGTACAAAACTCAATGATTGTGTTTCCATGATTGTCTTTAAGATACACCGCGCCTCGGGGGCATTGATAAATAATATAACTTTTGGAGTAAGCTGTAAGTACCATTCTACTTCCATCAAACTTCTACCTATTCCGGAAAGTACGACAACTGACTTTGCTTTCTTCGTCCGCTTTGACCAAACGTCAAATTGATCGCGTGGCGTACGCTACGTCAGAAAACTAGCATTCAAGCACCAAGTACTATTCCATGGACGGAAGGATAAACAGGATCATTCCCTAACGGATCTGACCAAAGGCAGATACCCTACCACTCTACCGTTTCGGGCGTCAATACCGCTGTAAGAAAGATCCAAAAAGCTGATCAGTATCGGGCCACGGTGGCCACTTCGATGGTGTTGCCCGCGAAATGACTGAGCGATTCCATTTAAAGTAGGGGGTCTCGTAGCATGCTGTACTACGGGTAAAAATTGACTTTCCTAATAAATACTACATGGGGACGTTGCAGAGAAAAATCAATAGAAATTCGTGGTTCTCTTTACCATATTGCAGAAAATGAACCGAGCATGTTTCAAGAAGAAAATGCTCTTTTGACCTGTCGTACTGGAAGTCAACCCCATGATTGTTACCCGAAAAATAGAGTTGTACGTGGATGCTGATCCAGCGGGTAAGGACGAGATATTTAGATGGTTGCGGGATTTGCAGCGGCAGAACTGGTTACTGGCTAACCAAGCGATGTCCTTGCTTTGGTTTTACCACTACCTGGAAAACAATCTTATGACCCTGGATCAGCAGCAGTTGCACGCTTTGGATGAATTGCTGTTCCATACCCAAGACCAAACGGCGAGTAAAAAGTATACCCTGCAACGGAAAAAGTTGCTCCACCAAGCCCGTAAACAGGCGCAGGATCTTCTGAGGGAACGCTTTGAGGTCACCTACGCGGCCCTGGTACGGCGGGCGCTCGCGGCTCAGAGCCGCCAACCCGGTGGGATGTACGATCGAAAGGGCGGTAGTTATCTGTTGGATGGGATGTTTAACCGGGTTAGTCAGGATTTCTCCAACGATCTCACCGAGGTGCTTCAGGGCAAGAAAAGTATCCGGCGTTACCGCCAGGGGTTGCCGCTGTATTTTCAAAAACGGGCGATCAAAAGCTTTGAGGCGGGCGAAAGCCAGGGGGAATACTACCTCCACTGGATGGGCATCCGCTTTGGCCTGGTCTTTGGCCGGGATAAAAACCACCGAAGTCATGACATTCAGCAAATTATTGATGGAGCATACGGGTACGGGGACTCCGCTCTGCAACTCAAGGACAAAAAGCTTTACCTGTTATTGTCCCTGAAGCTTCCGGGTAAAGAAACAGCGATGGATCCTAGTAGGTGTATGGAGGTGGACGCAGGCGTGCTGGTGCCCGTTGAGTGTCGGTATGGGAGCAAAAAACAGCGTTTCGGCAATGCCGATGACTTGCTTCGGTTCCGCTTGCAGAAACAGGCCCGTTATCGTGCGGTACAGAAAGCCTTGACGCTGACTGGCGGGGGCAACGGTAGAAAAAAGAAGCTGGCCAAACTACAGGATTTAAGCAACCTTGAGCATAACTTCATCAACACCTACAACCACAAACTCTCTACCAGCATCATTAAGTACGCCATCAAGCACCGGGCCGCTAAAATGGTGGTCAACGAATTAGCGCTACCCGAGCAACCAAACCAAAAAAACCAAGCCGTGTTTCAAGCTAGAAATTGGGCAGGGTCAGCACTAAGCACCATGATCGCTTATAAAGCAAAAATGCACGGCATCGAAGTACTTATTCAAAAAGCGGAGCAGCCGCTTTTGGTGGATTGACACAGCGTTGTCGCACTTCGTTACGATGACGACATACAGGGCGATTTCACGTCCTTAACGTGAGGTTACTATAAAGTTAGGGCACTCACGAATCTACGTGTAACTATAGATAGGTGACCGCGCAAATTGCGCGATTTACTTTGTCTAAGCTAGAGCTGAAAGGAATATAAATGAGTAAAAGGATATATAGGAAAGGTTGATTCTGCCCATCCTCATAAGAATGCATGGGCAAGAACAACTTCTCACTATCCTCTGAAAGCAAGCTGCCTACAGCATCATACACGTAGAATTGAAATACGGATGTATAGATGGTCCAAATATTCACGTCCATTAGGTGTATTCGTAGCACAGTTCCCCTCATGGAATGAGCTTTGTGCTATGAATACCTTTACACCTGTTTAGAACGAATTTAATTTATAAGATCTCATCATAACAGCGATTGCTTCTCTACCGCCCTGAGTCGTTGGATTTACGTTAATTGGTTAAACAGGTCTGACGTTAAAACATAGAGTTTTGCATGGAAACCTGTACCTGTATCTATACTCCATATCGTTTATCAGAGCCTACTATACTAGATACCCTATCTCAATGCCCTAAGGATTTGTAGGCTCTCCCGTATGGAGCTGGGATTTCTTAAAAGAAATGAAAGTTCTTAAGAATTTTGGTGACTTTTCGGCCACATAAACACTAATCATACATCTGTTAAAAGATCTATCAACGGACAGCATTGCTAAAAGCGTATGACTTGATTGAGTAAGAGAAAGTGGCTTTACTCCGAAGCAGAAAGACAAGCCTCATGATGGTCATCGTTTGATCAGTTGAGAAATCTCTTAGCAAGTAGCTGTTCATTGAAACACACTTTTTATTAATTCCTAACCACAAAAATTATGGCGATTATCAGCACATTTGAATTACTGGTCAAACGAATTGCACCACTTACAGGCAATCCCAATATTGATGCACTTTTCAGAAGAGTCGTGCAAGGCTATTTTCTAACTATCACTAATCCAACTGATCGGACTGTTACCTTTAGACTACGAGCCCGGTGTTCCCGGCTTACCGGCAGAGGTACTGATACTGCCGTAGAGAGAGAGTTAGTACTGGGCAATCCCAATGTTAGAAATCACATTTACACCTATGATATCACCGGTGGTCCAAACAATGGCCAGGATGTTTACGAACCACTTCGCTGCCGCTCGGTAGGGGAACACAGTGTTTCAATGATTACGCGGAATTTAACCATTGAACCTCTCCAAACGGCAGCTTTCAAATTACTTCCCGACACAACTTCGGCGGCTATTAACTTAGCGGACCCGCAACTAGAAATTCGGGGGTATTTAGAGATCGTGCAGGTACCAAGATCATCTTCTCCTGTTGATCTGATCTTTACTCCTGAAATAAGAGGGTCTTTTCTGGATAACGATTTTCCGATGGGTGGCCCCTATGATTTCGACCAGATTGCCTACTCGATTCCCACCACTACCGGAGCCGCCCAGATGACGGTTGACGAAACTGAGTTCCCATTTATATTGTGCTTCGATTTTGATTTTAAATTACCACCCATCGAGTTTGACCCCTTTGAAAAGCTTCCCGTTGCCAGAGACTTTCAAGGAAACCAGTATTTGGATGACAAAGGAATAAAAGCTTTACAAGACGAAGTAAACAAATGGCAGAAAAAATATCCTGAGGCTACATTTAACTTCAAAGCTATTAAATCCGAAGTAGAATCGATCTTAAATACACCCAGCCTGAATATTGAAAAGAAGAAGAAATAAAAGAGATCTCGAACCATTGAAATGCATCTAGGTAGGGTCATTGTAAGGGAGCTATGGACCTCGTAAACTTAGCACGACCTTTGTCCGTACTTGGGGTATGTTTAAAGTTGATCCCTTCTTGACATTCACGTTGTACAACGCTTTTTGTAAACAACGATCCCTACAACTGCTGCAACAGGCAGCAATGTTAGAAATGGTCGATAAGCAGCTGCTTTATAACCGGCTGGGTAAGTCAGTCACCCTTCACGTGACTGACTTTTCTCATGGCTCTCGCTTTTCCAAAGAGCACCTAGGTGAGCTACCGTTCAATTGAGTGGGTACTGTCTTTACCTCATAGACGAACGGTCACCACGAGACGTGCGAAGAAATCTGCCAAGCAAATCCAGGAAACCACGCTCTAATGTTCCTGAAAACTTCCTCTCATTTTTTCAACGACGTGTCGGAAATGATTATATCCGATACGTCGAAACTTCACTCTTTTTTTCCATATACTTACCGAAAAACACTTCATCACAAACAAATGAAAAAGAGACAGCCTGTTCTTATTGAACTTCATTACGAAGACTTGGCGGCCTTCCGCGGAACGGCCTTACGCTTAGAAATTCTAATGAATGATGACTTTGAGCATCTGCCCCGAGTGAAGGGAAATTGTTTCTGTGCCGATTGCAATACCTCCCGGTATATGAAGGATGATTGATCAATCTATCGTGCGATAAGCCGTTTGGATTGCTTTAAACGGAGTGCTTCTTGTTTGCAAATGTGCTACCTGTGGACATACTATGCAGTGCCATTCAGAACTCGGTCTTCCTGACTAAGAAAATAAGGAAACTTTCGCGGTAGACACTCCGGTAGCTAATCATATCCACCGCTCTACGTTACCGCGGTGGGATTTTGCAGGAACTGCTAGCCAGTTCAATCCAAAAAGTGATATACGACTTATGAGGGTGACGGCTTTATTTCCTCCTCTATCTTGATAAGAAAACAGTTGACTAGCTACATTAGCTTCGGTTACCGTATCGGGATTGTAGTCGATTACCTGGAGCCCTTGTTATTTCAATGCCTGCCGGGTAAGGTGAATCCGGGCAAGATGTGTGAGTAGTTGACAACCCATCCCCCCTACCCCAGTTAATGCAATCAAGATAGGCTTTCTATTTTCTTGTAGGCATTGTGGTAAAAAGTGTATCATTGTTGTAAATAATTGACATAGTAAGTAGTGGGTAATAAATGTTTCTTTGGAAATGCGCTTTCCTTACAATGGTTTCCTTAGGTTAGACAATGGTATTTTAGCCCGGCTGTGGTAGTTATTTCCGTAGAAAGGCCTAGTAGCCAAAATTTACCCTCTTAGACAACCGATATAAGAGATCTCCTTTATATCCTGTGATCAAATTCAAGCCTCTTCATTCAACTTTTTGATGACGTCCCCCCTTCGATTCACTCCTACCTTCGCAAAAATATTTCGCACATGAGTCATAACGGTCTTGTCGGATATGTTTAACTGTAAGCCGATTTCTTTATTGGTATATCCATTCTCCAACAATTCTACTACTTCAATTTCTTTATTAGAAAGATCGTATTTTTTGCAACTATCCGTTAGGTCTACTGAGCGGCTCATCAGGTCATTGGCGGCCTCTACCCTATCACCCGACGGGTAAGAATGTAGTTGCCTATTACTATGATTGAGACGTAACCCAGACTGTATTTGTCCGATCAGCGCTCGATTTATACTACGCGAATTCTCGATAACTGATTGTACTTTCTGTAATAGTACCGGTAGCTTAAACGGCTTCTCTATAAACCCTAATGCCCCCAGTTTGAGGCTAGCCATTTCGTTAGCACTTCTTGCTTTAGCTGTTAGATAGAGTAAAGGAACATGGCTGTACTTAGGATTACGTTTGACAATTTCACCAAATTTAAATCCATCTACATTATCCATCATAATATCAGAAATGATAAGATCTAATCGTTCTAGCTGCTGAAGTTTTTGTAACCCCTCTCTGCCGCTTTGTGCAGCGTACACATTGTATTCCCTAGATAGCTTATTGGTCAGGTACCGCAGCATGGATATGTGATCCTCTACTACTAATATTGATGGCCGTTGTGCGTCTCCTACAGCATCTTGTACTGGTGTCTCGTCCAGTAGTATTTTTGATTGTCCGATCTCAGGCAAAGCAATATTCACAGTTTGATCGCCCCCCACTTTCAAAGGAAAACTAATTTTTACCATCAATCCTTTAGCGGTATTGCTGGTTAGCTCGATCGTTCCTGATAGACTTTCCACGATTTTATTGACTATCGATAGGCCCATACCAATTCCTTCGCTACCCCTTTTCTTTTGGCTAACCTGAAAGTAAGGGTGCAGGACTTTGGACCGAAGGTGTTTAGGTATCCCCTTTCCGGAATCAGAGACTATAAATACCGCCTTATTTGCCTTGGTGTAAAGCACCACTGAGATTCTTCCCTCAGCTCCCGTATATTTGATCGCATTTTCTACGATATTGTTCACAATACGTACCAATGCATCTGGGTCGGCTTGTACCAGAACAGATTCTTCCAGATCGTCTACCAGCTGAATCGTTTTATTGGCTGCTAAAGGCTTAAAAAGCGATAAACTATTGGTAAGAATACCGCTCAAATTGGCTGTTTGATCATGATCATATATATCTATCCCCTTTTCCAATCGTTCAATATCAAAGTAGTTGACGATATCGGTAATCAGTTTTTCTACATTATAACGAATTACAGACAACTCTTCATTCACTCCGTATTTTGCGATGTAATCCGCTAAGTAGTTTTGGATTAATGTAAGTGGTGTTTTCGTCTCATGCGCTAGGTTAACGAAATTAGTAGTTCTCTGCTCATTAGCTCGCTCTAATTCAATAGTCTGTGCTCTAACCTGTTTCTCAAATTCCGAATTAAGAGTTTGCAGGCGATTAAATTCGGTTTTAGACCGCAATACAGAAAAGCGAACATACGCTATCGTCATGGTAATAAACCCTGCGTTTGTCATGACCACTTCCCAAACCTGGCCTAAATTATAATAAGTGATTACTGGCAAAGACAACCAAAAAACTAAACCTAAATAGGCATAAATTGCCTGTTCCTTAAATATTAACCCTCGCTGACTTGGATCAAGGCCCGCATACTTCTTCTTCAGAGATATACTTAAAGCACACAAGAAAACGAATCCGTAAATACCCGGTATGAATACAATTAGCTTCTGAGCAAGCGCTAGTTTACCCGTTAGTATATAAGGAACTATAAACATTACTACAAAGGGAAGTAAAATAAAAAGGAACGGACCGTACAAAGCAAATCGCTTAAGATGTTTTAAGTCAAAAGCCTTATACAGGTAAAAAGCTAAGAACATGGAAACTGCCACAGCTGTCCCGTAGGCTAAAATATTCTGAAATACGATTGGTATTGGTATAGAGGCATCAGGAAAAAGTCCACCGGCAACATTGTAAGAAATTAATAAGCACAGTAAGATCAAGTACCACCTTCGCTGTTGATCAGAAGGTCTCTCTAGAAAATAAAAAAGTTGAAAGAACAATATTACCAGCTCAAAGATCACGATAGCGAACGTGACCATATGCATTTCAGTCCCGGTTAAAAGCATAAAACTATGTTGTCAAAATCGGCAATTGCCTACGAAGCATAAATAGCTTATATGATAAATCTATTTTTTGGTATGTTTCAAAACCATATTTTTTGTACCAGGGAATATTCCTCGAAGTGGATGTCTCTAAGTATAATGGCAAATTTCGACGATCATACTCCTCAATAAGCTCTTTGAGCAGTTGACTCCCGATGCCCTTATTTTGGTGTTGAGGATCTACCCCGATATACCATAAGTACGCGAAAGGAGACGTGGGGTGATGTTTTTTAATTACACCTTCCCGGTTCGTAACATTCAAAACATTCCTTAAACCAATTACAGAAGTAGCTAGTTGAACATCCCACAGAATTGATTGAAGTGTCGTCTTTTTTGTAGAAGGTAGAAGTACTAAGGCACATCCATTATTATCATCACTTATCCAACTTTCACCAAAAGAAGAGCAAACTTTATAGGAGTAATCCATCAAACGTCGGGTTCTTTCTAATCTTTTGCTATCCTGTCGAACCACATAGCGGATACTTTTATTTTCGTAGAACGATCCAGAAAGAATATTTAGGATGCTAGGCTTGTGTGTTAGATTCGCTTTAATCATTAGCAGTTGTTAGGCATGGTAGTTGAATACGAGTAAGTAGTGGACCATAAACGTAGTGAATCAGATTCGAAAATCAAAAAAGTACAATTCACAAAATAGTACCAGGGCTATTTGAGGTGTAGGGGGTTGAAAAACAAGATTGAAACGAGCCTACAGCACAGCTGCGTCTAACAAATCTGTTAGATTTTTCGTATATTGAACTATCAAATAAACGATTATGTCTGAGCTTCCAGGAAACACTTATATTGCAGAAGAGCTGATGCCCCCGGCCAAGTTCCAGAGGATATTCGACCTGATGGACGCGCTGCACGAAGGTAGAATCAGTCTTGAGCAATACCGGGAGATACCTAAAGAAGATCGCCGTGCGGCTCGCGCCTGGCGAGTTCAGCAGGCTAATCGAGGGCTGGTTGAACGTTATCCTGATTTGGAGGAAAAGCCCCAACAATGAGCCTTACCAAGGATCACTTTGCCGTAGATCCTGCTCTTAACGTTCCCTTCTCAGGTGGTTCAGGAACCCAACTTGATCGTGACCGGCTTCGTCTTCTTAAACTGGAACTTAAACACAATCCGAAAGCTAGGTACATCAAACAAGCCGTGAAGGAATTTTTGCCTGGCATGCAAAAGTCGCTAGAGAAAATTCCCATCGGGAGCACGATCATTGTCACCCCTTCTACCTCAGGATACAACACGATTCCTGCTGATCTGGCGAAAGCACTTCAAAAGCATCGTTCTGACCTTCAGTTTGTCAACCTCAAACAAGACATCATTGAGACTGATCATGATTTCCAGTCGAAAGTAAAAGGCAATTACGGGAACCTGGCTCATGATCCTCGGCAGTTCGTTTTTAATGAAACAAAGATTGCGGCAATAGCCCAGGGCCAGCGTCCAACGTTTATTCTAGACGATTCTGTTTCTACCGGTGAGACTTCTTTTGTGCTCCAACGCCAACTTTCCAGGCAAGGGTTGTATGCGCAAGGAGTGGTCGCCGCAGTTTGCCGGGGGCAATACCATGCCTATCCTTCCGATATGCTACGTATCTATAACAAGCTCACCGACAACTACCCTTCTAATTATCACCCTTCACAGATTCAACAAGACATCTACACGCAGTTTGCCGGGTTTCCCCGAAAGAAGGCCGCTGACTTTGAGCGCGCTATAACCTCAGGGGATGTGACCTATCGCGCCGAAGCCATCCAGTATCTCAGGAGCTCCTCTGAGCACTATCGCTCTGAGCAGCTTGATCCCAAGCGTGTACTGGAGAGAACACCCTCGGAACGTACCCCCTGGGTGAAACAGTCCACCCGCTCAACCAAGGACCTACGTAGTCAAATCGCTATTGACTACCCACATCTTAGTGGCGAAGAAGCCGACCGCTACAGCAAACTGATTCAACAGCAATCGGGAAAAGGGAGTAGTCGGGGAAAAGGTTTCGGAGCCGAGCCGGAGTAGGCTGAACTCAATTCCGTTCCAAGGGCTGCTCTACTATTTGATGATAGCGATCACAGAGGGTAAGATATTCTTCTTCATTGTTATTTCCGGTAGTAGGAAAAGTAATGCATTCACCCATCTGCTGTACGGTGGTTGCCTCCACTCGGTATACAACAGGTGAGTTCGCCCCTTGTGGTAAATATTCAATTCGTACCATCTGTACCGTTGTAAAATCTCGGTACCAAGAAGTGATAGGTTGGACGATGAGCATACCCAATGCTAGAACCAAATAAGGAATCAAAGAGGCTGGTTTATGCTTGAACATACTACGATTAGTGGGTTAGTTCTTTGGCATAAAGTTCTTCTCTGAGTCTCTTGCCGTGCTGATCATAAAGCAGGATGAGCAAGTCATCAGGAAGCCCGTCACCCCGCAGACATGTATAGGAAACGTACTGATATCGATCCGTTTTATGTTCAAGTGTTTTATAATGAGCTTCGTCAAATAGATATACGTCCTTCAGAGGAAACCGTCCTACGTTGTAAGCATAGAGTGCCTGTCCATCAACAACGACTGCGTACGTATCTTGCACTGTGTTCAGGTGCGTTGATGCTAAAATATATCCCTCGATTCGATGAAAGTAGATGGATACCATTCTTTTATTTTCCCAAATGATTTCCGCTAAAGAATGATCTTTTAAAAAAGGGAGGTTGTTATTTCTAATTTCCGAAATAAGGTCCACGGCTTCACTAGGCCGATTCGGATGACTGTGCTTGGCTTCCATAAATGTTAGGATAGTTGGTAACAATAGTTTCTACCTCCTTTTTGACTGTATTAAAATGTTCTTGGAGGATAAGATTGGTATCTTCAATCGGGTTTCCGTCGGATTTGTGAACAAATTGTACAAACGGCTCAATAGGGTGCAACCGTTTAAAACGATGCCGCTTGAAACGGACCCAGAAATAGGGCTGCGACTCGTCAGTCGTTCTACCAACGAACTCCCCTTTCTTGAGGGTCTGAACCTCTTCCTGCCGAATGATGGGTCTGTCTTGAATGGAGAACCCGTGTCCAATGTTTTGTCCCCCACTCTTATAATTTTTGCCCTCATTTTTTGAGATAATCTCCCGGTCTTCTTTGCCAATCATAGCACTGACCATACGAGCGGTATCGGGGTGATTAATACGACCAAAAAAGATGTTATTCATATTGGCGATGATCGTCTGCGCTTTTTGGTGTCCGTATCTTTCTACCAACATGGCGGTATCCTGGGCAATTAGATTGAGCGCAATTTTATTGCTACGCGCAACCGCTCCTAAATGATCAAGATCATCAAGGTACATCGTCGTTGCTTCATCCAGCTCTAGAAAAGAGGGATGTTTTCCCGCTACGTTCATTTGTTGAAGTGCTGCCGTGAATATGCACGAAATAATTGGGGCTAGCGATTTACGAATCTGGGGACTCATTCCCACCGATAGCAGTTTGGGGTTTTCCGGGTCATTAATATTCAGGTCAAAATCATTACCTGTAAGAATCCACGCTAATGCGGGGGTATTAAGACGTACGATTTCGTTTTGCAGCGAAGAAACTTGCCCTCCTAACTGCCGATCCGCATTGGCATCCAAAGAAGTGAGAATACTTCGGATATAATCGCCCGCAATTGGGTCAACCAGCAACATGGAAAAAACATGCTTGAAGTCCTGGTATAGTATCGTGTTAATTATGTGGGGAAGGGTACACTGCTTAGGATGACGAACCTTATAGAACCAGATCAGAGCCGTAAACCAGTTGATAGCACTTTGCGTAAAAAACTTACCATTGGCCCCTTTGATGGCGCTATGGTCTAGATTATGGTAGATGCTGGTCGCCATTTCTTCGGCGTAGTTAATACTTTTAATCTGATCCGGCCGTATAGGATTGAATCGGTGGCATCGATCCGCTCGCTCGAAGTCCACAATGTAGAGGGGCATGGGAGAGGATTTCTTTTTGAATAATTTTTGCCACCTTGGTTGCTTCTCCTGATTGATGAGTATGGTGTTTAACTCATTGGTAAGGGTAGGGAATTTATAGTCGTAAAGAATACCACAGAATCCATTTTCAATGTACTGATGCATGTAGGGTCTTACTACTGATTCAGTTTTCCCCGACCCCGAACCAGCAATGACCATGGTATGTCGGAAGGGTTCGGTAACATTCACATAGCCCTTCCCTTTGGTGGGTAAGTTGATTGACTCCTTCGTCTTTACTTTTTTACGTTTGACAAATCCATTTCCCCGTTGGTTTTTCTCAGGAAACAGAAATGTGCAACATGTTAGCAGAGTAATCATGGTAACAAGTAGCGATGGATACCCATACTCAAAAGGAATCGGGGTAGATTCAACGTTAGTAAATAACAGGCCGCAAATTAACGCTCCCAAAAAAGCAACTCCCTGTAACTTCGGTGCTACGTAAAATGGCTGATAGCCCGGTTTTCTGTACTTGGGTAGTTGATGAGCTACTCGGAGCACCAAGACCCATAGAATAATGAGTGATATCCTCAACGGTAGGAGCAATTTCTCGAGCCATTGAATCGGCTCAACCAGCCAATCCATGATGCCCCCCTGATGAATGACCAGTAAATAATAATCGGCACCCAATAAGGCCAGCACAATGACCATGGTAAAGAACAAGATATTGAGTAATCCTCGTTGATAGTACATAGGCTATGAAAGTTCAGTACGATCGCTGCCTTGGCCTCGCTCGTGATATTTTTTCAATCTTTTTCGCTCTTCATCGAGTAGTAACGTTTCCTTGATCAGACCAGGACCAGTACGTACACCCCCCATTTTGCCAAGCAGCTTCTTAGCCCCTGAGGTTGTATCTAGCTGGGAGCTAGATCGGAATTTTGTCTGGTAGCCTATGTTCTTATCAGAAAGGTATTGCTGGTCCAATGTACGAAAATATTCTGATGCTTTTTGATCTCTTCCTCGTTCTGCATAGAAGTAGGGATCATGGGTAAAATCTCCTTGAGCGAAGCGATACTTCAACTTTGTCAGGTTTACAAAAAAGGCTCTACTGTAGTGGCACTTTTCCCCAATGTCCTGTAGTCGTTGTGGGTCAATTTTCTCCTTTCCTGTTTGGAGGTTCATATGTTCCGCTGCTTTGGCTATTTTCTCTCTAAAATACGTTTGATCTCGCTCACTGCGCTGCTTATAAAAACCAGGTTCTATCGTCTCTCTATTATAACTAAACATGCTTTGGAAGTGCCGGGCACTGCGTGCTTGAAAACCCCTTATGTGAAACCTCGCTTTCTTGGTTCTGGGATTGAGCATGAACCGTTGCTCACGGTCTCTCCTACTCACGATGATATGTACATGCTTATTGAAACCTGGCTTCTTGTCCCCTACCCTGAATACAGCCTGATCTAACTTCCCAAGCTCTCGCTTAACCGCTCGTTGAAATATGCGATCTATTTCTTGCCGATCTTTTTGCGCTTCACGATCATGCAATTGACCCACCCGCGCTTGTTCAGCTTTACTTAAGAAGCTTAGATTATTGAGGTCCATGTTTTTTACTTCCCTGTCTTGGTGAATGGTAGCAAACCATACCAAGTCATCGGATGACAGTTTTTTCCCGTCTTTTAACATAAACGCTGCCGCATAATTATTCATCACTTGCCGGACATACTTCTTCAGGGCTTGGTCATCATTCCGTATATGAGCGAGTTCATTTTCACTAGGACTCACCACAATACTGAAAAACTTTTCCTGATTGGCACGAACACCTTTCGTATTTCCATTGATTGTATTCCTGACCTCCTGCGATGAAATGTTATCGTGATGTTGATTAAAAAAGATGTCATCGTTGCCCTTTTCCTGATCTTTTGACTCGTGTTGTAAATACGCTACCAGCTTGTCTACGGGTCCAGTATTGTCGTAAACTTTGCGACCGTCTTTTGATGGATTGATGATTTTGATATGCATGTTACGCTTTTCCCTCCTTAATTTTTTCTTCTACGTACATGCTAATCTGCTTCATTCGTTCTTCTCTTTGGTCAGGCTCCACCCCTATTTCCAACAGTAAAATGAGCAATGCATCTTGATACAGTCGGCTGCGAATTACCTCTTCTGTCAAGTCTGATAATACAGTTTGCTCTTGGTGAACGATGTAACGTATGATCCGATCCGTACTCTTTTTCATAACTTGTAGTATGTCAAAGGCTTGTCCTGGACTGTATTCTTCGGGATTAATTCCCCGATTGGCGAAGAACCCCATACTTGCTTCAGCATATTTTTTCAATGTCAGCTGATGGTTTTTGGCTTCTGATCCAAATTTTGCATGGAGATCACTATCGATCTGTAGTGGTTTTCGTGTTGGCATGTTATGATTTTTACTAAATATAACTGAATGTCAACAGTTTATAATCGCTAGTTTACAAAATATTCCTAGAAAAACGCTGTTTTTCATCACAAGCTACTGTAAAACAATATCTTACATGGTAAGTCTATTGTTTGTCCAAGCTTACTTCTTGCTAATCATCTGTATTACCTAATTTCTCACCCCTTTCTCCCCTACTTTATTTAATTCCCCACTAAGTGTTGTCCGCCCATTCCGATCCTCACCACGATTCTATGGTCTATACTGCTTTATGTAAGGCTCTGTGCTCTATTAACGTCCCCAATGAGGTATTAGTCCATCTACACTTTGCACCGCTTAGAACGCTTTAAAATAGCCCATTTTGGATTTACCCTGTTGATGTGGCTGATCGTTGTTGTTAAGAGATACCTAATATTATTATTTTAATGGGTTAATGGGTTAATGGGTTAATGGGTTAATGGGTTAATGGGTTAATGGGTTAATGGGTTAATGGGTTAATGGGTTAATGGGTTAATGGGTTAATGGGTTAATGGGTTAATGGGTTAATGGGTTAATGGG
>JAVKCN010000067.1:0-51525 GCA_040222715.1 Cyclobacteriaceae bacterium | reverse complement strand
GGAAGATACACTGGCAAAATATGCGGCGGTTATCTTTCTAAATACTACGGGTAATGTGCTGGATTACCAGCAGGAAGCTGCTTTTGAACGATATATTCAGTCTGGCGGGGGCTTTGTAGGCGTTCATGCTGCCAGCGATACCGAATACGATTGGGGCTGGTATGGCCGTTTGGTTGGAGCTTATTTCAACGGACACCCCGTACCCCAGGAGGCAAAGTTTACCATCAAAGATCGAAGCTTTCCGGCTACTGAGTTTTTTCAGGACACGCTCTGGACTCATACCGACGAGCTATATAATTTTAAAAATATTAATCCCGATGTTCATCTATTACTCACCATCGATGAATCTTCCTATGAGGGTGGCACCAATGGGGATTATCACCCTATGAGTTGGTACCATGAATATGACGGAGGACGCGCCTTCTTCACGGCCCTGGGCCATACGGACGATAGCTACCAGGAAGAAAACTACCTGAAGCATTTGCTGGGAGGTATTGAATATGCGATTGGCGACAATGAAAATCTGGATTATTCGAAGGCCACTACGCAGTTGCCTCCCAACCCAGACCGTTTCTCTAAAGTGCAGCTTTCACAGGGTAAGTTCTACGAGCCTACGGAAATGACCATTTTACCCAACCTGGATATTCTCATTACGCAACGCCGCGGTGAGATTATGCTATACCAACACGACACAGAATCTGTCAGGCAGGTCGGTTTCCTGGACGCTTATTTCAAGACCTCGACTCCCGGCGTCAATGCGGAAGAAGGCGTGCTGGGGATTACCAAAGATCCTGACTTTGAAAATAACCATTGGATTTATATCTATTACAGTCCCGCTGATACTTCGGTTAACCGGCTTTCCCGCTTTACTTACGAAAATGATACCATTGATAACGCTACTGAGAAGGTCATCCTGGATGTAGGTTCACAACGTGAGATCTGCTGCCATACCGGAGGTTCCCTGGCTTTTGGGCCTGATGGGTTACTGTATCTTTCTGCCGGAGATAATTCTACCCCCTTCAACGAACCCGACGAGCCATATGTCAACAATGGTTATGCACCCCTGAACGACGAGCCCGGTCACCGGCAGTACGATGCCCGCCGCTCTTCCGGTAATACCAACGATTTGCGTGGCAAGATCCTGAGAATCAAAGTAAATGAGGACGCTAGCTATGATATACCCGAAGGGAACCTGTTTCCCGTCGGAACCGACAAAACGCGACCGGAGATCTACGTGATGGGTAACCGTAACCCTTACCGGATCTCGGTAGACCAGAAGAACAGTTATTTATACTGGGGTGAAGTAGGACCCGATGCCCGGCAGGATAGCCTGAACACCCGGGGACCGAAGGGATACGATGAAGTAAACCAGGCGCGTAAGGCAGGGTTTTTCGGGTGGCCCCTCTTCGTGGGTAACAACTATGCCTACCACGAATACGACTATACTACCGGAGAAGCCGCACCGCAGGCTCTTGATCCTAAAAAACCGATGAACAATTCCCGGAACAATACCGGGTTGACCGAACTTCCCGAAGCAAACCCGGCTTTCATCTGGTATCCTTACGATGCTTCCCCCGACTTCCCGCAGGTGGGCACCGGAGGTCGTAATGCCATGGCCGGTCCGGTCTACTATACTGACATGTTCCCCGAAGAGACCCGCTTGCCGGAGTATTACAATAGAAAACTCATTGTCTATGACTGGATCAGGGGCTGGATTAAAGCCGTAACCCTTCAGGAAAACGGGGATTTTGACAAGATGGAACCCTTCTTTGGGGATATTCAGGTCAATTCTCTGATCGATATGGAAGTAGGGCCGAATGGTAAATTGTACCTGCTGGAGTACGGTAACGGCTGGTTTGCCAAGAACGATGATTCCGGGCTGGCCCGTATTGACTATAACGCCGGAAACCTTCCCCCCAAAATCACCGACTTCATCGTCAATGAGACCTCCGGGGCGTTGCCATTTGAAGTGAAAGCCGAGGTAGCGGCTGAGGATCAGGAAAGCAAACAGTTGACGTATGTTTGGGATTTAGGCAACGGTAAAACCGAAACGACCACTACCCCGGAGTACACCTACATTTATGACAAATCCGGCGATTATGATATCTCCGTGGAGGTCAAAGACAATGAAGGGGCTTCTTCCAAGAGCGATCCTGTAGGAGTGTATGCGGGCAATACTAAACCTAACGTAAGTATTGAGATTACCCAGGGCAATCGATCTTTCTATCTGCCAGGGCAACCTTTCGGCTACACGGTCAAGGTTTCAGATCCGGAAGATGGAAATGATATTGTTCCCGGCAACCTGATGGTGTCTATGGATTATGTGCAGGGGTATGATAAAGCCGAGGACAATATGGGGCACCAGGAGGGCGAAGCGCTGATAGAAGGTAAGAATTTAACCCTCAACCTGGACTGTAAAAGCTGCCATAAGGAAAATGAGAAGTCCATAGGGCCCGCGTATCAGCAGGTATCTCAGAAATACCAGGATGATCCTGACGCGACCAATTACCTGGTCCAAAAAATCATCAATGGTGGTGGTGGGGTATGGGGAGAAACCCAGATGGCGGCTCACCCGGATCTCGCCGAGGCTGATGCGACTCAGATCGTTTCCTGGATACTTTCGTTGAGTGGAGAGGAGGAACGAGCACCCTCTTTACCAGCAACCGGTACCATCACCCCGGAAGCCGGAAACCCGGAGGCAGCCCTGGTGCTGATGGCCAGCTATACCGATCAGGGAGGTCCAAATATCAAATCGCTGACTGAGCGAACTTCACTGGCACTCAGTAGTAACTTACTTGCTTTCTCAGGAAGAGAAGAAGTACAAGGGTTTAATCCAATGACTTTTGGTGGTAATAATTTGATGGTCTATCCCGATGGAACAGGATGGTTTGCGTTAGACAGCCTGGATCTGAGTAATGTTACATCAGTAAACGTTATGAGTGGTTGGCAGGAAGCGCCCAGCAGCGGGCTGAGCTTTGAACTGCGCTTGGATGCTTCGGATGGTAAAGTGATTGGAACAGGTAGCATGGCAAAGCCTCAGCCGGACCAGCAGAATGGCACGACCGCCATTGACATCAATCCAGTTACCGATGGCAAGTTTCATGATCTGTACTTTATCTACCAACCAGCAGCACAAGAGACCATGCAGGCCGGGGTCATGGGTGTGCAGTTTAACAGCGACAAATAGAGTAACCAATAGCCAGCCAGCAGGATTGCTTTCCGGTAATCGTGCTGGCTGGCTAATTTAGCTGGTATTGCGTACTGAGCCGCCCCTTATTGGCTGAAATAGATGCTTGCTAAGGATTGCGCGTTCCGAAGTGTTTATCAGCAAAATTGAGGTATTGCTGCCAGTCGTAGTCAGTAATATCATGCTTTCCGGTGCGGATATGATATCCGATGGTTTCCATCACGGGTTGGTTTACTGCGGGCATTTCAGCGACTGGCAAGCCAGCAGTACCCAGCAACTGATACACTGGAGTGGCATGCACGGCAGATAGGAATTCCCCTTTGGGATCGGCCCACTGGTCGCCCTCAGCACTGGCGACGTACAGCGGACGGGGAGCGACCAACGACAGCAGCATATGCTGATCCACCGGTAAATCGCCCTCGTGCTCATTATACTGCTTAAAATTATCGCAAAACCAGTGCGGAAACGCCCGATTGATGCGCCCAACCGTCTCCCCATAAGCTCGCCGGGACAGTGCCGCTCCCCCGCAGCCCGAATCATTAGAGATCACCATGGCAAAACGCTGGTCCTGGGCACCTGCCCATACCGAGGCTTTTCCTAGGCGCGAATGGCCGATCACTGCCACCTGCTCTTCGGCGATGGCATCATCGGTTTCCAGATAATCCAATGCCCGGCTAAGTCCCCAGGCCCAGGCCCCGACAGTCCCCCATGCATCGTCAGCCGGTTCCGTTTGTCCTTTTTCATAAAACAGGGGATGTACCCCATCCTGAAAGTTATCCCGGTCCGGATCAATATCTCCGCAGTAGATGGTGGCTAAGGCGTAGCCCCGATCCACAATCATTTCTACGGGCCAGCGATGGGCGCGCACGCCACGGGATGCTTCAGGAGCCTGATGATCAGTAATACCAAAGTCCTCATTGTTCGGCATCCACTGATCCGAGAGGGTAATTCCCGGGTCTGCATGAATGGTGTGGTTTCCGTAGAAATTCAGGCCGAGAAAAGCGGGGACGGGTCCGGAGGTACTATTGGGGATATACATCAGCAGGTGCATATAGGGGCGTTGCTCGTCCTGGGTAAAGAAAATCTGCACTTCCTTGCGGGTAGCCTTCCCACCGAGTGCCTGCTCATCTACGGATAGTATTTTGAAGCTAAGCTCCGATTTTTGAGAGGGGTTTTTCCCGTAGACCTGCGACTCAAATAACGCCAGAATCTCAGAACGTCGCTGCTGCCACATCTGCTCGTTTTTCACGGCTTCTCCATTTTCCATCACCAAAGGGTCAGGTAGGGTATAGCTGGGTATCTGGCTTTCGTCGTAGTTCGGAGTAAAATCGGACTGGGCCAGCAGGTTCTGAGAAAATATGCTGATGAGCATGGTCAAAAGCAAGAGGGAAAAGCTTCGCATAGGTTGGTGGTATTTGTTTGTATCAATGAAGTTAGCAAAAAGAAGCCAAAGGAAAGATACTGTCAATAAAGATTTAGCGCGATGGGATCGTTTTGATGGTAAAGGGCCATTACAAACGACCTTGGGAAGGATAGGTTAGGCGAACCAGGTACTGCTGAGTTTCATCCTCGAAGATATGCTGCACCGACCAGCCAAGCGGTTCGCAGACTTTTTGGAGGGTTTGGAAATCCACGTACAGCCAGGAAAACCAGTCTCCGTATTGCTCAAGGTATTCGTATTGAAACTGGATTTCCCCATAGTAATAGTCGGTGGGCATGGTATATTCATCAAACAGGTAGGATACGTCGCTGGAGTCGAAGAGCAGTTGCCCGCCGGGTTTGAGCCAGCGTTGGGCCCACAATAGAAAATCATGCAGTCCGGCCATATTGCCCACCAGGCCAATTCCATTCATCAAAAGCAGCATGGTATCTACCTGCGGACCGTCATAATCAGCATAGGGCATGTTTAGTACCTGCTTCACACCGCAGTCCTGCATGATACGGCAGCACTGTTTAGATGTTTCTACGGCCAACACCTTAAACTTTTGATCTTGAAGCGATAGAGCATGTACACCCACTCCGGCCCCGATATCCAGCACCGTTCCCTGGCAAAGCGAAAGAGCATATTGTTCCACAGCGGGAAACTCATCCGGCTCGCGAAAGAACCAGTCTGTTGGCATTTCTTCCCGGGTGCCGTAACTGGTATGTACCCAAAGTGTATCGGTAGGACAATCATCAAAATAGTCGGCTAGTGCCTGGCCATACACATCAGGGGCTGGAATCATATGATTTCATTGGTGGAAAGAGGCAATTTAGCACCTGTATCGCAGGAAAAAAACAGAATACATTTTGAGTAGGGAGTAAAAGAAAATGCCACCGAGTAACCCTCGATGGCTAAAAATAACTACATGCAGAACCAACCCCGTAGACAGCTAAAAAAATTCATCCCCTGCAAAAAATCATGTGGCAATAAAAAAAATAGATTCGCCTCAGCAGGATAATGATTGAATCTACGTATTTAGTTTAATACTGCCTAGTAAATAGGTACATATAACCATGAAATTAAGGGTAGGGTACTAGTCATTTACTATGTTAAACCGAAGTATGCATAGATTGAAGATTGTCTTTGGGTATTTTAGCCTCATAATTTGCTGGTAAAAAGAGCGCTTCTTTCCATAATTTCGACTGTTCTTCTATAGGCTTGATGATAGAAGCAGGCATGTCGATGACATCATAATCGTTGGGTTTCCTGGACATGAGGTCATTATCATGCTTCATCGGAGACCAGATGGTGGTTATAACCCGCCTCTACCAGCATATCGTAGGCGTGCATTACCGCTTCGGGAACGGGTTGGGGAATTTGAAATCCCCGCTCGGCGTAGATCCACAAACGTTGCAGGTCGCCAACCATCAAATGAATGACGGTGTCCCGGTCAATATGATCGTGGCTGCTTTCGCAGTACTGGGAAAAACTGAGTTGGGGCGAGGTAACGCGGCACGTTTTATCCGGCCAGTGCTTTTTGAAGGTGGCATAGGCCCTTCGTTCCATATAGGGTTTTTGTACCACGATAAACGACTGAAGGTGAAGCAACCCCTTTTCCTCTAACAAAGCACCGGTCAATCGGAAATTCTCACCCGAATTGGTAGATCGGTTTTCCACCAGAATTTTATCATCGGCCACTCCTCGCTTCAGGGCAATCTCCCGAAACAGATCGGCTTCGCGGGTTTCCCATACTCCTTCTGTAAGCCGCCCCAGCCCACCCGATAGGATAAGCCATTCACCCAGTCCTTCGTGCCACAGGTCGGCAGCCCGTTCGGCTACGCGGGTATCGTGGCTACCCAGCACCAGTATGGCGTCGGAGAGCAACAATGAGTGCCCCATGTGGTGAAAGTCCCAAACAGTCTGTACGGCATCTTCAAGGTTCATCATGATCGTGGTTTTTATCCCGTTGGTCGGGGAGAATCCGAAATTCTTTTCAAGTTTAACCAACAATCCTGAGCTCCCCAAGCTTATCATTCGGAGACCTTATATTATTAGCACTATGAAACGATTACAAAACCAAACAGCCATTGTAACCGGAGCCAGCTCCGGGATCGGACAGGGAATTGCCATTGCTTTAGCCCGGGAAGGGGCTCATGTGTGTATCAATTACCACAGCAGCGAGGAAGGAGCCCAGGAAACCCTGCAACACGTTAAGGCAGTCGGAGGCGAGGGGCTTATCCAACAGGCCGATGTGAGCGACCCTGAGGCGGTACAACAGATGTTTCAGAAAACCATTGAGCAATTCGGGACGGTCGATATCCTGGTCAATAATGCGGGTATTCAGAAGGATGCTTCATTTTTGGAGATGCGCCACGAAGACTGGCAGAAAGTAATCAACGTGAACCTCTCCGGGCAGTTTTATTGTGCACAGGAAGCCGCCAAGGAGTTTGTACGAAGGGGAGTGGTGGAAGGGCGATCCAAGGCTGCGGGTAAAATTATTTGCATCAGCTCAGTACATGACATCATTCCCTGGGCGGGGCATGTGAACTACGCGACGGCCAAAGGCGGTATTCTTATGTTTATGAAAACCCTGGCGCAGGAACTATCCGAGCACAAGATCCGGGTGAATGCCATCAGCCCGGGAGCAATTAAAACCGCTATTAACCGGGAAGCCTGGGAAACCGAAGAGGCGCGTGAGAAGCTGTTGAAGCTGATTCCCTATCAGCGCATCGGCGATGCCGAAGACGTGGGGCTTACGGCCGTTTGGCTGGCTTCCGATGAGTCGGACTATGTACAGGGGCAAACCATTTACATAGATGGCGGTATGACGCTCTATCCGGGATTTAAGGATAATGGGTGAAAAGGGAAGAAGGAGTGGGGCCGGAGAGACAAGGTTGAGGCTGGAAGATTTTTACGTGAGTGCCTTAATACTTTACGGCTCAATAATTAACAATTTGGCCATAGAGCCATAGAATAATTAATAAATTAACCCAATTCATTTGTGAAAGAACAGAGCCCGAACAAATATCCGCCGATTGAGAATTACGGAGTGGTTGGCAATTTGCATACCGTAGCCCTGGTCGGCATCCATGGTTCCATCGACTTTATGTGTTTTCCCCGTTTTGATTCTCCCTCCATCTTTGCCTCCCTGCTGGACAAGGAAAAAGGGGGTAGTTTTCAGATCAGTCCGCAACTAAAAGAGGTAGACTACAAGCAGATGTATCTGCCGGATACCAATGTGCTATTGAGCCGTTTTCTGGCCTATGAAGGCATGGTGGAGATCACGGATTTTATGCCGGTGCGGGAGATAGAGAAAGAGTGTGTTTTAATTCGTAAGGTAACGGTGGTGCGGGGCGAGGTGAAATTCAAGATGCACTGCTGTCCGCGTTTCGATTATGCCCGAACGAAGCATGAGGTCGTGATGGAAGATGAGCACGAAATCTCTTTTGCAAGCCAGGGCGATGACGGCACCATCATTAAACTGATGAGCGATGTGCCTTTGCAGGGAGATGGACAGGATGTGCATGCCGAATTTACCCTCAAAGAAAAAGAGTCAGCCAACTTTCTGCTGGTGGCCGTTGCCGATGAAGCGGCGGAACCGGCTTTCGAGAATCATTTAACCCATTATATTGACCGGAGCTTCACCGAAACCCTTAACTACTGGAAAAAGTGGATGGGAAAATCATCGTACCGCGGACGCTGGCGGGATATGGTGCATCGGTCGGCCCTGACGCTGAAGCTGCTCACCTCCTATCAGTTCGGTTCTCCGGTGGCCGCAGCAACCTTCGGCTTACCCGAGAAAGTAGGGGGAACCCGCAACTGGGATTACCGCTATACCTGGGTACGCGATGCGGCTTTTACCATGTACGCTTTCATCCGGCTGGGCTTTACCCACGAAGCCGGGCAATTTATGAAGTGGATTCGCACGCAGTTCGACAAAAATATCGATGAAGACCACGAACTACAGTTGATGTACAGCATCTCGGGTGAGTCGAACCTGAACGAAGAAGTACTTGAGCATTTGGAGGGGTACCGTAAGTCAGGTCCGGTGCGCATTGGCAATGACGCTTACGGACAGAAGCAGTTGGATATTTATGGGGAGTTGATGGACAGTATTTATCTCTACGATAAGTACGGAGAGGCAGTCACTTACGACTTCTGGGAGAAGCTGGTGTACCTGGTAAATTATGTGTGCGAGCACTGGGAAGAACCGGATCATGGTATCTGGGAGGTGCGTTCGGAGAGAAAAGAGTTCCTGTACTCCCGAGTGATGTGCTGGGTGGCGGTAGATCGAGCCATTCGCCTGGCTGAAAAGCGTTCTTTCCCCTACGATTGGGATTATTGGCGTACCACCCGCAGTAAGATCTTTGAGGATATATACTACAACTTCTGGGATGACGAGTTGCAGTCTTTTGTACAATACAAGGGATCAAAAACACTGGATGCCTCCGCACTGCTAATGCCGCTGGTACGCTTCATCAGCCCATTCGATCCACGCTGGAAGTCTACCCTCGAGGCCATTGAAAAAGAACTGGTGACCGATACGCTGGTGTATCGTTACAATAATGAACAGGCCAATGATGGTATCGAGGGCGATGAAGGCACTTTTACCATGTGCTCTTTCTGGTACGTAGAGTGCCTCTGCCGGGGTGGACAGGTGGAGAAAGCCCGGCTGTACTTTGAAAAAATGCTTGGTTACGCCAGCCACCTGGGGCTGTATGCTGAGGAGATTAGCCTTCGGGGCGAGCAACTGGGTAACTTTCCTCAGGCCTTCACCCACCTGGCCCTTATTAGCGCAGCCTTCTCCCTAAACCGGGAACTGGAGAAAGCCCATAAGGCGTAAGGGGGGAGATGTGTTAGATCAGAATACTGGTGAAGAAATAAGGGGAAACAGACGATGCTGTTCCCCCTTTCACCTCAAATCACCCTAATTCTTATGTTCGTGCTGGGTACGTCTGTTGATTCATTCGCGGGTTTTTACCCGGAAAAGATAGTCGTTAATACTCGTTAAATAAAAGTGTCAGAGGCAGGGGCGACCGCCGGCTCAACGGTATAGGGAAGATAAGAAAAATGACGAAAAAAAAGAAAAGGAAACAGAGTTACTCCGTTTCCCTTTACCCACCTATGATCAACTTTTCATACTAACTGTCAACCTAAAAATTGTTTATTGCATTTCTTCGTCGAGGTAGACTGCTGAGGCTCCTTCGTAATTCACATTGGCAATGGGCTTCATATTGCCGCTTTCCATGGGATAATCGAAAATGAGTAAGCGTCCGCCACCGTTGGCACGTTCGGCCACGTATATTTTCTTGGCTTCTACACTCAGTGCCACATCTACCGGGTTTCCTAAGTAGGTCATGTCCCCGGCTACGCGTATCTGGTCGTCCATCATGATCATGCCTTCATCACCAGCGTCCATCAGCTTGGTGCTAAAGTTTTCAATCACGTGGAATCCACCGTCTGAGTCTACTGTAGCATCGGCAATGTCGGTTAGCACCATGACATCGTGCATGGCATCGTAGTTCAGTCCGTGGGTTCTTACCAGGCCTTCAATAGCTACTTTCATATCAGCTCCTAGATTTTGATCATCGGGCTGAGAACCAAAGTCGTTGTACACGGCCAGGTTATTGGTGCCGTCCTCTACGGCGTACAGCGTGCCATTCACTAACTGAATACCCCAAAGGTTGATATGTACCCGGTAGGTTTTGTCCAGTCGCAGCGCGCCTTCGTAGACTTTATATACTACCAGTTGGTTCATGTCGTCTACGTCTTCGGCCACTACCAGCATGTCTCCTTCTACGGTGATCTCCCGTCCATTGGTGAAATCGGAGGTGCTACTGAAGGCCGGACGTACATCCTTTTTGCCCATCAGGTCCATGATGTCGGTATAGCCATTCACCATGCTTTCGGTACGGGAAAGCTGATACACAATGTCTTTGTCCTGGCTGTAAAAAATACCGTCGGCATCCATGCTGCCCGTACTGGCCACGGTTATGTCAATGTCGTGCAGATCGGATACGTCAAAGATGGTGAAGTTCCCTCCGGTATTGGTGGAGGCAAAGATGCGCATCTCGGCCATGTCTTTGTCCTTGTCTTTGCCAAGAAAGTCGTCAAAAATATCTTCTCCTTTTTCACAACTGGTAAAGAATACCGTGGTGCCAGCCAGAAGAATGAATGAGGCTGCTTTGGTTAAGGTGCGAAAAAAAGTAGTTTTCTGCATGATGGTTGTGCAATTAAGATGTTTAAAAAAATTTACGCCTATACCTACGAAGCGAGGCCGTGTACTGGATTTCCCAATCCGGGATTTTTTTTAAAATATTTAAATGCCCTTAAGATGACCGCAGTTGCCAGCCTAATGGCCAATGCTTATCTTTTGGTTTTAAACATCTGTCCTATGCGTAATTTATTCCGATCTGTTCATTGGAGTGATAAGCTGATTGATATTCTGGTAGTGGTGTTAGGGATTAGCATTGCCTTCTGGCTTAACAACTGGAATCAGGAGCGCCAAAATGTTACACTGGAACAACAGTATCTTAAAAATCTGAGAGGAGATTTAGCTAAGGATTCTGTCAATCTGACAGTAGGTTTTATGTACATGGATACAATATCCTTCAGTATCAAAAGAATTTACCAACTCTACGATGACCGGAATAATGCGGATAGCATAAGCTATTACTTTCAGGCACTAAGAAATGACTTTCTCTCTTTCAAGCCGGAGGACTATACGTATGATGCGCTTCGGCAGACTGGTGACATTAATATCATTCAAAATGATAGTATCGCCCGAACGTTATCCCAATTATATGATACTTATGAGCTTTTTCAGATTCAGGTAGAACTTGCCTGGAGATACACGTTTGATCTGATGCTACCTTACTATTATAATCGTAATTACCAAGTAGGTACAGCCTATGATGATACCATATATATGACCCCTAAATTTCAAACTACACTCATGTTTTACGAAAGTAACTTAGAAAACCGACGAGGTTTAATGCGGAAAGCCTTGACCGAAATAAAAATACTAAACCAGCTCATTGAGCTGCAACCAAAAGAATAATTGTATCAAAAACGAACGGTTAGGTGTTACGATTACGATACAATAGTGTAATGTAGATTATTGAATATCGGCTTAAGTCTATGGCCACCATAAAGCAGAATAGCAAAGAAGTAGTATAAAGCTAATTCGCTTATAGGCAGGAGGTTACATCCGCACGCTAGCCCACTTTGGTTCGCTCATTGTAATCATATTGGCTCGGAAGAAACCTTTGTTGTAATGACTTGGAGAGGCTTTTGCAGAAATAATGATATACATTACCCTGCAAGAAGGGAGCTACTGATATTACCCTACTGGTAGAATCTGTAAATCATGGTAAGGATGTATGGGCAGGAGCGTAGCATACGCCTTGCACTTGGCTCCTGACCCCAAGCCCATAATCTATGCTGAAGAACTATCTGGCCATTGCCTTTCGCCATTTATCCAAGCGGAAATTTTACACTGCCATCAACATCCTCGGACTGGCCATTGGGCTGGCCGCCGGGCTGCTTATCACCCTCTACGTGCTGGACGAACTCAGCTACGACCGTTTTCACAAACAGGCCGACCGTATTTACCGGGTAGCTACCCAAACCAATTTCAACGGGAGCACCAGTGCCGCCGCATCTACCAACTACCACATAGGCGAGGTCATCGATGACGAAATTCCCGAAATTGAGGCAACGCTACGGGTACAAAAACTTTGGGATCAGACAATTCATCGAGGAGACGTGCTGTTTCCCGATGTGGAAACCATTGCCGTTGATAGCAACTTCTTTGATTTTTTTACCTTTCCATTGATAGAAGGGAATCCCGCAACCGTGCTGGAAAATCCTTCCTCCGTCATCCTGACCGAAGCTTTGGCCCAAGCCTTGTTTAATCAATCGGCGGCAGTGGTAGGAGAGACTTTTGAAATAGGGGAGCACGTTTATGAGGTTACCGGCGTAGCCGAAAATCCACCGGCCAACTCCCACTTCCACTTTACCCTGATCAAACGCTTTGAACCACGGTTGAGCGAGCAAGTAAACTGGGGCAATGTAAATGGGCGGATATCAACCTACTTTAGGCTGGCCAAGCATGCTTCGGTAGATGCGGTTCCTGTTAAGATTAAAGACGTAGGTATCAAATACAATCCTGACATAGAAGAAGGTATCAAGCTGGGCCGGTTTGATGTTAATTTTATGGCCCAGCCGCTGACGAGCATTCATCTGCATTCTGATCTGGAGATGGAACTGGAAGCCAACAGCGACATTCGATACGTATATATCTTTTCTATCATCGCACTCTTTGTGCTGCTCATTGCCGGAGTGAATTATGTTAATCTGTCGACGGCTCGTTCTGCCGATCGAGCTCGGGAAGTGGGTGTACGGAAAACACTGGGATCAGTACGCAGACCGCTGATTTATCAGTTTCTGGTAGAGTCGCTGCTGGTAAGCCTCACCGCCACGTTGCTGGCGCTGGCGCTGGCGGAGCTGTTCCGCCGTCCCTTCAATCAATTAGCCAATAAGCAGTTATCCCTTAATCTATTTGAGAGTCCCACGCTGGGCATTACCGTGCTGCTGGTAGGACTTATGGTTGGGTTGCTGGCGGGTATGTATCCGGCATTTTACCTGACCCGCTTTCAGCCAGTGCAGGTACTGCGGGGGGCGCTAAAGACAGGCCGGGAAGGAAGGCATTTTCGGAATGGTTTAGTAGTTTTTCAGTTTGCTATTTCCATTGCGCTTATTGTGTGTACCGGAGTGGTCTATCAGCAGTTGCAATACATGCAAAACAAGAAACTGGGCTATGATCAGGAAAATGTGGTATTGTTAGGTAATGCGGTATCGGAGCACTTTGATGCGTTTATGAATGAGGTAAAAGCCTACCCGCAGGTTCAGCAGGTTACCGCATCCAGCCAAAGCCCCCATCTGATTACCAATGGGCAGGGTGGGTTGCTGGTGCGGGGACAGGGCGAAAATGAAGTATACCAGCTCAACCGCCTGTTCGTAGATTATGATTTCTTCACCACCTTTCAGATTCCCGTCATCGCCGGTCGGGCTTTTTCCCGGGAGCTCGCTTCGGACACCATGTCCATGATTTTGAATGAGGCTGCCGTAAAACAAATGGGCCTGGATGATCCGCTGCAAACCCAAATTGATCGGGATGAGCAAATTTACCAGGTAGTGGGCGTGGTAGAAGACTTTCATTTTGAGTCACTGCACAACGATATTGCTCCTTTATTCATTTTGTTAGGAGAGAACCCATACTACTACAATACCCTGGAAGTGCGTATCAGTGGTGAGAATATACCGGGTACACTGGCCTTGCTGGAAAAAAGCTGGCAGAAGTTTGCTCCCGATACTCCCTTTGACTATTCCTTTCTGGATCAGGACTATGAGGCGCTGTACCGTTCTGAGATGCGTCTGGGAAAAGTCTTCGGTATCTTCACCGGACTGGCCATTCTGGTGGCCTGTTTAGGACTGTTGGCATTGGTGGCTTTTATGGCAGAGCAGCGTACCAAAGAGATCGGTATTCGGAAAGTGATGGGCGCCTCTTCCCGTAGTATTGTGCTGCTGCTTTCCCAGGGATATACGAAACTCATCCTCCTGGCCTTGGTGGTCGCTATTCCGATAGCTTACCTGGTCATGCGGCAGTGGCTCACTGATTTTGCCTATCGGATCGATATGAGTGGTTGGATGTTTGTTGGAGCAGGATTGGGGGCTTTGCTCATTGCCTGGTTGGCGGTGAGTTACCAGTCTATCAAAGCATCGCTGGCCAACCCGGTGGATGCGCTACGGTATGAATAACGAAGGTTGCTATCACATATCTTGTAATCCTAAGTCTTACCTTCGTAAGATGCTAAGCTGATCCTGGGTGATCTGGTGCTGAGCGAGAAGATCTATGGTTTCCTGATCTAGCGATGATGGGTAATTGCCCTGAGCCATGGACTCTAGCTGGTCGACCTGTTGTTGAAGGGGTGAAAGCACCTGTGCTACAAAGGCATTGATTTTGGCTGTGAGTTCGCCGGGAGGTAAATCCTTGGATGGATTGGTGACGTACAGCAGGTTTTTCGTTTTGCCAACAAGCTGATAGGATAAGCCGTAAGCATCTACACTATCTTTTTCCTGAAAGGGATAAGTAGCGAAGGAGCCCTTCACCGGTTCCAGGATATCATCTATAATCTGAGTAGAAAACTCCGCATAGATAGGACTGGTGTTGGGGTTTCGCGCCTGAAAAGCAGCAAAGTGACAGTTTTTATTTTTCAATAACTCAACAATTTCAGCCGGTGGCACATCCGTCAGTGCCTCCTGGGCGTGGTTGCCAGCGTCTCCTACCAGAATGAGAATGTTGGTTTCCTGGGGCTGTAAGTAGTCAGACTCAAGTGCTCGTTTGAGGCCGTAAAAAAGCGCTTCGGGTTCATCCCGGTCAAATTTAGCTTCGGTATCCAGGGAGTTCAACCAGGTGGTAGGGTCTTCGCCTACCATTTCATTGGTCATATACAGCCAGGCTCCTTCGGCAGCATCCCGATAACAGGCGGCCATCATGTCGGCCGGATATTCTTGTTCAATCTGTTGTGCAGCCTTGGCCACGGCTGGCAAATGGCTCTCCATGCCCCGCGTAGCATCTACCAGAAACATAATATTGACCTGGTTCATGCTTTCGGCCAGGGAGCTGAGTTTTTGCTTAAGCTCGGCAACCTGAGCAGGGTCTACGTTTTCCTGCTGCGATATTGGAGGGGCCGGACGAGATGATGAAGCTGGTACAAAGCGATACAGAAGAAAAGAGGTGAAGATGAGGAAACAGGACAAAAAAAGGAAAAGCGAAAACTTTATGATCGCTGCCTTTCGTTCTGATTGGTTGATGGGGTCCATGAACTAGCGTTTATCCGATAAATACATTGGGCACACCCGGCCCTACGATAACTCCGCCGTGGGCAGTTTGATCACCCACCCGGGCTGCGGGTTTTCCGCAGATCATTACAGACATCGATCCAACCAGAATAATATCCGGAGCAGGACTCATACAGGTGGCCTGGTCGCCTACCCGTGCCGCCGGGCGATTTCCAATAAATACAGTAGGAGCTCCCGGGGGAAGAATCGGGCCACCAACGTGAGGTTTGGGGCCGTCAGACATGGGGCAGGTATGCATATCACCAACCACCGCAGCAGGTTTACTCATGGTTATTGGGTTAGATTTTCCAAAAATTTCCTTTCTTCTTAGTGTCCGCCGGAGCGGTACTTTCCCGGACAAAGATATTATTTTTTGGTCGGGGTTCTTCTTTTTTGGGCTTACCGATAAAGTCCTGCTCACCGAGTTTGGCAAACAGAACTTCCATTAACGAAGAGAAGATTTCGGTTTGTTCCAAGATCGCGTAGAGTTCTAGGTGGTCATAGTCCAGGTCCAGCACTCCATTGATGGTGTTCTCAATGGTTCCCGGACGGATCTCGGTCCATTCCTGTATGTAGTTAAGGGCTTCTTCTTTTCCATTGTCTGTCATACAATCCAGGCAAACCCGCATGGTGCGGGCGTACTTGGCAAACAGTTCCATTAAATGAATGGGAGGAAGGTGGGACAACCGTAAACGAGAGGAATCAATGTGGGCGGCTACAAAATTCAGCACTTCTTCCGACAAGGTGTACAGGTTGCTTACCAACTGCGATTGCTCGCTCTTTAACCGCATCTTGATGATGACCTGACGGGCCGATGAGCCGGTTTGGATCATGCTGCCGATGAGTCGGTCGTAGAATCCTACTACGGTCGGATGGGCGGTGATACGGCTACACGGAGGGATAAACTTATCGGAAACCTTCACCTCATTACCAATGACCCGAACTTTGGCCAGCGTAAGATGATAAGCACCTAAGTCAGTGATATTGATCTGATGAGAAGGCACCACCTGCAATTGGTATCTGGGCGAAGAGAACGGGTGTCGTAATGGTACTTCTTCCGGGTCGGGCGAGCCAATGGGCTGCCGGGAAAAGGGGTTTACGGTGATAATGACGTCGTACAACAGTTGGTCGTTATCCTGTACTTCGTATTCTGTTTTGATCGGGGCAGAGAAATCACTACCCGCCTGGGCGTTTATCTCAATACGGGCACCCCCCAGCGTAATCGCTCGACAACGAGTTAGCGCCACGGTCAGCTTCCGGCTGCTGGCCAGGTTTGCTGAGAATTCCAGAGAAGTATCGTTAGACACGCCGTTGAGCAATCCGTAGTTGTAGGGAGTGATCTGCATTGCCGCCAAATCGCGAATGGTGTCCAGCAGCGCGTTTTCCTGCTGGGTGAAATGGTCCTTATTGACCTTCATTCCGTCTCGCCAGTTGACTGTATGATAGTTAAGGTAGGGTTGCATAGACTCGCTCAATATCATTGATGAATGCGCACGGCATTCACCGATTCATTAGGTTTAATATTATTCTCAAAAATGGACAAATCCGGATCAATTACCTTCTTGGAATGCCACCAATTTCCAGTTTCGGAATAAAACATCCAGGAAAAAGGAGGTCGGTACGATTGAATCGGGCTGTCGGGAAACTGGCTATTGTATTCTTCTAAAAATGAATGAAACAGATCGCCTAATAAAATATCGTTGGGAGCCACCACCGAGAAGGTGGTGGATTCCGTATTATTCGCTTCCTTGCAAAAAGTAAATTGCAGAGGAATTGTGTGCTGAAAGGTGAGTGCTGGGGCTTCTTTCTCGGTAGGAAAAAACCATTTGTAATAGTACGCAGGAGGTACGGTTTGCCATAGCTGAAAGCTTTTGTGTAAAAAGAAAGGGATCAGGAAGGCAAGGGTAGCACCCGTCAGGAAAGCCACGGAGCTTACGTCAGAGAGAAGAAGGTACAACAGACAAAGCAAGGCAGTGCCCAGTGCATAAATGAAAAGCGTGAGTAGCAATTCTGAGAGAAACAAATCGCGTTGTGCCCAGGGAAACCGTTGGTATAAAAGCCAGGTATGTACGCCTCCGGCTAGCAGAAACACACAAAATAACACCCAGAAACTCAGACCGGGAGAGGGAGCCATAACCCCCAGCAGCACGGCACTGAATATAAAAACCAGGATAAAGATCGCAGCATATACCATGACCTTTCCGGTTTGAAAATCCGGTCGGGCTTTACTGCTCAGGATAAGTAGCACAACCGAAGCAATCGCCAGAATAATTAAAATAACAATGGTGATCATAATTTATAAGTATGTCGTATACCCTAAATATCCTTCGCCTGCCAGGTCCCGATCTAAGACAAACCCACTCTCTTCCTGTTCAATCTCAATCGTCATTGAAATATCGGATTGGCACGGAAGGAAAAAAGCACACAAACCAACCAGTGTTTTACTCCCCTTTCCCCCGGGTAGATAGTTGGTAATATACTTCTTTTTAACGGGACCTACAATAAGCTGATAGTTTGGGTGATAGTCTTCAATATGGTTTCCCAGGATACTGTCTTTTCCCAGCTGAAACTCGCCTAGCGGGGGTAAATCAACGTCATCTATCCGCTGGGAGGTGGATTGGTATGCCCGGACCATTACAGGTATTTCCATGACCAGGCCCAGCAGGTTAGCGGTGGCTGTTTCATCGCCGACCACCCGGTGCAGCAGAGGAATGATGTGCAGCATCATGATGATCTGATACGTGGACAATCCTTTAGGCAGATTCCAGAGGTCGATCAGTGCTTCGTATTGCTGCCGATCGAGGGTCGACAGTAAAATATTGCTCTCCTGCCACTCAGCCAGCATTTGGAGACGGTAAAACTCCTGTTCTAATGGCAGGAAAAATAATCGAGCTGCTTTCTCTTCCTGTCGGTGCAGTGCCAGTTCCTCCACCGCTGCTTCGGTGTCAATCTGGGCATCTTTTTTCAGGGTTTGGTGAAATATGCCTTCCGGCAGGGTATCGTACAACCCTTCCCGGGTGGTATTCACATAATAATAGGACTTCCCATCATCTTTTTCCCGCCTTTCAATGCTGAATAAATCTTTTGTATACGATCGCTGAAAGGTGCTGATGGAACGGATGATCACATCCTCGGGTGTCAGGAGCTGATGACGGAGCGCATTGGCAATAATCACTTCCGGTTTGGCGTCTACTGAGGGCGAACCCAGTGAAGCAGTTGGGAGCAGTGAGGTTATATCGTCTTTCGGGGCATCTTTCTTATTACTCATTGCTTGCGGGAGGTTCAGTTGCGAAAGCCACGATCAATGCTTGATTACAATTTGAATAGGCAAAACAGTTGAAGATCGCTGGGTGATGTACTGGTGCAGGTCACGCTGGGTACTTTCCAGTTCGTCTCCAGTCAGGCGCGCTTTCGAGGCCAGTTTAATTACCACATCCAGCGTACGCTCCAGGGCCTGATTGGAGCGAGGCAGCACCCTGACTCCTTTACGAAAAGAAACACTCGCGATCAGATCACCCAGGCGGGCATAACATGCGGCCTTGATGTCTTCTTCTGTGACAAAACGGTCTCGGGAGAGCAGGGCACTCCGAAACTCGTGTACCTTCTCGGCATCGCTGGGTTTGTCTCGTCCGCCATACGAGGAGGTGACCAGCAGCAGGTCGTTACTTTGAAAGTCAGTACTGCTGAGGGGTTGAAGTTTGGTGCCGGCTGTTATCCGGTTGGCAACGGTACCCAGGGTAGACCAAAACTCAACCCAGATATTTTCATCTTTCTCAGCGTTCAGGGCCAGATAATGCTGTACATCCTGTTTGGCCGTGTTTGCGGCTACCTGCCGTTCCAGCCGGGAAATATGCTGGCGTATAGCTTTCACATCCTGAACAACCCGGCTACCACCCAAAGCTTCAAAAGCTGCGTTCTCATCCCGGATCAGGTCAAGCAGGTAGTTAGAAAACTCCATGGCGTTGCGCTGGTCAAAGCGGCCCACTCCGTCTTGCCGGATTGCGTAGGTATTCGGTTCCATGGTTTTAAACCGCTGGAAGGGAACATTACGGAAAGAGGCTCCCTGATCCGTCGTTACTTTTCGGATGGCCAGGAAATAATCATCGGTAGTTAAGGGGATGATATTCAGTAACTTATTGATCCGGTAGGGGCGGTTACTGCTTTGTAATTTCCGGTTGAGCACAGGGAAGCAGTTAACCGCACAAATGGTGTTGGACAGCACCTTGGGAGGCATCAACTGGGGAAAACGCACTTCAATCCATACTAAAGGTGTCTGTAATTTAGCCAGCGCTTCGGCCTCAAACACCTGTCTGAATGCATCCGGGTAGGCCTGACGGGAGGAGGAAACAGCCAGATCCTCAGCGGTAATAAAGGAATTTTGATACGCTTGTAGCGTCTGCTGCTCCAGGGTATCTGAAACATTTGGGAGCTGATCGCGCCAATCCGGTGCCTGCGCCCGCTGGTTTACTTTCGTATGACTGTACCCGGAACGCACGTTGATCGGATGCCCCTGCACGTACCATTGGGCCGAAGGCAGCAAAGTACGGTAATACTGGGCATCCGGCTGGTTCTTCCAGTCAAAGTAAAAGGTGAGCTCATTCAGGGTACTGAGCGAAGAGGGAAGGGATACGCCCAACCACAGGGAATGAGCAGGTAGCGTAGTGGAAGCTTCAGGAGCACGAAGTACCGTGTTCCGCTGCAGGATACCATTCAGCTGCACCAGTTGCCGGTCAAAGGCAACATACTGCACCTGCCCATTGACCAAAGTGGTATTCAGGGCGGGAGAGAAATACACGTTTTTGGTATCCGGTTTGGTCAGATCTTCCGGATTGATAATTTCCTGGGGTGTGAGAAACTGATCTTCGGAGGTGATGATGTGCGTGGGTTCTACCGGGCGCGCGTGCAATACGGCATGGGCGGGCGTAGGAATCGTCAGCGCCTCGGGGAGCAGCAGGCTGGCTAACTGCTTGAGTACCCGGGTTTTGGACTGATTGAGTTCCCGCGCCGTTTTTTCAAACTGTACGGCACAGGCACCAAAGAGCAGATCCACCAGCGGGTCGAGCCCTTCCATTTCAGTCTCATCGTAGTCCCAGAGTTCGGCGGCCGTTTTAAGGAGTCGCTGCTTTACTTTATCGCTTTGAAATTGATTCTCACCAGACTGTAGCAGGACCATTTAATCAGGGTTAGGCCAGGGACAGAGGACTGAAAAACATGAATTCGGTATGCTGCAATGGCTGATTGGTTTTTTTGATCGTACCCAGCGTTTGAATGGTAATGCGCTTCTGGTGGCGAATGATCTGGTTCGTTCGAGGGTCTATGGTTTCCGGCTCGTCTACCTTGATGGTGACGTGGATATTCATCAGCCGTTTTTCGTATGCGTTCAGCGATTGTAAAACCAGATCTTCCAGTTCATCCTTCCATTTCGATACACTCTGGATATTATCAAAATCTTTGTCCCAGATATAGCAACCGTAATTGGGATCAAAGCGGTACTCATGGTAGTGTGTTTTGATGATCAGGTGAATGTGCTGGCGAATAGAATCTTCCAGCGTACATAACCCGTGCCTTTTCTTTCCGATAAGGTTGCTGAACTGTAGGGGTAACTGGTAATATGGACGCATCTAAACTTGGTTAATTGATTTTTACCACGGGGCCTTTTAAAGCAGCCACTACGCCACCTTCCAGGGAAAGGTTGGCTCCTGCTTTTACGCTGGTATTAGCCCCGCTTTCTACGGAAAGCCCTGATCCTCCTGTGATAGACACATTCGCTCCTCCCTCCAGGGTTGCATTACTTCCGGCGGTAAGATCCAACGATGTATTGGCTACGGTGGCGATACTGTTGGCATTTTGTTTTAAATCAGCTCCTACATCGGTAGTCATATTGCTACCCACCGAAAGGGCATGATCACGACCTGCCGTGATATTAATATTATTTTCAGCTTCAATATTGATGGAGTTGGCTGAAATATCAAGCTCTCCCAGGGTTTTAATGGTAATTTTTCCCTGCCCTTCCATCTCCAGGCAGATTTCATTTTTGGAGCTATCTTCATTCGTATGGAAGATGCGGATTTTTTCTTTGCCGTCTTCGTCAATCAGATGTATCTGGTTACCGCTGCGGGTTTTGATTACTTTCTTAAAATTGCTGGAGTCTGGCCAGGAACCTAAAGAAGAATCTCCGTGATAAATACTGCTCATGACAAAAGGCTTGTCCGGGTTGTTATGTTCAAAACCTACCAGTACCTCGGAGCCAATCTCAGGAATAAAGTAGAAACCGTGATGCCCTCCCTCGCCACTCTGACCTCCGTAAGCCTGAGAAACCCGAATCCAGGGGGTTGTTCCTTCCTGCCAGGGGAATTTTACCTGTATGCGTCCCAGTGCCTCCGGGTCACTGTTATCTATTACTTCGGCCGACTGTACTTCACAGAGCGGTTGTTGTACCCGGGCAGGTGGAGGCACCTGAAGCTCGGCGGGCACTGCGGTGAAACTATTCTGATAACTGTGAGTGCTGCCAATACTATGGGACAGGGCAATGATGATAAACTCCCCGTAATCCTGCTCATTGGTTGATTCGCCGGTAATGTTGATAATACTTCCTACATTGAGAAAAGGGTTGTCACTCGTACCCGTCATCATCACCATGTTGTTGGCCGTAGCGGTTCTTTGTTGTTCAACCAATCCATCGAGCTCAGGTTGTTGGGCAATGGGGTAAGCAGTAGCATACGAAGGCTCCTGGCTAAATAACTTATCGGACTCTTCCAGGGCAAACTTTCCGTATTCATCCAGGTCAGCTACGGTAGCGGCTGAGGCCTGACTCTTAAAGGTCTTATGTTCCAGATAGTGATAGGCGAAGGTGGTAAAGTTGGCGGGCAGCAGCTTAAACGAAAATTCCAGGTTATATAAATCCTTCACCAGGGGTAAATCAACCTTTTTGTCTCGGGGAAGCGCGCCAAAAATCAATTGAGTGCCATCGTAGAAACACCACTCGCCATACCGGGCGGCCATGCGTTGCAGAAACTTATAGTTGGATTCAACATATTGCACGGTATAAGGTATACTGTCGGTGAAGTTGGGCTGAATGTTAGTAGACAAAGAGTGAGGAATTTTCTCTAGTGTTGCTTCAGCCATTCCCGATAAGTCCATATCCATAAAGGAGCGGCTCTGAGGATTGCCATCCATAAGAATGGTCGGGCTGTATCCGAAGAGTACTACACTGCGCTCACCATTGCTGAGTCGGCTCAGCCGCACTTCAGTCACCAGGCCAACGAACTCATTTTCGGGTTTTTCCTTTCTAAACATATCCGGAGCAAATCGAATATGACACTCCTGCCCGATATATTTTTTAGATTGCTCTAAGATGGCTTTTCCGGTGTCATTAAATGCATCGGCCAGTAAGGCCACTTCAAAAGTATGATGCTGATGCACATCCTGCGAAATGCTGAGACCGGAAAAAGGAGAGACCGTTTCCCCGGCAATGGTAATCTGTACTTTTACTTGTTGTGCCAAGAGTCTGCTGTTTTATGAATAAATGAGCGCCGCTTATGAACTCATGGTGAAATCAGTGCGAGTACCGCTGCCGGGCTGTTAAACCCTACTGTTTCGCGAAAATAAGCGTCAACCCGATTGTTATGGTCTGAGGATCATTTCCTGTTGGATTAAAGCTGTCCTCTTCTTCGTATAATAATCTTAGTTCTGAATTTGTCAGATTGGTGATGGTAAACTCAATACCATCGGTGCCGCCGCCAATAACCAGGGTTTGATTGTTCTGGATATCCCAGGTGCCCTGTCCATCGTCATCGTCATCCGGGCCATCAATAATGATTACTCCATCATCTTGAAACTCGAAGGTAGTACCATCGTCAAAGACTCCGCCCAGATTTTGGAGGGTTACTGCTTCCAACTGATCCAGTTCATCTTCCTTAACCTCAACACCTGCATCATTATAAAGCTTCTCATAAAAGTCCCGGATACTCAGGTCATCAATGGTATATTCACCGTCGGTCAGACGCCAGGTGCCTACAATACCTGTTTCCGGGTTAATTTCATCATCGTCTTTGCTACAGGAAACCAATAGGGCAAAAGACAAAAAGAGTAAAGGGTAGAATAATCTTACAGTCTGATTCATTGTCTGATCGTTAGCATTCATTTTTAAATAAGTTTTCAATAAAATGATGCGCGTAAGTTGTGAAATAAACCCGAGATGCCGGAGAAAAAATGGTGATTGTTAGCGTACCTTCACCATTTAGCGGTTGCTGAAATTTCTACGACGGTAAAACAGGAGGATTTGCGATGTATCAGCCTGAAATGCCATCTCCTGGCAGGGGCAGATTAAATTGCTTCACTACTGGTGCCCATCAATGCAGCTCGAGAAGAAAGGGGAAATTCCCCCCACCAAAGTGCATTTTTCTGCTTCGAATAGTGAAACAAAAATTCTCCCACGGTCTGCGTAATTACACTGTTTCTACTATTGCTGTAGTGCTATACCACGCCATCCAATACAATTCCAACATGTTTTTTGGGGACATTCCGCATTCGGACGGGTTGTCCTCGAAAGTTGGTATGCTTGCTTACAAAAATCAATCCCTGGCCCCGCGTCGGACAGGCAAGTACTTCCTAAGGCTTGGGACATCGGTCAAATATCTCATGTACCCGAATATTTGCGGCTGCGGGAGCACAGGGCATTCCCTTTATAGCAGCGCACGTATAGCCGAAGAAGATTTGTAAGGCATGACTCACAAAGTGCGCACAATGGTTTTTATCCTCCCCATCAAATGTATAAGGGCAAATATCTACCATAGAAGGGCCTTCGTAGCTAGCTAATATCCAGCGAGACATCATGCGCTTACTTTTTAGAATGATTTTATAAGGAGCATACTTTTTTGGAAAGTGTATCTAAAGCCCGGTTGCTTACACCGGCCATTCATTCTCGTACACGGCCGGACCGCCGTCACCTTCAATGGTAATCTCCCGGCAGGAGATGACGAAGGTTTCCATCATGTTCTCACCGCCCTGCCAGCTAAAGTTTTCTCCATACTCTACGATATAGGAGTCTTTAAACTTGATGGTCTTAATAGGCTTTTCATCGTCGGTGTCGTCCATGATCTCAATCTGCCCGTCCTTGGTTTTTCCCTGGGCAAGCGTCATCCAGGTAGGTAGGAAGGCACTTTTGGTAGATTCAATGGTCATCTGTAAGGTGCCGCCCCGAACGATACCCGACGGTCGCCCGGAGGCATCAATATCACGATTGAAACTGTACGAAAAGTCAATAACGCGTACATCGCTTATTTTGTCTAAATTTAATCTTGCTCGAACTGCCATGGTTTCTAGAGTTTAGGGGGTTAATTGATTTGGTTATGTAAATACTGCATTCTTTGATATGGAATATTCTGGTGATAAGCATTGGCATCATAGATGGCAATCACCCGACCTTTAACACTTTGAGTAATCTGCCATTGAGGCACTCCACTGCCTGGTGGATACTGCTTGTCATCGTCCATTGCCGAATTGTGGTCTATGAACGGGCGTACTTTAATAAGTTGCACTTTATGGTTCTGCCATGATTTTAGCAAGCTCTTTTTTGCTTGCCCTACATCTATCTGAATGTGTCCATATTGCTTATCAAAATGGTGGCCCGCTACCTGAGAGTACCCTCGAAGATTAAACTCTAAGAGGTTGGGGTAGTCTACCAAGGCGAACATTGCACCTTTCTTAAGCCGTCCTTGATGAAACCCAAGGCGTTTTTCAATCTCGGACAAGGTTTGTCCGCGGATAAATTTTTCATCCGTAATAAAACCTTTGACTGATATGATAGAACCTATGGTTAACATGATGAAACGATGTTCTATTCTATGAGTGAGCGATTTTTAATTACTGCTCTGCGTATTCTGACTGCCATTCTTCGGCCGTGTCTCCTTTGGTGCCGCCAAGCTTCAGTAAGAAGTTTTTGGCTGGGAAAAACGGAGTGAGGTGCAGGTCGATGAAAATCCGCTTGGTTTCCGGGTCCTGCTCCAGTCGCATCAGGTTATAGTCCTGGATGATCTTATCGCTACCCATGATGCTTTTCAGGTACTTTGAAATTTCCCGGCTCAGGTCTTTCTGCACTTTCGGTGTCCAGTTAACGAAGGCCTGACGATTCAGGAAGTCGATGATCACTTTTCCGACATAGTCAAAGACGCGTACGACAGAGTAGGTCTGTAACCCGATATCATTGCCATTATACAGCGTCTTGGCCGAGAAAGCCATGACTTTTTCCCATTCTTTCACCATGGGTACCAGCCCACGCTTCTCTAATTCCGAGATTTCGCTTTTTTTCAGCGGGAAAGCAACGCCATCTACCTCGTTTAATCCACCGTGCATTTTACCGGCGGTTGGCTGGGCAATCAGCGTGCTGTAAATCTTTCCGGCCAGGGCGGTAGACGGGGGAATGTACATCGGATCTTCTTCATCCAGTTCTTCGTACTGTTCACGTCCCACCAGCCAGTTGCAGGTCATCATCACATTAGAGCGGTGAATCTCGCCACCGGTCAGGTTGGCCATATCAAATTCTTCCATCACGGCATCAGGGTCGTCCAAGTGGTTAAAGTCAGTGACCAGCATGGTTTTATTCTGATGGGCAATCTTGGCCCACTTCTCGACCACTTTGTTAGACCCTAAGTAGCCTGGTATCACCAGCAAGGAGTAATTCTCGCGCAGGTCGAGGCGGTCGTGCCGGGCCTTGAGCTCTTCGGAGATTTTGTCAATGACCAGGGTGTTGTCCAGGTCCTTCAGTCGCTCAATATCAGCATTGAACAGGGTGATATTACGGACTTTATCAACTTCGGCATTCTTGAAGAACATGGCCATTGAACGATAATTCTGCTCAAGCTCGGCCGTTTCTCCCAGTGCTTTCTTTAAGTTAGCTTTCAATAATGCCTCGGCACTTTCTACTTTCTCCTGCGATTTCTCCACCATGTCCGAGATGTCATCGCTCTCGCTGAGCAGATCGTGCCATAGTTGAAGTTGCTTTTTCAGTTTTTTCCGCTCGCCTTTTTTTGCCGCTTCGTTCAGGAAAATATTCTTTCGCGCTTTTCCTTCCGGGTTCATCACTTTAGCTCCGTCTACGGAAGATTCAATCAATTCAAATCCACCGTACTCAATCAGTTCGTCGGTACTTTCTTCTAAAACTTTTTTCGGATTGTCCAGCGCGGGAGTTTCTCGTAGCGCTTCTTTGGTAGCGGTTTGCGCACTCCCGGTCGATTGGTCTTTTTCTTCAGCCATTGGTATGTATCGTTAGTAGGTTGGCAAATAAATAGGTGAAAATGTGGCAGCAGGGTTATTGATCAGCCTGTTCAATTTCCTGAATCATGGCTTGCAGCGCCGTCAGGTAGGCTCGCTTAGATTCCGGGTTTTGCAGGGCTGACTTTAAAATCTTATTCGATTTCAACTGTTTGATGAACTTATGATAGTTTTCCTGCTGGGCATTGATGTCTTTGAGGAACTCGCTCTGTTCTACGATTCCGTTTTTGGTAAAATCACCCAGGTTGGAGAAGTTTAGTTCTTCATTGACCGGTGCGCCATCTTCGCTTTCAAACGCAACTTTTACATTGGGTTTGAAGTGATCAAACACTTCGTTCAGGGTTTTCAGTCCGGTGATGGGCTCGGGCTTGGTGGGCCGGGTCGTGAGTTTCTGCACCAGTAGTGTGCGGTTAGAGGAAATCTGGGTAATGGCCTCAAACGATTGTTGGGGTACCAGTTGCCCTCCAATTTCGACTTCGTTCATAGTATATGATGGTTAGAAGGTGTAACGAGCTAGTGATTAAAGCTTTAATGTATCTATTAGTACACACAGGTTACAAAAAGTAACTTGATTATTCATATTTCCAAACTAATGCTTGCTCTTCATCCACGTCTAGTTTTATCGCGGAGCCTTTTTTCACATTGCCAGCAATAATGAGGCGGGAGATCGGCCTGCGTAGCTGATTCCGAATTACTCCGGTGAGTGGTCGGGCCCCGTATTCAGGAGTATAGCCGGACAGGGCTAACTGCTGCTTGGCGGCATCGGTGATCGTCAGTGAAATACCCTGTTTGTCCAGTAAGGTAAGCAATTTCTTCAGATGAATATCGAATATCTTTACCACATTCGCCTCCTGAATGGGCACGAAGGGAGTAATCTCGGTAACGCGGGCCAGGAACTCCGGTCGGAAGTGGCCCCGCATCCGTTCCATCATCTGCTGAGAGGTGGGCAGCCGCCCCTCCGAAAATTCGTCAATGATGTACTGACTACCGATGTTAGACGTAAAGAGTACTACCGCATTGGAGAAATCACCTTCTTTACCCAGACGATCGTGTAATTTTCCCTCATCCATAATTTGGAGAAAGATGTCGAAGACCGAAGAATGGGCTTTTTCAATTTCATCAAACAATACGACGGCATAGGGCTTTTCCCTAATTTTATTGACCAGAATACCACCTTCTTCGTATCCCACGTATCCAGCGGGAGCTCCCAGCAGCACCGCTGCCGAGTGCTCCTCCTTAAACTCCGACATATCGAAGCGGATCAGCGTAGACTCATCGTTGAAGAGAAACTCGGCCAGTGATTTGGATAGCTCAGTTTTCCCCGTACCGGTAGGACCCAAAAAGAAAAAAGAGCCAATGGGTTGTCCCGGCTTGGTGAGGCCCGAGCGGGATTCCAGTACGGCATCGGAAATTACTTTGATGGCATGGTCCTGGCCGACGACCCGCTCCTTCAGGTGCTCCTCCATGTTGAGAAGCTTTTCCCGCTCTTTGGTCTGGATTTTACCTAGTGGAATACCGGTTTTGTGTGCTACTACGGCGGCGATATCGGTCTTTTCTACCGTTCCTTTTTTGGTATCCGTTAGTGTGAGCAGGGCATCAATGGTGGAAGTAAGGTGCGCGCGAAGTATTTCGGTAGTGTCTAGTGTCTGTTCCTCAGTATCATCTTCCAACTGACTGAACAGAATAGGGCTAATCTTGTCCTTCAATTCACGGTGAAACCAGCGTAATTCCGCCAGGGATGCGGAGACTGCTTCCGTATCCAGCAACTGAAGCTTCTCCCGGAGCTGCTGAAGTTCGGGTTCCGAGGTTTCATCGGCCATCCGGATGGCCGCCATGGTGCGGTCAAGCAGGTCGATGGCGGAGTCGGGGAGCCGGCGATCTTTGATATAACGTTTGGCCAGTTGTACGGCTTCCAGGGGAGTATTTTCGGCTACGGTAATCTGGTGATGCTGTTCGTATAAGGGTACCAGGGTTTGCACCATACGTTCGGCCGTGATGACGTCGGGTTCTTCCACCCGCAGTACTTCAAACCGACGGTTAAAGGCTTCCTCTTTTTCAATGAATTTGCGGTATTCTTCATTGGTCGTGGCCCCGATGACTGTAATCTCACCCCGGGCGAGTTCGGGCTTGAGCAGATTGGCAGCTCCGCTGCCGACCGGCCCACTGCTATCCAGCATCAGGTGCAGTTCATCAATGAACAGAATGGCTTTTTCAAAGGTCTTGACCTCCTTGATGATATTTTTGAGGCGATCTTCTACTTCGCCTTTATACGAAGCTCCGGCTACCAACGCCCCCAGATCCAGTTCAAAGAGGACTGCTGCGGATAAATGGGCGGGTACTTTCTGGTTGATGATATCCAGGGCGAAACCATCCACCAGAGCGGTTTTGCCTACTCCCGGTTCTCCCACAATCAGTACATTGGGTTTGGTGCGTCGCCCCAGGATTTCAATCATCATGCGGGTTTCGCGGTCGCGGCCAATGATGGGGTCAATTTTTCCTTCCCGCGCCAGGGAGGTTTTATCATTGCAGTACTTAAACAGGGCTTTCGGCTTGGCAGTGGCGGAGCGGCCGCTTGTTCCCGAAGAAGTCGGAGCGATGGCTTCCTGGATAGCTTCTTCAGCCACCGCAGTTGCCAGAAGATCGTCTTGCTTGAGCGGGAACGTCTTGAGTTGGTCTTTGGTAAAGGAGATGTTTGGTTTGCAGAGCGCTGCCAGTATGGCCAGGGGAGTAATCTCTTCTTCGTTCAGTTTCAACCGGATCAGGTCGGCTTCTTCAATGGCGGCGGATACTTTGGCATCGCCCGAAGGTTCTTCGGGAATCTGGGTATTTTTAGACAGGTTCTCGATCCGCACCTCCGCCCACTCCTGTAAGTAAGGAATATCCTGATCTAAAGATTCGAGTAAGTCGCGGAGACCAACATCTTTATGCAACAGGGCATGTAGCAGATGGCCTGGGGTAAATTGGGCATTTTGGTACTCTTTGGCCAACGACTGGGCAATCTGGATGGCGCGTTTGGTATCATCCGAGAGCGTAAGGGTGGAAGGCATAGGGTAGAATAAGGTTAGGTATCAATATTTTATGTATTAGTAGCTTGAAATTGCAAAAGGTAAACCGTCGGGGAATAAAATATTTACTTTCTCTGAAGTACGGTAACCCATTATGCCATTACCAAACATTAGAGCAAGGAGTCGAATCTAAGGTTATATCTTAGAAAAAGCAACTAAACTCTTCCAATGATCCATCTTATGCGCTTTGAGATATTTAAGCATTTTATGATTTGGAGTAGCACATTACCCCGGTAATACAGATATTGCATGGTAGAAAACCAGACAATGACACCTTTTTTACAACGTGGCGACCGACTACCGGCGGTAGTCTCTGCTCAGATATTATTTAACCAGAATTTTATTTCTGGCGAATCTATTGAGGTAGATGGAATTTTCGGAAGACAAACCGAGATGGCGGTAAGAAAATTTCAGCAACACCGAGGGCTACCTTCAACGGGCCGGATTGATGCCCGTTTGTGGCGGAAGTTGCTGGAAAATAACCGTAACCAGTGGCAAACGCTGGAGGCTATGGATGTAACCGAGGCCAGCGATCAGGCTATTTACCAACCGCACCAGATGGGACAGATTACCAGCCGGAGAGAGATGATATACAATCACGGAATGAGTGATGGAGTACGTTCTGCTCGCCAAAGTTTACTAGGCGCTGGGCGAACTGGTAGGGTTATGCTATTGCAGTTTCATGGGCACGGTAATCAAGGGACAATGGGTATTGGTATTGGAACCGGAGGAGATTTGGAGGATGGGGCCTACTACAGTTCGCGGCTGGGTATAGAACATGCCTCGGCACTGAGTCGGTTTCTCACTCCCTTAGCCCCCTTATTTTGTCGTTTTGGAAGTGTGGAACTGCACGGGTGCCATACCGGAGGTGGCCACCGCGGAAGAAGGTTACTGCAAATGTTGTCTGATACCTGGAACGTGCCGGTCACGGCCGGTTTAAGAAACCAGTATGGACACAATGAGACGATGTTCCGGTTTGAAGGACCAACCCACACAGCATTTCCGGGTGGGGGCAGCTTACGCTCCTGGGCTCGTTCTTTGCCGGAAGCTGCTCCTTTCAGTGCACCGGCAGGCAGTTAGTATGGCTTATCGGGCGATTAGGCTCACTCCTGATCGCGTAAAAACTCAAACCCTATCCGTTTGCCGGTACGAATGGCAGACAAGCCGACAGATTGTAACTTTTCTTTCAAGGTAATTTGTTTACTCACATCCATGGGGGGCACAAACAGATCAAAATCAATGGCGTGAATGATGGCCGTTTCGGCCATTTGGTGGAGGATCTGCGGATCAATGGGTTTTTGAGAGAAAGTATTGTACCGGAAGGCAAATTCCCGGCGTCCTTCCACAAAAAAGTGCTTGTCTTTGTTAACAAAAATACGACCGATCAGGTACCCTACATCCGATAAGCGATTGTACCTGATGGAATCCGTTAAAAAATTATACACGGCAATCATGCCGCAGTAGGCGCGGGAAGGATCTTGCTGCACATATTCCGATTTATGTACAAAGTATTCGGGGTTGAAGGTGAACACATTGGTATGCATCATAAATACCAGCGTATCGCCGGAAAACTGCAAAGACGATTCAAAATCACCATTATGGGTATAGGCTACGTTGACCGGGCTGTCTTCGCTCATGGCTTCATCGGTGCGCTCGGCGATTCCTTCCAATACCTCATTCAGTTGGTCAAAAACCTCTTTGGTTTGATGGTAAATCTGCTGTTTAAGCACTCCCTTTTTGTTGAGGGCATCAATAATACGGTCTTCGGAAGATGTCATAATTCAGGTAGTTTTTTTGAAAAAAGCAGTCTGTTAGTGAAAATGTTTAAAACGTTTTACTTTCACCACTGTAGAGTCTTTTCTCAGAGGCGCATTGAGTTTATTATAAATTTATAGCATGATCCAGGAGAAATGGCGGAGCTCACCGCCTTGCGTATCCAGTATCAAACCAAGTATGAAACCGATAGCTTATTTCTCTTCCATTGATGCGGTAGACATAGAGTACGGTGCGTCTTCGGGTTGGGTTCCCCGGCTTTCATTCGGTTTCTCACCCATGTCAAATTCCAGCGTGCCGCCCTCAAGAATCCTCTCGTGCGACAGATAGTTTCTGGTATAGGGTTCGCTATCCAGTGTTGCCTGTTGGATGTAAGGAGTGTTTTTACGATTATTTTCGGCATTTACCACCCAGGTATTGCCGTTCGGCAACTGCAACGTTATTTTTTCAAATAAGGGGCTACCCAATACGTACTGGTTGCTACCGGGAGAAACGGGGTACATGCCCAATGCGGAAAAAACATACCAGGCCGAAGTCTGTCCGTTGTCTTCATCTCCACAGTAACCGTCGGCCTGGGAAGTATACAGCTTGTCCATGATTGTGCGGACATGTTGCTGGGTTTTCCAGGGCTGAGCTGCAAACGTATACAAATAAGGCATGTGCTGGATCGGCTGGTTGCCGTGGGCATACTGTCCCATGTTCATGATCTGCATTTCCCGGATTTCGTGAATGGTAAATCCGTAGTAAGAGTTATCAAACACGGGAGGCATGATAAAGACGGAATCCAGCATGGCCGCAAAGGCTTCCTGGCCACCCATCAGCTCGGCCAGGTCGTGAATATCCTGAAAGACTGACCAGCTATAATGCCAGCTATTGCCTTCCGTAAAGGCATCGCCCCACTTAAAAGGGTTGAATGGCGACTGAAATTCTCCATTTTTATTTTTACCTCGCATCAGCTTGGTTTCCGGGTCGAATAGTTTTCGGTAGTTGCGAGCGCGTTCCTGATACAGCCTTACTTCTTTCTTGGGTTTACCCAGGGCCTGGGCAAGTTCCGAAATACAGAAGTCGGCATAGGCATATTCCAGGGTGCGGGCAGCATTTTCATTGATGTCTACATCGTAGGGCACATAGCCCAGATCGTTATAATATTCAGCCCCAAAACGTCCTACGGATTCCACGGGTCCCACACTTTTGGTGTTTTTAATAATGGCTTCGTAGAGGGTTTCAATGTCATAGCCCCGAATTCCTTTGAGGTAAGCATCTGAAATCAGCGAGGCAGAGTTGGAGCCGATCATCACGCTACGGTGACCCGGGCTGGCCCATTCCGGTAGCCATCCACTCTCTTTATAGGTATTCACCAATCCGCGCATAATTTTGGCATCCTGTTCGGGATACATCAGTGTGAAGAAGGGAAATACGGCTCGGAAAGTGTCCCAGAAGCCATTATCAGTGTAGAGATAGCCAGGCAGAACTTCTCCATTGTAGGGACTGTAGTGCACTGTATCCTGTTCGGCATTGATCTCGTGCAGCGGACGGGGAAATAGCAGCGTACGGTACAGGCAGGAATAAAAGGTTTTGCGCTGTTCGTCCGTACCCCCTTCTACCTGTATTTTGCGCAACTCATTTTCCCAGATCTGTTGCCCTTTGGTAAGCACTTCGTCAAAGCTGCGATCGCCTATTTCCCGCTCCAGATTCAGCGCAGCCTGCTCGGAGCTGATGAAAGAAGAGGCTACTTTTACATGAACAGCTTCCCCCTTGGTCGTAGCAAATCCAATGAGAGCGCCGGTATGGTCTCCTGTGGCTTCAGTACCTTCCTGCATCACCGAATCCTGCCAGGTATAGGTTATGGTAAAATCATGATCAAATTCGGCCACAAAGTAATTGTGGAAGTTATCCGGTACCCCACCGTGGTTGTTACGGCAGTACCCGATGATCTTTCGCTCCCCGGGGATAATCTTTATCTCTGATCCTTTATTAAAAGCATCCAGAACAATAAAAGCAGAATCGGTTTCAGGAAAAGTGAAGCGGAAAAAGGCCGCCCGCTCGGTGGGCGTCATTTCAGCATTTACATCGTAATCGGCCAGATACACCTGGTAATAGTGGGGGCGAGAGGTTTCGGCTTTGTGGGAAAACCAGGATGCCCGTTTTTCTTCGTCAAATACCGGGGCACCGGTGGTGGCAAATAGTGAGAAGGCTGCATAATCATTCAACCAGGGACTGGGTTGGTGCGTCTGTTTAATGCCCCGAATTTTACTGGCATCGTAGGCGTAGGTCCAGCCGTCTCCCATGGGGGCGGTTTGCGGGGTCCAGAAATTCATGCCCCAGGGCATCGCGGTGGCAGGGTAGGTATTTCCGGTGGATAGTGAAAATTCAGAATCCGTCCCCATCAGTGGGTTCACATAGTCAGTCAGCGGGGTTGGCTGGGCGAATGCGCAGTTCAGAGAGAAAAGAATACTTATAAGGAATAATCCGCTGCGGGTGGAGGAGAATAACAATAGATTTCTATTGAGTAGACAGGTTAACATTGTAAGCTATTTTTAGGTATCAACTGCCAAAGAAAGACAAAAATCTCATGGCAGAAAACAGTTTTGCGGGTAAAGGTAAGTAGTTAAGGAATCTCAGTATCGCTTTACCGGCATAGCTTTATGGCTTGGATGTTAGTTCATGGGAGAGATATGGCGCGAAATATAGATAAGAATATGTGGCGCATTTATGATTTTTTTTCAAACTACTCAAATCGCTGGTCAGTAGACACGGTCATCTGATTTAATAATTATACTTAGATATGGCTGGAAAGTAACCGTCGATGCGGGGATTTCATCAAATAATTACATTATTATAAATGACTCTATGAAGCCGAATCTGCTTAGGTTTTACCGGCTATTAATATATGAAAAAATAGTGCGTGTATTTATGCTTATAATTTCCTGTAGAAATTTAAGTGCGTCAAGATTTTAGCACGGCAATCATAAAAACACACGCACGTACCTGAATTAGAATAACCGGCAATTTGTGTGTGGAAAAAGAAAAGATAAATAAAAAGTTACATAAAGGAACTAAAATATTGTAGCGTTTTATGAACCTAAACAATAGGTTTTTTAGCTTATACACTAGATGAATTGCAATTAAGATACTCATAAAATGTGAGTATAATTCACTACAATTTTTTTTGAAATACAAAGGTATTACAGATGTAAGCAATCGGAAAGTTGCGGCTGTTTTTTCATCTATACAAGCCCTAGGTTTGTAAACATACATCCTAAGCGAGGGAAACAACCTATGAGCCATACGACGTGAAATCCGACCAAATCCTCGCTTAATTCAATTTGTGGCTGATATGATTTTATAGGGTTAGACAACCATTCTACCCTATAAATAAATCTGTAGAATCCTTAACTATCTAAATTATGTCTACATTAAGTGCTGATGTACAGGGGAGTCCTGTACCCGATCCATCCCAATTAAATGCCTCTCACCGGAATGCTTCTACCAGCAGCCAGCGCGAACCCATTGCCATTGTTGGCATTGGGTGTCGCCTTCCGGGAGACGTGAATGACCCTGATGCCTTTTGGCAACTGCTTTCTGAAGGAAAGAATGCGATTACCGATGTGCCTGCCGAGCGTTGGAATCTGAAGAAGTTTTACGACCCCGATGGGAATAAAGCCGGTAAAATCAAGAATAGCAAAGGGGGCTTTATAACCAATGTTGATCATTTTGATCCGGGCTTCTTCGGAATTTTCCCCAACGAAGCCCATCGCATGGATCCCCAGCAACGTCTTTTGCTGGAGGTAACCTACCAGGCCCTTGAGAACGCCGGGATTCCCATGGAATCGGTTTCCGATACCAAAACCGCGGTCTTCATGGGTGTTTTCATGAATGATTACTGGGATATCCAGGCGTCTACCGAGCAGCGGAATGCTATTAGCCCGCACGTTCCGATGGGAGCATCGCTTACCTCCATTGCCAACCGGATCTCGTATGTCTACAACCTGAAGGGCCCCAGCGTTACGTTGGATACGGCCTGTTCTTCTTCGCTGGTGGGGGTGCATCTGGCTTGTCAGAGTATTTGGTCGGGTGAGAGTGATCAGGCTTTGGCCGGAGGAGTCAATGTGATTTTGCGGCCGGAATCATCCATCATGATGTCCAAGGGCAACTTTCTGTCACCGGATGGGCATTGCAAAACTTTTGACAGTCGGGCTAACGGATACGTGCGTAGCGAAGGTTGTGGCATTGTGGTGCTGAAACCCTTATCCCAGGCGGAAGCCGACGGTGACTTCATTTATGCTACCATTCTGGGGTCGGCGGTGAATCAGGATGGGCATACTGAAGATGGGTTTACGGTTCCCAGCTTTACGGCTCAGGCGGCCATGCTGAAAACAGCCTACGAGAATGCCGGAGTTGACCCGAACGATGTGGCTTACATTGAGGCGCACGGCACCGGCACTCCCGTTGGAGACCCGATTGAAACCCATGCGTTTGGCGAGGTGATTGGCAAAGGGCGTGACGAAGATAATAAATGCTGGGTCGGTTCGGTCAAAACCAATATTGGCCACCTGGAATCGGCTGCCGGAGTAGCCGGACTCATCAAGCTTTCACTGATTCTGAAAAACCGACAAATACCTCAGAACCTTCATTTTGAAAATCCAAATCCCAAAATCCCGTTTGACGAGTATCGGCTGAAAGTACCCACCCAACTGACTGAATTACCCGAAAGTGAAAAGCCGCTGATTGGGGGAGTGAATTCGTTTGGGGCAGGTGGGACCAACGCCCACCTCGTGCTTAGAGCGTATGAACCTCAGTCTGTGGGGAATGATCAGAAGCGAACGTCCATTGATGAGTCTAAAGTTGAGTTATTTACCCTTTCAGCTCAAAGTAAGGAGGCACTTAAGGAGAACGTGTCTCAGTACAATAGCTTTTTGGAAACCTCAGCCGCTTCATTAGCCGATATTTGTTTTACTGCCGGAGCCCGCCGGTCCGCACTGGATCACCGTTTATCAGTTGCCGTGCGGACAAAGCAGGAATTGCGAGAAAAGCTGCAGGCATTCTTGCAGGACGAGACCCGAGCCGGAATGTACTGCCAGAAAGTAAAACGAGGCCACCAGCCAAAAATAGGATTTATCTTTTCCGGCCAAGGTCCCCAGTGGTACGCCATGGGGCAGGAGTTACTTAAGTCTTCTCCCTTGTTTCGAGAGGTGATTGAGCGCATTGATGCTTCTTTTCGTAAACTGGCTGATTGGTCGCTGCTGAAAGAAATGAGCCGGGATGAAGCCTCTTCCCGGGTCAGTGAAACCCGGATTGCCCAACCGGCCATTATGGCCATTCAAATTGGACTGACCGAGCTTTGGAAGTCCTGGGGAGTAACTCCCGAAGGTTGTGTGGGACACTCTATCGGAGAAGTAGCGGCGGCTTACACCACTGGTGCGCTTACCCTGGATCAGGCCGTAGAAGTGATTTTCCACCGCAGCCGGGGACAACATGCGGCGACGGATAAAGGAAAAATGCTGGCTGTGGCCTTAACGGTTGAGGAGGCGCGCCAAGCCATTGCTGGAGTGGAAGAGGTCGTGTCTATCGCCGCCATCAATGGCCCGGAGATGCTCACGTTGTCCGGAGACGCGGAACCCTTAGAAAAAATTGCCCGGCAACTGGAGGAAAAAGATGTGTTCTGCCGCTTTCTACGGGTAAATGTACCGTTCCACAGCCACCACATGGAACCACTGAAAGAAGAATTGATTGAGTCGCTGGTGCATTTAACTCCTTGTGCAGCTACCATTCCTCTGTATTCCACCGTGACGGGTAAGCAGGAAGACGGGTTACATTTATTAAGCGATTATTGGTATCAGAATGTCCGGGAACCGGTGTATTTCACCGATGCTCTGGCTCAAATGGCCGACGATGGATTCGATACCTTCATTGAAATTGCCCCGCACCCGGTGCTGACCATCGGTGCAAGCGATTTACTCAAATCTAAGAATATAAAAAACGCGTTTATCGTGCCTTCACTACGCCGGAAAGAGGACGAAGCGATGACGTTGATGGGCTCTTTAGGCATGCTATATACCCAGGGCTATGTCATTAACTGGAAGCAGGTGAGTAATGATGCATGCTCATTGGTGCCGGTACCAACCTACGCCTGGCAGCATGATCGTTATTGGTTTGAAACTCCCGAACATGCGGAGCAGCGTTTGGGTCAGGTCATCCATCCGCATCTGGACAGTGGAAAACAGTCCGCCGCCAATCCGAATCAGTTTATCTGGAATCTGCAATTAGATACTCAGGTGCATCCCTACATCGAGGATCATAAGGTGGATGGAACGGTCATCTTTCCAGGTACCGGCCATCTGGAGGTTGCTTACGCAGCGGCCAAGGCATCATTCCGAGACTCCTTCGGATTCTTGGAAGACATTCATTTTGAGTCGGCTCTTTTCTTGCCCGACGAGGGAGAATCCATGGATATTCGGCTGGAAGTTGCCTCGGATGAAGGAAGCTACCAAATCTACAGCAAACCTCCGGGAGACGATGCTGCCTGGACCATGCACTCCCGGGGAGTGATGAACCACCTGGGAGATAGCTTTGCCTCATCTTCGGTAGACCTGGAGGACATTCAGCAGCGGTTAACCAATCAGGTTTCGGTGTCTAATCTGTATCTGGAATTGAAAGAAGGTGGTTTGCAGTACGGAGAAGCATTCCGCTGTATTCAGAAGCTTTGGAAAGGAGAGGGAGAAATCCTGGCAGGCCTGAAACTGAGTAAGAACTTACGCTACGGTATTGAAGAGTACGGATTCCACCCGGCCTTGTTAGATGCCTCATTGCACGCCATTTTTGCTGCGAAAGAGAGCCGGGAAGGCGAAAAGCGCGGTATTTATCTGCCCGTACATATTCAGCGCTTCAAACTGCACGCCCAGCCGGGCACGAAGGTCTGGAGTTACATCCGGGTGTCGGAAGCCAGCAATGCCTATCTGAAAGGAGACTATTTTATTCTGAATGAAGATGGCTCTCTGGTAGCTGAAATACAGGGACTTACCTGTAAGTACATTAAAGGTTCCCGGGGAGAAGCCTCCGACGAAACCTACCGGGGTATGTATGCTTATGCCTGGGAGAAAGCTCCCGAGGCGCCTGAACCAACAGTCATGACCCGCGTAAATGGAGATTCTACAGGGGGATGCCTACTGTTTGTCGATCAGCAAGGTGTTGCCCAGACATTGTTGAGTAAATTCCACCGGGATAGTCTCTATCCCATGCTCATTGAAAAGGGGGAGAAGTTTCAGGAAATTGGAGCTAACCATTACCAGGTAAACCCCGAATCTCAGTCCGATCTTGAACGTGCTCTGGCAGAAATTACCCGCAAAGGCTTTAGCGTGCGTCGGGTGATGTACCTCTGGGGGCTGGACAGTACTTTTGATCCTGAACTTTCGGTGCAGGCATTAGACGTACAGCAGCAAGCCCTGGCCGAATATACGCTAAACACCCTTCGGGCTGTGGTAAACCACGGTACCGAGCCTTTATTGTATATCGTAACTCAGGGTGCAGATCAGGTGGTTGAAGGTGAAACCATCAACATCAATCAGGCTGCGCTTTACGGTATGGGACGGGTACTGATGAATGAATTTCCCTTCGTGAAGACCAGCCTGGTTGATCTGGGAGCTTCGATCAATACTGAGGAAATGGAGCTGCTTTATGAGAATTTTACGTTGGTTGAAAAGCCGAGATATCCCGAAATTGCCATTCGTAATCATGGGCTGTTGATCCGAAAGCTTCAGGAGGTAACTGAGGAAAATGCTGAACAACAGGCCATCTGCCTTCGCCCAGCCCAGGGAACTGCTTACCAGACGGTAGTGAAAGAATACGGCACCCTCGATGGTATTGAGTTCCGGGAAATAGGGCGAAGTGAACTGGCCGAAAACGAAGTGGAGATTGAAGTGCGGGCCGCTGGCTTGAACTTCAAAGATATCATGAATGTGATGGGCCTGCTGAATGACGAAGCTGTGCAGGGAGGAATAGCCGGAAAGAACTTGGGACTGGAATGTGCGGGAGTCATTACCCGAGTCGGGAAAAATGTGACTGATTTATCCATTGGGGACGGAGTAATGGCCTGGGCCGCAAATTCCTATGCTGGATATACCGTCACTCCGGCCACCTGTGTGGTCAAAAAGCCAGCGCACCTTTCCTTTGAGGAAGCGGCTACGATTACCGTTGTTTATCTGACGGCCCATTATTCATTAAATTATCTGGCACGAATAAGCGAAGACGATACCGTGCTGATCCACGCGGCTTCGGGTGGAGTGGGCATTGCCGCTATTTGTCTGGCGCAACTGGCTGGAGCTAAAGTCATTGCCACGGCAGGCACTAAGGAGAAACGCGCGTTCGTTCGTTCGCTGGGTATTGAACACGTTTTCGATTCTCGCAGCCTGAAATTTGCCGATCAGGTGAAAGAAGCTACGCAGGGGCGGGGAGTAGACATTGTACTTAACTCGCTTTCAGGAAAAGGAATTACGCAGAGTATCAAGTGTCTGGCACCTTTTGGTCGGTTCATTGAGATTGGCAAAGCCGATATTTACCAGGACACTAAGCTGGCATTGAAGCGGTTTGGGGAAAACCTTTCTTACCATGCCGTGGATGTGGACCGGCTAATGCTACAAAAGCCCAAACTGGGAAAACGGCTGTTTCAGGAAGTGGCTGACCTCTTTACCAGCGGTAGGCTGGGCGTGCATCCTCATCAGGTATATCCTATCTCAAAATTGACGGATGCGCTGCGGGTGCTCAGCAAAGGAGGACATGTCGGCAAACTGGTCGTGAATTTACTGATGGAAGATCAGGTAGAGGTACGCCCAGCGCAAACCCTGCAATTGAAAGCGGAAGCTACCTATCTGGTGACCGGTGGAGCCAGCGGCTTCGGGTTAATGCTGGCTCAGTGGCTAGCTCAGAAAGGAGCGACGCGTCTGGTTTTACTTAGCCGAAGTGGGTATAAGCATCAGGGTGATCATCAGATTGCTGAAGCGCTGAAGCAGCAAGGAGTAGAACTGTATCCGATGAATCTGGATATTACCGATAGTCATGCGGTATCTAAAGTGGTAGAATATATCCGTCAGCATCTTCCGCCGTTGAAAGGAATTATTCATAGCGCGGCCGTACTGAATGATGCCACACTCTTGAATACCGATACTGAGCGATTTATGAAAGTATTCAGCCCGAAAGCCTTGGGTGCCTGGAACTTACACCAGGCTACGCAGGAAGATTCACTCGATTTCTTCTTATCACTTTCCTCTATTTCCTCACTGTTCGGCTTACCGGGACAATCCAATTACTCTTCGGCCAATAACTTCCTGGATCGGCTGGCTCAATACCGTCAGTCGCAGGGTTTAGCTGGTTCTTCGGTGAACCTGGGAGTATTGGGAATGTACGCAGGTATGTCGAAAGAAGGCGGCAACGTGCTGAAAGTACTGGCCAATCAGGGGTGGTTGCCCCTTAGCCTCGCTCAGGTTACGCAGAAGATTGAAACGGTGCTGCTACAGCAACCCACTGTGAGGATGGCTGCGAACCTGGACTGGCAGCGGTTTAAGAGCTTCTTCTCACATTTGCAGGATGATATTCGCTTTGCCCACTTCCTCCAGGAAACGCAACAAGGAAGTGGAATTACCGGACGAACTACCTTGGTCGATCAGGTGAAAGCCGCTGCTGAAGAACAGCAGATACCGATGTTGCGAAATATGCTGACTGAATCGTTGGCCAAGATTTTAGGAGCTACCGCCGATCAGATTGAGACCGATGTCTCTATCTCAGCCATGGGCCTGGACTCCCTGATGCTGAACCAGTTACGCAACTGGATTCAGCAAAAGCTGGAAATCAATTTCCCGCTGATGAAGATTGCCAAAGGGTCGAGCATCATCGAGTTGGCCGGGCAGTTGCTGGAAGAAATTGCTCAGACGAAAAAGGTTCATGAGGTTGGTGAAACGATTGATGCTGATACCTCGGGTATTGCCAGTGAGGCAGATATTGAGGTGGTGGGCGGTAAATGGCTGGTGCGCAATAAGCAGAATCAGCAGTCAGTACAGCGACGGGTTTTCTGTTTTCATCCGGTGGGTGCCGGGGCCTCCATGTTCAGTCATTTTATCTACAATGCTCCAGAGCATACCGATGTGCTGGCGTTCCAACTGCCGGGTCGGGAGAACCGGATAGAGGAAGCTCCCTATGAGGAGATGCTGGATCTGATTCCGGATATTGCCCAGGTCATCCGACCCTTCCTGGATAAACCGTTTATCATCATGGGGCATAGCTTTGGTGGCATGGTAGGATTTGAACTGATTCGTTATTTACGTTCACAGTACAATATCATGGCTGAGCATTTGTTCATTACCGGTACCATTGCCCCCCAACTTACTCGTAAGTGGAAAGAACGGGACGTGATCAGCCAGACAGCGGTAGAGACCAATTCGGAAGAACGACTTCTGTCACTCATGAATTATATTGACGATGTGGAATTTCTGAAGCGAATTCTTCCCGTTATGCGGAAGGATATGGCCCTGATTATGAGTTATCTGTACGAAGAGCAAGCCAAATTGCCCTGTCCGATTACCGCCTTTGCGGCGGCCCAGGATGAGGTGGTATTGGTAGATGAAGTAAGCCAGTGGAGAGAGCAAACTGCTGCCGAATTTACCCTGGAAGTTGTTGATGGTGATCATTGGTTTCTCAGTCGTAACCGTGAACTGATCTTACAGCGGTTGACAGAAGCTCTTCAGTTAACTACCTCACGTACCCAGCTGCAAGACTAGCAGTCCCAAATGGAGAATGTCTTCGGGCATTCTCCTTTACAATTCTGTATTCCATGTATCATCCTAAATTCTATTCATCATGAAATTACTATCCCTGGGTGTAGATGCCAGTATGTCGCCGTATCTGCAACGAAAAACACGAATGACGAATCAGGTAGCCATCATGTGTGCTTTCATCGGATTCTTCTACGCCTTTTTTATCTATGCACACTACCCCCCTTTAGTCATCTATCCGGGAGGGCTGTTTTTGGTCTCCTGTGGGGTGCTATTGCTAAACTATCTGCGGTTTGTGAAGCTGGCGCGCTTCATTTGCGCTTTTGAAATGCTCACACACGCCACGTTATTTCATGCTTCAATCATTCAGCAAGGAGAACCATTCCTGATTCCATTCTTTTGTTCCATGCTGGCTATGACCCTCATTCCGTGGTTACTCTACGACTTTCGGGAAAAAGAAATGTTGGTATTAACTCTGGTCATTTGTTTTGGATTACTGTTCGCCCAGGAATGGTTTAATGCCCTGCTTGAGGTGCCCGTAGATGTTACCTATTTCCGCGAAAGCTACCTAACCCCTATGACATATGCGTTTGCAGTAGCCATTCAGGTAGTCTGTATGATTGCCCTGAAACTTGAAAACCAGGCTGCCAGCACCTATGCTGTTTCTACAAAAGAAATAGCCGGAGAAGTTCTCAATTAGTTAATTCGTCCGATTGGAGAGCGCAGGCTTATTTAGCCTGTGTTCTTTATTCTATACTAAAATGATGCTCTTTTCAAACCCATTTTCTTCAAAAAAAATACAATCCTGTACTAGATCATTTCCTCTCCGACGTCATCGTTGGAGTGCTGAGGGGTGGTTGACCTATGTCACAGCATCGCACCAGGCATTGTTGGACAGCCGGGAATCATTTCTGCATACTACCGAATTGGCGATATTTGAGCAAATCCGGTATCCTCGAAAGCAAAAACAATATCTGCAAGGGCGCTATGTTGCCAAACAGGCCCTCGCACATTATACCGGTGAATGTGATTTAACACAACTGGTCACCCGGTCGGGAGTTTTTCAACAACCCCTGGTCTCGTATGCTAAGCGAGAAATGCCAGCCATCAGTATTGCCCATACCAAATCCCTAGCGGCATGTCTGGTTTTTCCCCAAGATCACCCGATGGGCTTGGATATAGAACCCCTTCAGCCAGCGATGAATGTTCTGGCCAGTGATCAATTAACATCTCGTGAGAAAGCATTATTTCACCAAACTGAAGAAGATGTCAACTGCTTTTGTACCCGCTTGTGGTCAATGAAAGAAGCCTTGGGTAAAACACTTACTACCGGACTCACTGCTCCTTTATGGATTTATGAGGTCAACGAGTTGGATGAATGCCCGGGGCACACGGTCTGCACTTTCACCCATTTTGCTCAATACAAAGCTCTTTCCTTTTTTTCCAAGGGTTGTTACTGGGCAATCGTTTTACCCAAAAATACCGAACACATGCCTCTTATCGAACAATTGATCACCGCGCAACTATTGTAATAGTAATTTTGTGAGTTGCTGAAGTCTTACGGAAATATTTTAAAGCCAAATTACTGCAAAGTAAGTTTTGATAGGAACTGCTATCTTTTATAAAAAAGAGCGTGAGTATTTATTATCATTCAACGACTTTTTACCTACTTTTTGGGCTGCTTAAATTTCTAAATAAATGCAAAAAAAGCGAATAAATATTATTCTAACCATAACCTTACAAACCATAGAATAGTGTTCACAATCTACAATAAATCAGCTAATTAGAACGCATCTTTGTGCTTATCCAAAAGTTACTATTTTAAGAGGAGTTGAACGGCAATAGCATTATGGAAAATAAAGTATCTATATGGGAGTATATCATTACCTCAGGGCTAACAGAGGATCTCCCGGTAATGCTGAAAAAGCGGGTGGTACCTACCAATATTATTGCCTTAATTATTGCTGTTGTGATTGGTATTCCTTTTACCATTATCAGCGCTATTTACTTTCCCTCACTGGCAGTATATCCGCTGGTTGGTGGAGTAATCTGCGCCAGTTGTGTGCCGATTAACCGACACGGTGGCTTAAAGATCACAAGGTACCTTGTGGCATTCGTGCCCATTATCTTAGGGGCTATTTACAACTCCAGTTTAAGTGGGGCTACTGATGATCCTCTTCCAGCTTTATACCTGATTGAGCTTAGTTTTGCATTAATACCCTTTGTCATTTTTGACTCTACTGAGCGTATATCGATCATCATTGTCTCAATTATTTCCTCAATTATTATTTTATCATTCCCTATTACCAAGTACTGGTTTCATGCACCTTACGATTCTTCGGTGATACGAACGGGATGGTTAAGTTCCGTTACCATTCTAATCGCAATACTCTCAGAATTTGGCTCAGTGATGGGCCTGGTCTTTATCAATCGGCAATCTGAAAGAGAAAGTGATCAATCTCGTCTGGAAGCGGAAGAGCGTAGTCAGAAACTGCTGATGCAGCAGGAAGAAAATATTCGTAAAACCAATGAACTGGAGCTGGCACAAGCTGAAGAGAAAAAACGGCAATGGGCGGCTGAGGGCATTACTCAGGTTTCCGAAATTGTACGGCAAACCACCAGTGATGAAGCCATTTTTGATCAGCTCGCAGCTACAACAGTCAAGTATCTGAAAGCAAACCAGGGAGGGATATTTGTGGTGGATCGAAGCGATGAGGAGCAGGTGATGATAGAATTACGTGCCTGCTACGCTTATGAGCGAAAAAAATTCATTGAAAATACGATTATACCTGGTGAGGGATTGGTTGGACAGGCTTTTTTGGAGAAAGACTATCTTTATTTTACTGACATTCCTGAAGATTACGTGCGGATCACCTCAGGATTAGGGCAGGCGACTCCCACTTCATTACTGATCGTGCCAATGAAGGTTAACGATGTAGTGGAAGGAGTGCTTGAGCTAGCCAGTTTCCATTCTTTTGAAGAGCATGAAATTGATTTTCTCAAAAAACTTGGTGAGGTAATAGCCTCTTTTATTCAAAACCAGCGGGTAATGCTGCAAACGCGACAACTTCTGGAAAGTGCTCAGGAGCAATCGGAAGAAATGCGGGCGCAGGAGGAAGAGATGCGGCAAAATATGGAAGAGTTACAGGCAACTCAGGAAGAGATGCACCGCAAGGAAAAAGAATACCAAAACCAAATCCAGCAATTGGAGGAGCAGTTAACGCATTCGGCAGAATCCGTTTAGTGGGGTATTAAGAGAAATAGCCACAATAACTTTCTTAGGCATCTCCAAATATCTCCGCAAGTCTCTCCTCCAATGCCTGCCCTCGCAGATTTTTAGCAACAATTTTCCCATCAGGATCAATCAACACAGTCGCGGGAATAGCATTAATGTTGTACAATTTTGCTGCCTGAGAATCAAAGTACCGCAGATCTGAAACATGTTTCCAGGTAAGCTGGTCTTTTTTAATGGCCTCTACCCAGGCTTGTTTTGTCTGATCTAAGGATACGCCATAAATCTCAAAGCCCTTATCCTTATATTTGTTATACAGACGAACCACATTAGGATTTTCCATTCGGCAGGGCTTACACCAGGCGGCCCAAAAGTCAATCATTACATAATTGCCCGATAGAGAAGAGAGTGATATAGTATCACCTTCCGGGTTAGGTAAGCGAATGTCGGGAGCAGGCATGCCAATGGCCAGTGTGCGCAGACTTTCTACTTGTTCAACAAATTGTTGGGTATAGGGAGAATCAGGCATTTCTTCTTTGAACCGATCGGCCAGATCACTCAGAAAATCAAATTCCTGCTCGGCATCCAAGAAGTTTACCGCGTAGAATACGGCAATGGAATTACCCATTTCCTGGATTTTGTTTTTAATTTTTTCGTTGTTTTGCTGCTCTATCTGTAAATATTGCGTCTCTATTCCCTGCATGGCTTCCGCATCTTCTTCTGAGCGCGCTTTCATATAGTCAGCATTCATGCCATTGATCTGCTGCTGCATCTCCTGCATAATATCATTAACCGCATAAAAGTAATCCGTGTCGGTTGATCCCGTTACTTCTGCCTCACCATCTGGCCGGTCACCATCGGCCACCACTTTAATATTTTCATCATCCAGAATAAGGTTCACGTATTGACGGTCAAAAAAATTAAGGCGATAGAACCCGGGCTCAATACCCTGCAAGCTGTAGCGAAACGTGCTGTCGCTGGTTACAATGAGGGTGTCTACTACAGAAATTTCACTGCCGCCCATGCGCTCCAGCACCAGATGTCCTGATGCCATAGGGTGGCGAATTTTCCCTTCAATCCGAACCTGATTTTGGGATATTCCATCAGTATTACTGCTAGATTGTCCTTCTGTGCAGGCGTAGGCACTGATCAAGGCTATACTATATAGAATGAATTGCAATGGCTTGGTCATAAAGGTTATGCGTTGTTGTTTCATTTTCGGCGGGAAAAGATACGGCGCTTAGAAGATTAACCCAATGCTTTTCGTAATAATTCACTTGCAATTTTTGGATTGGCTTTTCCCTTGCTGCGTTTCATTACTTCACCCATAAACATACCGAGTAATCCCTTTTTTCCTTTGCGGTAAGCTGCTGCTTTTTCAGGGAATTTTTCCAGCACTTCTTCTACCAACGATTGCAAACTTTCGGTATTGCTTTCCTGAAGCAAATTCAGGCTGTGGGCCAGTTCGGTAGGGGAGGCTGTTGGAGTTTTTAATAGCGCAGGAAAAAGTTTCTGGGAGGCTGCCGCAAAGCTGACCTTATCTTTCATTACCAACGAGATAAGCTCACTCAATTGGGCTCGCGATAAAGGGAATACTGAAATAGAGGTGCCAGTTTCGTTAAAATAAGATTTGACGGGCCCCATCACCCAGTTGGAAGCTGCTTTGTAGTGTTCTGTTTCCTGGCAAAGGGCATCAAAATATAAAGCTAACTCCTTGCTTTCGGTAAGCACATCAATGTCATGTTCCGGTAAATTATATTGCTCAGAAAATTTCTGTTCCAAGGTGTAAGGCAGAGGCGGCATAGATGACCGGATCTGCTCAAGCCACTCATCGGAAATTGACATGGGGCTTAGGTCGGGTTCGGGAAAGTAGCGATAATCGTTAAGTTGCTCCTTAAAGCGCATTCCGGCGGTAGTACCAGTGGTGGCATCAAACGTGCGAGTTTCTGATACGATGGACTGTCCCTGCTCAAGCAGTAAGATTTGTCGTTCCCATTCATGCTCAATAGCCCGCTGTACATTCCGCATGGAGTTCATATTTTTTACCTCCACTTTTTGTCCCAACTCAGTAGCATCGTTGAGCATAACCGAAACATTGGCGTCGCATCGCATGGAACCTTCTTCCATATTTCCGTCGCAGATTTCCAGATAACGAACCAGCTTGCGTATTTCAGTTAACGCCGCATAAGCCTCTTCTGGATAATGCATGACCGGATCCGTTACAATTTCAATCAGTGGAGTGCCTGCCCGATTGTAGTCTACCCGTGATTCAGTTTCATTCTCCAAATGCATCAGTTTTCCCGCATCTTCTTCTAAGTGAATATGATGGAGCGGTACTTCGGTAGCCCGAGGTTCCTGAGCAGTAATGAGCCGATCCAGACGGATTGGAATGGCGCCCCCCCGACAAATGGGAGTTTTGTCCTGCGTGATCTGATAGCCTTTGGGGAGATCAGGGTAAAAATAGTTTTTTCGGTCAAAATAAGTTTGTTGGGTAATTTCGCTTCCGCAGGCAAGCCCCATTTTCACCGCAAACTCTACCACTGTACGATTTAGCCGGGGCAGAGTGCCCGGGTGGGCCAGGGTAATAGCACTAATATTTGTGTTGGGAGGCGAACCGTACTGGTTCACGTCCCCCGAAAATATTTTTCCCTGGCTTTGTAACTGGACGTGAATTTCCAGTCCGATGACCAGCGTGTATTTACTTCGTGTTTTTTTATCGAGCTTCATCATATATGTCAGCCTACAAATTGCAAACTTAGTAGTTTTTTACGTAGAGTCCACAGTAAAAAGACAATAGCCTTAGGATAAAAGAGTAGGTAATGCTCCAAACATTATTTACAGGCAGAACGAGTCTGGTAAGAGGAATGCTTTTGGGACTTGATATTGCCGGCTGGTTCATAACCCGTAGAATGCAGTCTGCCCATGCGTAATCCAAAAGTAGGACCAATGTCTGAAAAGTCAGTCACGGCATGATCCTGACAGGCTTTGAGTAGAATATGGGCACAGGCAATGGCATCAGATTCAGCGGCGTGATGGTTAAGTGAAATTTGAAATTGCTGTGAAAGCGCACTCAGCCCGTAAGAACGAAACCCCTGCCAGGCGCGACGTGCCACTAATAAACTACAGGTATAAGAAAGCAGCGGGGGGAGTAATTCGTATTGTGTAAGCACATGGCGGAGGCAACTCAGATCAAAACTGGCATTATGAGCCACCAGGTTAGCATGTTCGAAATAAGGTTTGGCTTCCTGCCAGATAGCATCAAATTCTGGTTCGTTGGCCACATCTTCCGCAGTAATGCCATGTACCTGAATATTACCATAATGAAACCAGTTCTGCTTAGGACGGATTCGCCAGGCGCGTGTCTCGGTGATCTGGCCATTTTCCACAACGGCAATACCCATTTCACAAACACTGTCACGGCGGTGATTGGCCGTTTCAAAATCAAGGGCAATAAAGTTCATAGCGTATCTTCTTCAACAATCAGTGTTGATGATACAAAAGTTTTCTATCTTTCCGAAAAAAAATAATGCGTTACCTGCTTTTCCTCATGTTGGTATTGGCTTTTGCCTGCCAACCAGCCAAAAAAAATGACATCAAAGAAGCCGCTATTGCCTCTCCGGCAGTGGATATTGAGCAAAAGCTCAGTGACATGGGCGTAGAGCTTTATGATTTGCCCGAACCTGAAGCTAATTTTGTACGGGCCGTACGTACCGGCAATCTGGTTTTTCTGGCTGGTCATGGGCCCTGGACGGCCGAAGGGAACTACATAACGGGTAAACTAGGTAAAGACCTGAGTATTGAAGAAGGGCAACAAGCTGCCCGGTTGACCGCTATTACGCTTCTTTCTGCCCTCAAACAAGAAATTGGTGACCTGGATAAAGTAAGCCGAATTGTCAAAGTTCATGGCATGGTCAATGGTACGTCAGAGTTTATTGAGCAACCCCAGGTGATGAACGGATTTTCTGACTTCATGGTAGAAGTTTTTGGCGACAAAGGTTACCATGCCAGAGCGGCTGTTGGTATGGGCTCTCTGCCCAATAATATTGCTGTCGAAATAGAGATGGTGGTAGAAGTCGAGGATTAAGACTCAGTCTATTGCGCTAAACACGAATTATATCTGCTGCTGAGTTGTACCTGCAATTTCAGTAAGGAGCTGTTATTTCAGGTAAGCACTATGCCGAAAATAATTATAACGTCATTGCGACGAGGCACGAGGCAGCAATCTGCTGCTAATGAGCCGACGTGGCGCGGGGAGATAGCTTCGTCATTCTTTCTCGCTATGACGCTAAAAATATAAGCTAATTTTGTCACAGTGCTTATATTTACTAGAAACAGCACTTACATAATAAGCTATATTATGTGTAGCGATGCTACAGGCATCTGTACTTAATATATGAACAACATGGCTTTAATAAGTGATGTTGAATTCTTCTTCATAATACACATAATAAAAATCATCACTTTTGCTGGTTCATATAATGTCACGCTGTTGTGATGCTGAACCCATTATTTTTTCATCCTTATCAGCGATCTTATCGTAATGATTATTGTAGTCTATTTGGACTGCTTTTTTTTAAGTCCCAAAAATAGAAATTGATATTATTCTGTTATCACATTCTTTTAAAGAACAATATAAAAGTTTTATTTGTTTTACCGATATTTAATAACGTAATATTAGTACATTTAGGAATAATATAATAAAAAAAGTGCTATATGTATAATTCCGTATACTATAATTGTCGGTTAAAATAAATATTTGCTCCTTTTAATCTTTAAATGCTCATGAGGCATTTATTGCAATTCAAAAATGAATTTATATATACAAATGCTATTTTTATGAGAATATTGATATTTTTTTGAATAATTTTATTGAATATAAGAAGGTTTTTATTACATTTGTTTAAGAAGTGTTTATTTATGTCTATTAATATTAAGTTTATGTACTTTTTATAGTAATTTATTGCTTTTGTAATATTTTTACTACTAAATATAAAAATTTACCAAATGTCTGAAAAGGCTAAATACTTGCCTTGGGTCGCAAAAGAAAGCGTGAAAATCGGTAATGTGCTTGCAGTTGAAGATGATATAGCGATACGAGCCATTTTACATAATGTACTGAAAAAAAGCTTCAATATTACCGTGGTGAATAATGGTTTAGAGGCTTTGCTTTGGCTATCAAAGGGGAATACACCTGATTTAATTCTGTCCGATATATCCATGCCGGAGCTAAATGGGTTTGAGTTTATCAGATCACTTGGTCAAAGTGGAGTCTATAACTCTATTCCTGTAGTAATTCTCTCTGGTTATGATCGGGAAAAGATCAAAATACAAACATTAGAGTATACGAACCCTCTATCATATATAAGTAAACCATTCGATCCGCTGAAAGTACGAGATCAAATTATATATATTTTGCAAGGGAACCATCTACATGTTTCTTAAACTGACCAAATTACCAAAAGGATGAAAACGGGTATTCGTTACGACAGTTCGCGATCAGACAGCTTAGAGTTTGCAATGGCATCTGAAAAGGAAGAATTTACTTTTCGGAAGCATAAAATATTGTTTATTGGTCAGCAATCTGCCAAACTTCAGCTAAACCTGGTACATTATTTTATTGAATCTGAACCTGAAAATTTAATTGCTGCTCAGGATATTGCTGAAGCGTTTACAAAACTTAGCGAGCATGCTGTTGATGCTAGAGACCTAAAAGGTATTGTTTGTGATGCTGACTATTCTCATGAGGAAATACGAGCAATATTAAATAATTTTTTTACCGTACACTTTTTCGAGAGAATAAGTCATAACCTAAGTCATACCAAATTCTTTGATCAATCAGGTAACTTAACGCTCTTTTCCCTATTGTAAACAGGCTCCAATCGCAACGATCTTTCCGGTGTATAATAGCT
>JAVKCN010000066.1:0-9940 GCA_040222715.1 Cyclobacteriaceae bacterium | reverse complement strand
TTCTTGTGTCTGCCCGCTTTGCAGCCAAGTTTCTACCAGAGGGAACATCTGGGATGCATTTTTCAATTCTGCCATATCTTTTTGCCCCTAAGCTATGGCTTACTCATGATTACAAAAAGGCTACTTCACCGGACGGATACCAATAAGCTTCGTAATGTACGTTTCTACCTCCGGGCTAACGGCAGCCCCTCGTTTAGCGAAGAACTCTGCATTCCAGGAAGCATAGTAGCGGTGGGTGCTTGCCAGATGCTCTTTAACCGTAGTGTATTTACCGGGGCGGCCATCCCGCTGATGGCTAGCGATTCGTTGCCGGTGATAAAAGATCTCTACGACCTCTTGGATATACTCTATCTGCACCTCGTGGCCGATAAAGCGGTGGGGAACGCTGTAGTAGTGTTTATCGGGAGAGAAAAACACATATCCCATTTTCTGTACCTTCCCCCGGGCATAGTGTCGGATATAATAGGGGCTGGTAGGCAAAGGGGAGAGCAATGGCTTTTCAATCCCCAGGAAGAGTTCTTTTCGGCTGTAGGGCAGATGCTGAAACCGATACTCATTATATCTTTTCAATAGCAAAGCAATCTGTTCATTCAGAGCAGTAAGCGAAAAAAAGGGTTGATCGCCCAAAGGATAGAAAATACGTTGGTAGACTAACCGGACCGCATTTTCTACCAAAGCTTTATCTTGCGGATGGTAGGCTCTAGCGGGATCGATCACGCAGCCGTAATGCAGGGCAAAACTCTTCAGGGTCTTATTGATCTGTGGTTGGTACTTGCAGCTTTTGCTCACCGCTGCTTTCAGATTATCTGATACAATGGCTACTGGTACGCCACCATAGAAAGACAAACAAGCCTCCATAGCGGCAATGAAGTCTTCCCGGCTCTGTGTGGGTACCGCTGTGACAAACGTATACTGGCTGGCTGGAAGAATGGCGACGAACACTTCTACGGATTTGACTTCCCCGGTGCTTCGGTCTACAACACTCAACTTCTTGCCTGTGAAGTCTACAAAGACTTTCTCTCCGGCTTTGTGTTCCAACTTCCCACTGACCTTCTTGCGCTTTTGCCATTGCCGGAAGTAATGGACAAACTGCGTGTACTGATACCCTTCCGGATGCTGGTTCTGGTAGCTATGCCACAGGGTGAGCAGGGTACAACCGGGTTTGGTCAGTTCTTTCTGATAGTAGGGAAAGTAGCTGCACAACTGCTCATGCAACCCTTGATCGTGGCTGGTTTTTACCGGAAATAACGCTTCGAAGTCTGCATCGTCCATTGCCTGTAGCTCTTGCCAGCTACGGTTGAGTGAAGTGAGAAACTGGACGTAGCTATTGACGGTATTGCGACTGATGTGTAGGTAGTCGGCAATCCGGCGATTACTTTTCCCTTTTTGTTTTAAAATAATGAGTTGTCGGAGGTCCATGAGGTCTATTCGTTTAGCTGACATCTTTTTGATGCCATGTTCCGAAATAGTCATGGAAAAGTGGCTCCCGGAAGCGAGACAACTGGCATAGCACCTCCGAAACGCCTGGCACTATATCAGCGAAATGACTGGCGTTCCATCACCCGTTTTATGCATTTTGAGATTAAGGTCTTCGGAAAGATTACCAAGGAGGCAGCATCCTAATCTATAGGATGGCGAAAAATTCTCTGCCTAATATTTGTGTATGCTTTTATTTTGAGCGTTTCATAAGTAGCAATCAGCGTACTGACCTTTTACTAAGAACTGTTCCTTTACCTGCTCTACTTATCGGTATTATAACAAGTTATCTATCCCTTACCATACACGCCTAATAGCATGACTATGTGACTAAGTTTTTGCATCCATTCGTTAGCCAAGTGAATTGTACTGTAGTGCTAACTTGATTGCTGGCACCCTATCTATACTCAAAGGCCCTTTCTCTAAGTAGCAGAATCTCACATTAGGGCCTAAAAGTGGCCTATGTCTACGCCAATTACTATCAGTCTTCAGGTGATTAGTGGTTTAATTGATGTGAAGAAGTAGTATGAAATAAGAAGAAATAAACTTTTAATTCAAGCTTCCAACTACGGTATAGTATACATCTAAATTTTTAAGCCCAGCTACGTCCAGGACGCTGGGCTTTACTCGAAACTGAATAGGGATGTCTTCCCGGCATCCTACAAATTCAAAAACTTTTATTGCAGTACTCCCATCATTCGGGATTTGGATATAGGCTCCCCCATTTTCAGGCCTGAGGTCCCGTGGTCCCAATGGTTGAGAGCTAAGGTCATCGTAGAGAATTGCTGTAGGAAAGCGTACCCCACTATTAAACGTGGTCTTTGCTTCCACAAGCATATTTTGAGGCGCGTTGACTGTATGCATATACACCGAATAGCGATAAATATTTTCTGAGCAATTTTGAGAGGATGTGACAGTTGCGCCGGTAATTGGATCTGTAGAAGAGTCTAGTATGAACGTGATTAATGTAGCATCTATTGTAGATTCAAAGCCAACTCCGTTATCATCCGCTCCTGCTTCTTTGACTAATTCTTCTACCGTCTGGGACATGCTTGGAAAACCGGTCACATCCAAGGTGCCTGGTAAGATTTGTCCATAACTTATGTTAGCTATTAGTGCTAAACCTATATACATAAAGTATCTGTTCATTAGTAGATCTTTTATTCAATCCTATACAAAACCTCGAAGCCAGTGGGTAATGAGACACCCTCTGGATTATCAATAGTATATCTAAGCTGATACCCCTTATATTGACCATCACCGGTATATCCGCTAGCAAAATCATAAACAATTACTTGTTCGGATTCACTTAAAATAATTTCACCAACTCGTGGGTTCTGTGGATAATTCCCATCAGTACCAGCTCCAATAATTTCTATTTTTAGGGTCATGCCTACAGGCACAACCTGGTTTGTTGAAACATAAATTCTGGCTGGCTGGTTGTTAAAGGAACGATGGGTAAAGTTTAGCCAAAGTTCTTCATTCACATTGGTACCACTACCGCCCATAGGAGGTAACCCTGCTTCCATATCATCGGCACTAGCACCGAAGCTCAAACTTCCACTGGGATCCGGCTCTACATCTACAATGGCCAATGGAAGTATCTCTACAGAAAGAGTATTTGATTTCTGATCCCCTCCGAAGATAAATGAATTGGGATCATTAGCATCTAACGTTTCCTGAGCCCACCCTTTTGATGAACTTAGTAGCAGAATATATAGTAGAAGTATTAAGCTTTTCATAGTATTAGCCTACTTTAAGGTTGCTATTTTTTAGTTTGATCTTCCGTTTCTTTGCTTTTAACATAAAAACTACCGGTTTCTTCATTTTCCCTGATACCTCAAGCTTGACTTGTTGAGACACCGGAAGCAAACTATTATCACCTTGAAATCGGATCAGTGAGAGGCTGTATGTACCGGGCACAACATGTTGAAACTTAAAATTGCCATTTTTGTCAGATTCGGCATAATAGGTAAACAACTCATTTTGCAGTTTTAAATGGCCTTTCAAGTTGTATTCATCCCACGAATCTCCTACTAATAGTTTCCCGGTAAATTCAGCTGCTTTCACCAACTCAATAGTTACCGGAGCTTTTCCATTTTCAGCCACCGTAAATTCTAAAGGCATGGGTGCAGAGGGAATAACATTGCGAGGTAATGAGGATTCATCTAATAGCAAATAATTGGCCCCTACCGACAGATTATTTAACTCAAACTTTCCTTGTGTATCAGTCCGTACAGTATTACCAGCAGCAATTAATTGTACTCCTTTCAGATTTATCGAGGGATCTGATGAAAAAACCTGCCCTTGCACTCCACCTTGTTTTAATACTTTTTTGATAGGAACACCAAACCGGAAAGTATATTTGATAAATGCGAACAATTCCGTGTTGCTTACCGTGTTGGGGTTGATGTAGTAGTTGACCTGACCTTCTATCTGATGATTATGGTTGAGTTTAGCAAGCACCGCTGTATTCACAAAATCTCTTTTTCTATAACTTTCTTCCGGGCTAAACCCACTATTGTAGCTTCCACTTACTCTTAATCCCTGGTTTACATAGTAATTAAGCCCTCCTCCATACAAGTAATAATCAGTTACCATATTCGTCTTGCTATACCGGTTAGTACGGTTATGACTAAAATTACCTCTCACCGAGAAGCCTTGAGCGATTTTATAATTGGCAGTAAGAAAATGGCCATATGTGTTTCTTATTTCTCGGCTCTCACTAATTAGATTCTGCGTAAGCGCCATTCGCCCATTAAAACTGAGATTAAAAAAGTTACTAGTGTATTTATACCGATAATCTATTCCCTTTTCTCGGTAGTTAAAACTTTTTCGCTCACTTAGATCTTCGCGGATTCTACGATCTGCTCGTATATTAAAGAAATGAGATTTGCTTAACCGATATCCAACAGAAGTATAATAATTCTCAAAATACGGTCGCATACCATATAAAGTCGTATCAATACGCTCATGAACTTTTGAGTATCCCTGGCCTACACCAAAATTCCACTTTGCCACATTGTAGCTCAATGCATTGGCATAGCGAAGGCTATTACTTAATGACCCAAAGTAGTTTTCTCCCGCCATTGTAGCATTACCACGGTAACTCAACCGACCTACCCGGTGAGATAAACTTACATCTCCGGCATAGTCCATCGTTTCACTGGTCATACTGGTAGCCACTTCCGTTTGTATTTGAGTGTTCTTTTCCTGAAATTCCACTTCAAACACTGCAATTTGACCAGACTTGCCTTCTTGTTTTACAGCTTGATGATTGTAGTATTGAGCCATTTCTTTAGAACTAGAAAGTGAAACTCCCAGCTTCAAATGTTTAGAAGCTGCGTATACTGCTTTAGCTCCAAAAATAGGTTCTTTTGAAAAGTTAAAAAGTCGTGGTTTTGTGTAGAAGGCGCTTAATACCCAATGATTAACCGAATGATCTAAGCGAGCTCCCATCCCATAGCGCCCCATAAACCCTAATCGGCTAATGTTAAATGTGTGGTCCCCCAAATACAACGTAGTATTCTGCTGATAACGATAAATCAAGCTATATTGGTCACTAATACCGAACCTACTCTGACGCAGTTGGTTAGGCCCTCTTACTATGAAGTTAAGATAATGTTTACTTTCTGCATCTAGAAACCCATTTCCTTTCACTTCAAAGTAGCGGGAATTAAATTGTTGTTGATTACTTCTGTAACTATTAAAATAAATACTGGCTTCAATAGGATATCTAAAAAAAGCATCTTTAGCCGCAATTTTGGTGGGAAAAACTTTAGTACTGCTATAGGCTTTTTTAGATTGAGTTGTACCTACACTGAAAACTTCCAGGTTGCAATTAATGGATTGTACATAGTGAGCTCTAGCATCTGTCTTTTGATGTACTTTTACTAAAATAGAAGAATCGGGTGCAATCAGATAATTGGTTGCGCCCTGTATGCTATTGAGTGAGGAAAGACGAACGCTTTCTTTTATATTGCCTCGGTTAATAACTTCAAAAGTTACTTCAATAAGCTCGCCAGCCTGCGTAAATTTCGGTGCAGTAAGACTGCGAACTTGCAGATCATGATGTTTATCTACCTCAAAAAATACCGGTGTTTTTTCATAATAGGGTCTGTCAATATCCTTAAGGATGAAAATAGCCTGGTGTACCCCCGGCATTTGAGTAGAAGGAATAAAGAAACTCATAAATACCCATCCCTTTTCTTCTGCAGCTAATGTAATGGAAGGTGCTGAGGTAGCTAACTCCCACGAAGTGGGTAAAGTCAGCTCAGGCCGAAAGCGTTTGGTTTCGCCACTTATGTTAGAAACTTCAAAAGCGATGGAATGTCTAATTCCTGGTTGATAGATCTCTGTTTGATGTACGACCTTTGTATTGCATATTTTCTGCGCAATTGCTGTATCATGCAATAAAAATAACATAAAGATAGAAACGATAAACTTCACAGTGCTGCTGCTCATATCTGCTTCTTTAGAAGTTTGAGAATAATTGAGCTTTCGCCTATTTTAAAGAAAGCGTAAAGTTAGCACCGGTGTACTCATCACGGCTACCAGCTAGTAGCATGCACTGATATTCGCCATCCGGAAGAACGGAAACATCCAACAGATAATTTTTGCATACCCCTGGAAATACCATGTTACGATCAGTGGTAAACTCATCGACCTTTTTGCCGCTAGCATCATATACTTCCAGTGTAAGTTCAACGCCTTCAATAAAGGTACCATCATTTCGCACTTTGATATCTAATGCTTTCTCATACGAGAGCGTATCAAGAGTTAAATCAACCTTCTCAAAATCAAGATTTACCTCGTCAAAACTATTGACATGCGTCAGTAAACCTACCGCGTATCTGATTTTAGTATTAAGGCCAATGTTATTAGTAAGCAGTTCTTCTTTAATAGGATTATCCACCGAAACCATCAATACCGACCAATACGAACCTTGAAGACTAAGGTCATTGGGAATATGAATGGTAAATCGATAGATGTATTTTTCGCGAGGGGCCATCACCTTGTCCATTACCTCCCCTTCAAGCCAAGAGCTTGAAGATTGAGCGTGGGGATTTTGTTCGGTGAAAATACGGTTAGCCGTACATGAAAAAATAGCTTCATTAATTTCAAATGTTACCCGCTGGTTTCTATCAGTAGTATTTAACAAAACCACTTCTCCTTTAACTTCCTCGCCGGAAACGCCAGAATAGATATGAGTGAGGCCGTTAATTATAGAAACGTTAGCTAGAGCGGCTGTAGAAACCAACATTAGAGCAAGAATCGCATATAGTTTTTCCATTTTTTGTCTTATTTTATATTACAAATATGCAATTATCAATTATCTTATTACCCTTACTTTCGGTCAATGAACGTTTACTATAGGTGAATGGTCTAAATGCCCCTTCAAGAATAAATTTTGGTACTTATAGACTGTTGTAGGCAAAATAAAAGGTCCTCTAACGAGAACCTTTATGATGAATTAGATAAGTACGTCAAAACGGAAAAGTGAAATTACGAGATATGGTAAATCACATATTCGTTTGAGAAAAAGCTATTTGTTGGGTAAGGTAATGGTAAAGGTAGTTCCTTGATTAGGGCTACTTTTTACTTCAATGTTTCCCCCCAGGGTTTTTATCTGAGAGTGTATCATATATAACCCCATTCCCCTACCTTCTACGTCTAAATGAAACCGCTTATACAACTTAAACAGGTTATGACCATACTTAAGTAGATCTATTCCACGGCCATTGTCTTGAAACCTTAAACGTACTTGCTCACCTATCTTAGTAGCACTGATTTGTATTTTTGGTTTTACACCAGGCTGACTAAACTTAATACTATTGGTGATTAAGTTAGAAAATATACTCATTAGGTAGGGCCTTATACTGAAAATTACTGGTGCTTCCGAAAAATCCGATAATAGAGCCGCCTTTTCCTCCTCTAATTGCATAGCTAGGCTCACGCTTATATCAGATAACAAGTTATCCAAGTTAACTTGACTCTTGCTATCCTGCATGCTTTTTCTAACCTGAAGAATAGTATTTAAGTCCATAACAACTTCGTCTAATTTCAATGCTGACTCATGTAAACCACTAATATAGGTATGATACTGCTTATCCTGCGGGTCAAGTGAGGGAATCAGATGAGATAACCCAATCAAATTAGCAATAGGAGCTCGTAGATTATGTGATATGATATAAGCAAACTGCTCTAGGTCTTTGTTTCTCTGAACCAGATTAGCGGTCACAGCCTCCTTTTCCATTATATTCTTGATCTGATCAGTAACATCATCACCTGCTATTGTAATACCAATCACTCTATGATCCTGATCAAGGATCGGAAACATTCTGATTTTTAGCCATTGCTCTGTGCCATCTTTTAGAGGATAATTAGTTTCATAGTTTATCTTCTTCTTTGTATTGAATATTTCCTCAAACATTGATAGAACAACAGGTTTTCGAGCAGGAGGAAGTACTTCCAAATAGTTAGCACCTTTTTCAAACTGGAAATCTGACCCTGAGCTTAATAATTCATTTGCTCGTTCGTTAAAACTAAGTACCTCGTAACGAGTATTTAGCAATACGTATCCAGTATCGGTGTTTTCAAGAAGGTTCTGAAGATTAGCTTTGGTTTGTTGAATATCTTGAATATGTTCCTTCCGCTCTGTGATATCTTGCGTAATGCCCATTAAACCAATCAATAGACCATCATGGGTAAAGACAAACTCACCCTGCTGATTAACATGCTTTACTTTTCCATCTTTACATACGATCCGATGCTCCACATTAAACGCTTTTTTAGCTTCTAACCCTTTCAGGATGGCTTCATTCATACGTTCTACGTCATCAGGGTGTACATGGGAGTAGAAAAAATCTACATCGGGCTGCACTTCCTGAGGCTGAAAGCCATATATCCTAAAAACCTCATCGGACCATGATAGCGACTGGCTCACGGGCTGCCCATCCGAGGCGTACTGTATTTCCCAGCAACCGGTCTTGGCCATTTTCTGTAATGTAGCCATTCGCTCTTTCTTGCTTCCCATAACATGTGCATCAAATTCAGGAAGTTTCATGTTTAAAGTATTATTCATACTATCTTTCTTACTATCATGCACATAAGGGGATGGTAGCGAAGCTAAGTATGCGTAATGATGTAATGGTGTATCTATTGACGCTTCTAAATAGTCGATCTTATTCCTTTTCATATGCTATTTTGTTTTCTCAAATAGGTTTTATAAAAGTATATATCATACAAATTCGGGGTAATTAATCTAACAAAAGCCATTTTGTCGGTCAGTCGCATTGATCTATCGATGAATGGTCACATTGTCACTTTAATAGTTGACATCCTCCATCACAAAAAAGACTCTCTGACACACGTCAAAGAGCCTTCCGATTCGAAGTGAGAAATTTAAATGTTTATAGATCAGATAGTGTGTAGCGTATGGTGGCTTGATAAAGACCTGCCTGGTAAGATGAAAAGTTTCCATTCTGTTCTAGGCTATAGGTAAGTTTAACCCCATAGTTCTCATCTCCAGTATAAACACTTTCTATACTGCTTACCAGAAGTGCATCCGTACCCACGGGAGTAGTTACTCCTAAAGCCACACCACCAGCAGTAACTGTCCCAGCTGAGTTTGCAGTACCGCCATTAGCAATGATTACAGGAGCTTCTGGAGTGATTCGCAAATCCAAGCTGCCAGGAAAAGTACTACCTGGTTCGAACTGAACATCAATCTGACGAGTTACATCATATCCAGAACCGCTTTGTCCTGTTACGCTTGTATAGTTTAAATATAAATTGGAATAGCTGATATCTTGGAAAGCATACAAACCTGCCTCAGCGTTGGTCCCTACCATGGTTACATTGCTCATATCCATGGTAATGGCTCCAGCTTCAAACCCTGTATTCGCATCATAAATGTCTAAGATTGCCACTTCAGGTACATTCACATCAAGCTGGTGAGTAGCCATATTAGTATCATTGTTGTCTTGGGCCATTAGATTTTGCGCCCATACTACTAATAATGCTGCAACAAATAGATTTAGCTTTTTCATAAACTTAGTTTGTTAATTAATTATATTTTTTAATTGAATTATGATACAAACATAATCCTAAAAACAAACTTGCTTTGATCAATTAAGATGAAAAGCACTTTAGTTTCGGTGAATGGTCGTTATTACCCATTAAATTAATTTACCCATACCTATTGATTAAAAACCTTAATAAGCTAAGTATCATAATTCCTATACAAAGCATATTATTTGGTATTGTACTTTGGTTAGGATAGAAATATTGAAAAATTAGCAATGGAGCAGTAATGTATATCTATAATAGTCCCCAAAAACTGGACAGGTAATTAAGGTGTAAAATGGTGGTTAAAATCTCTAAATTAACTGCTATGGGAACAAAAGGGAAAAGAAGACGTTTTAGTGCCTCATTCAAAAGCAAAGTGGCCATTGAAGCGGCT
>JAVKCN010000065.1:0-9329 GCA_040222715.1 Cyclobacteriaceae bacterium | reverse complement strand
TTCTTGTGTCTGCCCGCTTTGCAGCCAAGTTTCTACCAGAGGGAACATCTGGGATGCATTTTTCAATTCTGCCATATCTTTTTGCCCCTAAGCTATGGCTTACTCATGATTACAAAAAGGCTACTTCACCGGACGGATACCTAATTGCAGACACTCATCACAAAATCCTTTTCGCCAGTCTGCTAGTAATTCCGATTCCTGAGTAGTCAGGATAGGAAGATCATCTGGAGCAAAAATGATCATAGTACGAAATGACTGATCGTTACCACTATGGCTACGATATACGAGGTTCTCCAAACAAGCTAAAGATCATGACTCGCTGGTATAGATAACGAATTGACCATCTTCGTTCAATCGGTTGCAATCCTGAAGTGTGCGAATCAAAACTAGGGCTGACAAACGAAAATAACATTTTTCTTTCACTTCACCCTCTCGGTTTTGTGAAGGGCCAAGTCCATCGTGGAACGAGAAAGAAAAATGTTACAACCACGCGGTGGCCGCAAAAGCCGTTCGTGGAGCACTTCATAGGGTGTTTGCCCACTTAAAGCCGAGTGAGGCCTCTGGCAGTTATAAAACATTCGCACGGCGACCGTTCCCATTCCCGAAGTTTTTCCTCAATATCAATGTCATCGGTATACTCGATGAGTTGATAGAACTCTTCTTTGTCGGTTCTGTGCGAGCGCTCAGTTCCACTGCGGCAACTTTGCCATTTAGATGCGGACTGGCAGGTTTGATATAGACGTGCCGCATGCCCAGATCCTCACAGTGCCAGTGAAAGTGGGTCTGAAATTCATGTCCATTATCCGTTTGAATGGTATGAATGCGAAAAGGAAAACGTTCCATCACGTAGTTCACAAAGTCTATAGCGTTCTTTTGCGTATGACGAGCATAGATCTTAAGGGCTCTGGCTCTAGTAGCGTCATCAATAGCCGTATACTGAAAACGTTTGATGGCCATCGTGGCGCGATTTTTCCGTGGACGTTCTTGAAATCAAGAAACTTCACATCAATCGCAGCGGCGAACCGTCTGAACCCGATGTCCAGGCACCTGTTTTTCATAGCGTTTGAAGGATTTCATAGACCGCTTACGCTGGTTTTTAGGAAGCAAATTCAAGCCGTTTCTTTTTAGAACATAATAGATAGCACCTTCAGAAATCTTGATGTCGTGGTATCGCTGTAGATACCACATGATGCGCTTCTGGCCAAAGTGATAGGTCTTTCTGATATGGATGATCATCTCTTCCAGCGGAAGTGGGGTACGAAGCTTCGGATTTTCTGGGCAAGGTTTGCTATTAATTAAACCTTCTTGCCCTTGCTCTTGATAGGCGCGTTTCCATTGATAGTAGGTCTCACGGGAAATGCCGTAGTATCGGCAAGCTTTGGAGCCGACCCGGCGGGGACATTACCGATCTCTTTGGCGTAGGTAAGTACCTTTAGTTTGCGACGAATGTCGGAGTGAGCTTTCTGTGTCATAGGATCAGGATTTTGATTGACTGAAATTAACAAAAACTAAAATCTGTCAACCTAAGTCCTGATTTCTATACCTGAAGCTACCAATTCGTTTGCTTACTTAGCCTTATTGATGCGGTAGAGTAGCATTAGGAAAAATCGCCATACTCAATGCGTATTAGCTCCCGTTGTACTATTCTATTCCAAAAATATGATGCAGCAGTTTCTCAGGAATCCGGTCTTCCAAACCATAAGCCGGTTTACACAACCAACGAGTAAACTCATCTACTGAGCCAAAGACATCTTTACCTTTCTCAAATAATGATTTAAGCTTTAACAAATGTTCCGCATTGGTCTTGGTTAAATTTTTCTTATGACTTTTGTAGTTGCTAATGGTTCGTACATCCAATCCTGAGAAGCCAACAATAGAGGCTTTAGATTACCCACTTTGCTTAAATAGTTTCTCAAATAATGCAACCGATATTCCTTTCTCGGCTTTATCAATACCCTGATAAGGATTCGCAGTCCTTTTCGTTTAATGTATGGAAATACGAAAAATTTTTGATTACGATTGGAATATTTATAAGAGGAAATGATAACGACTTACCAGTCCGCTGGAATTTCTATTACTCGCATGGGTAGTTTTCTACCTTCATCCGCTACTAAAAGTATTTTACGATGAGCATCATCTACCCAAGTCATACCTTCCCAATTCAAATCTACTTCATCTCCTAATTTATCATCGGCTCATAACTCACAATAGTCAGTAATTTCATATCCATCGCTAGTATTATCAATTTTACAAAGCCATCTTCTATGATAATATTTATCCCAATCAACAACTAACAAGATAATAAGACTAGAATCATACCATAATAATTCTGGTGCTCTAAATCCCAAGATAGTTTCTGTATCCGTACTGTCTAGTACCCGATGCCTAAGGTCGTGGTCGAGTGCATTTTGATCTAACCTAAATACTTCATGGTCCTCATAGAGAATACCTGCTTCATTTTCCAGATCATGTTTTAAACTATGAATAATAATAAAGGGATTATAAACAGATTGATCATGCCAGCCTCCTTCCCAAAGTGTTGCTACCTTAGAAGAGTTATTGTCTATGTTTTCTATTGCTAACCCCTCTAACCCCTTATTATGACGCTCTTCAGTCTCTCCAATAGTAGAATAATTCATAAGAACTCGCTTGTCAGTATAGACTTTACAACTATTTTCAGAAAGCGCGACTGGTTGTCCATTCAACAAAGCAATTCCTTCTAAATCTTTAGCTTTTCTCTTTGTAATCTTCAGACTTTTATTAAGCTTAATTTTAGGCGTTTTGCTTACTTCTAAAGTAGTTATGTCAACATTATACTTAAAAATGTAACGATTACTTTTATTACCAACTATATATAAGTATCCATCCTCATATACCACACCAGACGCATCTTTTGGTGTTTGTGCGTGGGTTAAACTGATATGAGATGTACAAATTAGCAGTAGAATGAAGATGATATGTTTAGGCATGAATAGTGACTTCTAAGATTTAATAAATTACAATACATAGTATCTGCTTGCTATTCTATTACTTTTATAGTTACCGTATCCTGATAACAGAAACCTCCTTCAACATCACATTCATTCTCACTTCCATTTTCTTTCTCCTCTCTGTTTACTCTTACCGAAAATAAAATATTTCCATCGTACGATGTATCCGTAAAAACAAAGCTAGCTTTAGCATTCCCCTGCGAGTTGGAATTGATTTGATCACTTTTGAAGAATCCAACAATAGATGGATCGTCCTGATCGCAGTGATCGCATGAAAAGTAAGCAGTAGTGCCTTGAGATACCACTCCATTAGAGCTGCTAATTGCTGCTGTTAGAGTTATCTCTTTAAGAGTATCGTTTTTTATATAGTTTACATCAGAAGATAAAGAAACGGCACTCGGAAAAGCTTTGTAAAATGTTATGGTATAGTCTTCTTCGTAGTTTAAGATTCTGACGTTAACCTTACTTTCGCCCGGAGTGGTTGAAGCAACTAACGTAGCCATTGCCTCTTTTGTATTTTCTTCTCCTTCCAAAGAGTTTGCTGTCTCCAAATAATTTATTTTAAGTGTATCTTTCTTAGATTCTAAAAAAGCACCATTTGAGGCAATTAATCTGAGTGATGTAAGACTAGAATCTGCATCTGATGGAAATTTAAAAGTAAAGGCTACCTTGCTATTGCCATCAGCAGGAATAGAATCATTCTCTATGTCAATAGATGTCTCAACATCTAACATTTTGAAGACTTCTATTGACGTGAGGTCATAATCCTCTTCATCATAACAACTGGTTGTTATGAGTATAATCATCAAAAATATATTCTTTAAAATTTTAGGGAATTTTGGCACCGAATGCATTGGCTAATGATTTTAAGGTGTTGACAATATCAAAGTCTAAAGTAAGTGCCACATAGGGCATAGCGGCAAGTTCCTTATTACTTACAAATGGAGATTCAGTAGTTTTCCGCCTGAAGAGAAGTGCCCCAGCAGATAAATTGAATGCATTATTTATTCTGTAACCATAACCTACTAAGAGATTATTACTACCAAAGAGATCAAATCTAGTGGAGTTATTTGAGACGGAAGTTGGTGAATACGAAATATTAATTGAAGACCGATGCAAGAAATTTTTGTATAGCACCTGCTTTAGTGGTAAATCGGGATTGATAGGCCTTAAATTAAATCTTACTCCAAAAAATGGGAATAATTTAAAGAATGAATTTGATGTTTCGTCAGCATCAATAATGTTTGATGCAAGGCCAACCCCTATATCCGGGCGTACAGTAAATTTGCTTTTTGATTTAGTTGTTAAATCTGAACCTGTCGTACCACCACTTTCTTCTACAATATAGTTCGCAAGAGGCTTTCTTATACCTTTATCTGTTCTAAGTTCATAGGAAATAAGATCTTTACTTAGCTGCTTTTCTACTAAGAGTAGTGAGTCGTATTTTATCTTCTTACTTTTGAAGTTATCCATAGTTCTCAATGATGTATAGCTACTAGTGGTATCATACCAGTTAAGCTTAGTTATCTTCTCTAAGAAATTAATAGTAGTAACTACATTTTTTCGCCTCTTATCTATCTCTTTAATCTGAACTAGAGAATCTATAGATTGGTAGTTCATAGCTAAACGCCCTTGAACTATATAACCTCTTGCTTTTGTGCTATCGCTACCCATTCTTAACGAATGGGGAATTAAATAGGGTTGGATGTTACTGCTTATCAGATTTTCATTAACATTTTGGTTGTCACAAGATTCGCAATTAATAAGAAATTTAATTAAGCTATCATAACCATTAAGGAATTCCTTTAAGGCGAAATTAATTGTGTCTATTGACTTATTTAATTGTTTTAGGGTATTAATTCTGTAACTAAAATTGTTTTTTTTATCATCAACTCTAGAAATGTCACGCAATGAATCATAAGTCACCAAATAATCAATAGCTTGAGCTCTCTCGCCTCTTTTAATGAAATTTCTTATTTTGTTATAAGCAGTGTTTTCGTTTGGGTTATCGGATTTATTTAAGGTATCTAATGACACAGGAGGTTTTACACTTTCAGAATTCTGATCCTCCACTAAAAGCAAGTCATATTTTGCCTGTAGAGTTCTTTTGTATCCAGTTGTATCGAATTGGTCTGGGTATTTAGAACTTTCAAAGAATGCTGCTGCGTCGAATCTAGCTTCATACTCCACGCGTTTATTTAAATTCTTATTTTCCTCAATTCTTGTTTGAGTTTCGTTTAAAGGTGTTTCTACACTGGCTGTCAACGAATAAAAACTGGCAGTTAGGTTTTTTGCTATTACAAAAAGTGTATCTCTACTATTAGGTGTCTTATACTCACTATCAATATCACCTGATAATATCTTACCATCTAATTCTAAAGTATAACTAAATCCATAAAATGCGTTTGGGTTAAGCGGAAAAATCTTAACATAAATCTCGGTATCGCTGGTGGATATGTTTTTATCTTCAATCTTTACGAAAACGCTATCTTCTCCGCTTTTTTTGTTTCTATCATTACTGAGAAATACAAGTTTTCTATCCTTTAAATCTTTAATTTTATATTGAGACTTTAGTTCATAAACTTTTTGCATTCTTCTTCCTTCTAGTCTAGTAAATGAGTGGGGCGATTCTCCTTTCTGCGGTTTTTTGCTTCCTTTAATGGTAAAATCAATTAATTTCTGTTCTTTTTTCTTGGGTATTCTGATGTAGAAACTCTGATCAAAAGGAAGTTCCTTATCAAATGATTTCAGTTTACTATTCCACGTAATAATGGGGATCGTACTGTCAATTTTAGTTTCTTTTTTACTTTCTTGAGCAAAGAGAGAACAAGAAATAAACACAAGAAATGATGTGAGCAATAAGGTAGGTTTTAACAACATAGCGAAGATATAAGGTGAGGTCAGCGTAAATAAATCAATTCTATAAGTTACATGCAATACCCAAAAAGGGGTAAAACAGGAGCTAATCATTGAAATAGTCCCTTTTTAATTTCTCATTTTTTAGAAGTAAGCACTCGGGCATTCAAATTAGCTGGTTCAAACCGTCCTTCAGGCAATGTTTCACCAAGGGTAAAAGTAACTACACTTATGGTTTCGTAAGGAGCCAGATTACCGGTATACTGCCGGGTCTCACCTAGGGATTGCACCAGCACCGTGAAGTTCGCTGCTGATTCACCTTCGTAGTGGTTTACCTCTACCTGGTAAATTCCCTGCGGGGATTGTCCCTGAGACCAGAAGATATTTTCCGGGCCATATCCATCGATATCATCTACATCCAGCATACCTCCACTGCTACTAGTAGGATAGTCATAATAGATTCTTTCGCCATTGGGTTCTGTCACATGCAAATCCATATCCGAAGTATTGTCCCAGGTCAGGGTGATTTGCACATCTCCTCCACCATACTGCAATGACTGACGGGCCAGTTCAAGACTTTCAGCGTGCTTATCGCGTAACAGACGGGAAGCCAAATCTAGATCAATGCCTTCGGTTACTAGAATCTCAGAGCAGTCAGTAACCGACTCACGGTAAGGTGAACGCATTACCTGATCGCAGCCAAAATCATTGGAATAAACTCCAAAAGCAGGAGCGCTATTTTCAATGCTGCTGATCGGAGCACTGTACAATGCTCCATTGACAGTGGTCATCAGCGGAGACCGGCAGTGAGCAATACCATTAACAGCTGCAGCGGGAACACCAGCCGCCAACATCGGGTCGCCAAACAGACATCCGGCAATGCTGAATGTAGAGGCCGCATCAGCTAAGGAGCCAAGTGATCCGGCTGATTCTCTTCGGGCATTTCGCGAGTTTCCTAACTCGGCATGTTCCAGATTTCGATGTATGCTAAGCTCTCCGTCAGGACTAATAACAGCTACATCAAAAGAGACATCGGTGTAGTTGGCAAATAACATGGTATAACCGGCGGTATTGACGATCTCCGGAAGCAAGGATTCGTCAAAGGACATGTATGTACGTATATCATTGTGAATGTAAACAGCACCGGAAGGAGACTCGTTATCAGGATTAGTAAAAATTGGCATCAGAACCTCTCCTTCTTCATTTATCGCCACAATCGGATATTCCGGGTTTTCAGTTAAAGCCATTGCTACTCCTTCTACGGTCAGCTCCGCATGATCCAGTACATTCAACTGACTCGGACTGGAAATACTCTCACCACCGTGAGATAGGGAGACAAGATGTTCTCCGGGTGAAAGTTCTAGGGGCACTTTCACCGTCACGGTCGTGCCGTTCGTTTCTACTACCTCAGCGGGTTCTCCTCCGATAGAGATACTATAGTTAGACAAGGTATCAAACGATATGTTGGTTTGCAGATCTAAAGCAGCCTTGACGTAGGTTTCCTCTGGCGAAATAGAAGCAATGATGATTGAAGCAGTTTCTTCAGGTGGCTCAGGCGGGTCAATGATTTCTTCACAGGAAGAGAATATTGTTACGGCTACAAATAGCAAGCTGCTAAGAATTATGTTTTTGTTTTTCATCGTTAAGCGAATTTAAGATTGAAAATTAGCGAAGTGAGTAGGTAAGCTTGGCACCCCAGGTAGGTTGTAGCGGACTACCTTGCAGCGTAAACTGCGTCTGCGGTTCTACTTTCAGGCGGGAGATCAGGCCGTAGCGCTCGTTGATTTTGTTTGCCGATACTGCCGCGTCAATGACCGAGTAGAGGTTAGTGGCTACGGCCAGTCCCAGCCAGACAAAGGTGCCGGTGTTGTCCGGCTCTTCATAGTAGCCATTGTAGAGCGCATCGTAGTCATACGTATTGACCACACTATTTGCTGCCAGCACCCAACTGGCAACATTGGCCCCGAACATGGCAATCCCTTTACCATACTGCTTGTTGTACACCTGCCCGGCTCCGGGGATAATTAGGGATAGCACTCCGGCCAACAACGGCTCACGAGGATTAGCGTTTGCGTACTTTGACGCCTGAGGGTTCATCGTTAATGGATAGGCCGGTTGCGTAGGGTAGTAAGTGGGCGATTGAGTGGACGAGTTAGAAGGGACAGGTGCTGCCGATGGTGCAGTGCCAGGAGCAGCGGATACAGTATTCATCTCTTCCTGAAAGCCATTGCTATATGTAATAGAGCTTACCTGATCTCGAGCAATCGTATAAACTGGCCCTTCCATGTTCCGGGCATGTTTGTATTCAATGTACTCATCGGTAATCCTGGTTACCTTGCCTTCAATGAAGGACTGGTCGGTTTTCTGGATACGATCCAGTGAAGTTTGGGCAAAGAGGGGTTGGGCTGCTATAACCAGCAGCAAAATGAAAGTTCTCATGGTATAGATAGTTTAAGTAATAAAGAAAGAGATTAGTGAGTATAGGTCCAGACGGAGGTTTGGCTGGAAGACAAATTGCCAGTATGGGTATCTACGACACTTCCGTTTTCCAGAACGTGTACGGTATACGAAGCAGACGAACTACTGAAATCGCAGGAGCCATAGTATTCTATCCAGTAACGATAAGTACCCTGGGGTGCCGATCCATCGGTGGGCCAGAAAATATTTTCGTTGGGGCCGTTGGGGCAATTACTGCATTCGCAGTCTACATCCAGCTGACCGCCGGATGATGAATAACTGTTTTCCCAGAAGATGATGTTTCCGGCGGGGTCCTCTACGTACAGATCCAGATCTACTTCCCCGGTGAACTGTAAGTTAAACTGAGGATTGCCCTTTTGTCCGACAATCTCATCATCCGGCTGGCAATTAGAAGGATCAATTTCGCAGGGGTCATCAGTACAGGAAGCAGCAAGAAAAAATGAAGCTGTTACCACAGCGAGGGTTAATTGGCTAAATAGTTTCATGATAGGTTTAGAAATAGGGTTGAATAAATTTTACCCTTCATGGAGATGTTGTCTAAAAGTCACCCTAACTCACTAAAAAAAATTTATTGTGGATATTAATTTGGTAGTGTTACAAAGTCGTCCCTTTAGATTGTAAGCTCAAGTTATATTGAGCGATAAAATATTTTATAGCTCCATAGTGATTTTCCTCACTTTTAGAGAATGAAAGGGCTTTCCTGACCAATTTACTGGCTCTTTGCCTAAGGGTATTGTTAAACCTTTCAACATGGTTTGTGTCCTTTTTATAGTCTGAGATAATATGCCTCTCCTCGGGCAATACCTGTTGGTAAGCATCCCAATCATCGGTGTAGAAAAGACCATACTTTTTCAAGGATTTTGGTATTTTCTTCCATAGTTCTCTAGCGGCTTCTCTGCCTCTGCTACCGATATGGAAAGCTATGATCTGGCGAGTTTCCCGACATTGGGCTATCCAGATCCACCGCTTGTTTTCACGTTTGCCAACAAAACTCCACATTTCGTC
>JAVKCN010000064.1:0-34689 GCA_040222715.1 Cyclobacteriaceae bacterium | reverse complement strand
GACGAACATAGCCATCCTTAATCAGGAATTTCATCCGGGCCTTGCCGCTCCAGTAAAAGCAGCGACCGGGGGGCGAGTTCCAACTTTTTGGTTAGGGTCTTGTCTTCTTCCTGAATGCCAGCCTGTTGCGTATCCACCAATATTTTCCAGTGCCCCTGTAAGTGCTGCTTTTTAGGAAATAGAAAGGGTATCGGTTCCCAGTAGCTGTTGATTAACAGCAAATAAACGTCATCGGTAATGCGCTGGCCTCGCTCATCTACTTCATCCATGGCGTGGCCGTTGAGCAGCATGCCCAGGCAACGCACATACGAGGAGTTCCAGTCATTGTCGGTCATGTCTTTGCCGTCGGTACGGAGCCAGCGGATGTCGCGGATGTCTTTTCCCCGAATAGGGCGCCCCAGAAAGAAGCGGCGGCGGTGCATAATGGGCGAGTCCTGCCGGATACTGATAAGATGCTGCGTAAAGTCGAAGAAGGCCTGTTGCGCCTCGGTCCATTCCCAGTTAAACCAGGTAAGTTCGTTGTCCTGACAGTAGGTGTTATTGTTGCCGTTTTTGGAGCGGCCGTATTCGTCGCCCATCGTAACCATGGGCACGCCCTGGCTCAGGATCAGCGTCGCCATCAGGTTGCGCTTTTGTTTTTCGCGCAGCGCGATGATGTCCGGATCATCCGTCGGGCCTTCCACCCCACAGTTCCAGCTTAGGTTATGCGATTCGCCATCGTTATTGTTCTCACCATTGGCTTCGTTATGCTTTTCGTTGTAGCTCACCAGATCGTGCAGGGTGAAGCCATCGTGGGCCGTCACAAAGTTGATGCTGGCCGTTGGCTTACGCCCGTCGGCCTGGTATAGGTCACTGCTGCCACTCAGCCGGTTGGCAATCTCGGCCACTCCGGTTTCATCGCCTCGCCAGAACTGCCGCACTGAGTCGCGGTACTTGCCGTTCCATTCGGCCCACAGCACCGGGAAGTTACCCACCTGGTAGCCGCCCTCCCCCACATCCCAGGGTTCGGCAATCAGCTTTACCTGCGAGATCACCGGGTCCTGGTGGATGGTATCCAGAAAGGTAGAGAGTTTACCCACCTCCTGTAGGCCCCGGGCCAGGGTAGAGGCCAGATCAAAGCGGAAACCGTCTACGTGCATTTCCAATACCCAGTAGCGCAGGCTATCCATCACCAGTTGCAAGGTGCGCGAACTGAGCATGCTCAGGCTATTGCCCGTGCCGGTATAGTCCATGTAGTAGCGGGGATTATCCTCTACCAGCCGGTAGTATACCGAATTATCAATGCCCCGGAAGCAGAGGGTAGGACCATAATGGTTGCCTTCGGCGGTATGGTTGTATACCACATCAAGAATGATCTCGATCCCGGCCCGGTGGTATGCTTTCACCATCTCCTTAAACTCCCGCACCTGTTCGCCGAGCTTACCGCTGGCGGCGTACTCCGAGTGCGGGGCCAGAAAGCCGATAGAATTGTAGCCCCAGTAATTCGCTAATCCCCGGTCTACCAAAACGCTATCGTGTACAAAGTGGTGCACGGGCATCAGTTCCAGAGCAGTGACACCTAACTTCTGAAAGTACTCAATGACTGACGGGTGGGCGAGACCCCGGTAGGTACCTCTTTCTTCGAGGGGCACTTCAGGATGAAGCTTGGTCATGCCCTTTACGTGTACCTCGTAGATAATGCTATTGTGCAATTGCGTTCGTGGTGGCTCTACTCCTTCCCAATCGAAGGCCGGGTCAATGACAATAGATTTATTCATCCCCGCGGTGTCATCGCTTTTATTAAACAGCATATCGCGATTCGGGTCGTCGGAGTCGATGGGGTAGGAGAACATGGCTTTGTTCCAGGTAATACGCCCATTGATGGCTTTGGCGTAAGGGTCCAGCAGCAGTTTGTTAGGATTAAAGCGCATCCCCTGCGTCGGTTCAAAGGGACCATCCACGCGGTAGCCGTAGGCCTGTCCGGGCTGGATGCCGGGTAGGTAGAGGTGCCACACATGGTCAGTTTGCTCCCTGGCCCGGATGCAGACGTATTCGTGGTCATCGTCGGGGTCGTGAAACAGACACAGGTGAACCGCCGTGGCGTGTTCGCTAAATAAGGCAAAGTTAACGCCCTGCCCATCATAGGTAGCCCCTAGCGGATAGGGTTTTCCCGGCCAGACTTCAATGGAAGATTGCGACATATGGATACAAGTTTTACCATGAAGTTAGAAACCACGTCATATGTTTAGTAGAAGAGGTGATTTCCTGAAAAATAATATCTGCCAGTTGTACCAAAACGAATCCTAGGTAGAAATAAAATGGATGTCTTGACCGTATTTCGGCCATATTTTACCTTTCTATGCCTTTGGCGAATATCCTGACGGGCCGCTCTTCCTTCACGCTTCGTAAGGCAAGTTCAGTAGCTCCCTTTTTCCGGTTAACATTCAGGGGTAGGGCCTCGCTTATGTGTTCATCGTCTATATCAATACTGGTCCGAATAATAAACGAATGAAATGACTAATTCAGTAGACCCATTGGTTAAGCTTACTTATTCCACTCTTAAATGATGTAAAGGATAACTACAATAGCCAATGTAAGAGCGTGTAGTACATAGAACTTTCCGCAACTTTGCCTATCTTACGTTGATAATCCAACAACCCAATACCCTATGAAAACTTTATTCCTCAGCCTTGCACTCTTGCTCTCAAGTGCCCTCCTGCCCACCTGGGCGCAGTCTTCTCTCAACGGAAGCTGGAAAATGGCCAGCGTTAACGGGCAGCCCGTCACTGATGAAGTAGTGGCCATCTGCCAGGATGGATACTTCATGTTCGGGCAATACCAGTCGGATGGGAGCTTTGTGAGTGCCGGAGGCGGAAACTATAAGCTGGAGGACGATCAGTACCAGCTTACCTACGACTTCCATTCCCAGCAACCTCAACTGGTGCGCGTGCCCCAGAACTTCCAGGCCGAGCTGACGGACGAGCAGTTTACCCTGAACAATGCCTCTGCGGGAAAGATGGTATGGGAACGGATGCCGGAAGAAACCACGCCCCTCACCGGCACCTGGCTGTTTGCTACCCGGGTGGATGAGGCTGGCAACGAAGGCGATCGTCGCCAGCCCGGTCCGCGCATGACGGTGAAGATCTTATCGGGCAACCGTTTTCAGTGGGCTGCCTTCAACTACGAGACCAAAGAGTTTCGGGGCACCGGCGGAGGCACCTATGAAGCTGAAGATGGCACCTATACCGAGCACATCGAGTTCTTCTCCCGCGACGACGAACGGGTGGGTGCTTCGCTCTCCTTCCAGTTTGAGCGCGAAGGCGACGACTGGGATCACCAGGGCCAAAGCAGTGCAGGGGAACCCATGCACGAAGTCTGGACCAAGATGAATCAGCCGATGGTTATGGATAATGAACAGGATACCGGAGATAATTAAAGTAGAGGTTATTCCGATCATTAGGTAAGAAGCCATTTTTAAAGTCTTATCTGACCGGACAGCGTTAACGGAGGCGATCGGCAGGAGGCTGTACAGACCTGCCTCCTGCCACCCGCTTCCTGTCATATCTTTCAAAGAAAATCAGAATAATGTCTAGTGGGTAATATAAGCTGCTTAGCGCAGGCTGACGGGTTGTTCGGTCGGCACATCCAGCTTCCCGCGTTCAGTCTTCACCCACTCGGTGATGAGGTTGATTTCTTCTTCGCTAAGTTTGGCATTGCCATGGATCAACGTATAAGGAGGAAGGGGCATGTTGCCTTCTTCTATTTCCTCCGCTACTTCTTCCAGTTTGTGGTCCATCCGTTTTACATCGTAGGTGGCAAACTCAGAGAAGTTAAGCTCGTCTTTACCCTCCTCAATGTGACTGTTGAGCCACAGCCCAACGGGATTGATATGGGAGTACCAGGGGTATTCGGTGTGGTTGGAGTGGCAGTCGTAGCAGGATCGCTGAAAAATGCTCAGCACATTTTCCGGCACGGTGATGGCATGGGTGATATCCTGGCTGCCGGAGGACTCGCCCAGGTTCCGTTCGGGGCGGATAAACTGAATACCGATGAGCACTACGATAAGGCCGATGAAGATGATCTTTTTCATAAAATAAGAGGATTAGGCGTACAAATACTTTTGGTGATAAACGCTGGTTCTGGTTTTCATAAGTCCAATATAAAAAAACCGGGCTAAACTAGCCCGGGCTTTTCCGTTGTGGATGTTCAATCCAACTTTAACGTAATCGTAAAAATCTTATAGGTCTTACTGAGCCGAATTCATCTGGTTACCATTACCTTCTTTCAGGTCATTGTTCTGAATAGACTTTCGGCGTCTTGACTTAGGGTCGGCATTTAGTTTGCCAATACGGTAGCTGAAGTTGATCTTGAAGCCCATATTTCGCATGGTGTTCACACTGCTCTGGCTGATCAGCGGAGAGTTGACCTCCGTACGCATATTCATCTCAGGGGTAAAGAAGTTCTCGGCTCCAAAGCCAATACTGCCTTTCTTCTCGTTGAAATCCTTCTTCAGACTCAGGCTGTACATTCTGAAACCAGTCTGGTAGCCCTGTAACTGCACCTGCCGTCCGCGAAAGAATCCGAAGAACTGCAAGCCCCAGGTGTCGGTGAGGTTGTAATTACCGAAGAGGCGGCCGCTGAGTACCCAGCCTTCGTTGCTGGCCTGGTAGAGCGGGTCGGGCACATTGTTGTCCAGCACCGCGTAGTACAGATCGGGGCCTCCGTTCAGGGAGAATTTATTGGAGATATTCACATTGGCAAACACACTGACACCGTAGGCATTCTCGCTGCCGATATTCTGGTAAGTCGTCAAAATGGTATCCTGCCCAAGCACGCTGCGTACCGGCTGTATGGAGCCTTCGGTCTGTCGCATGAAGGTAGAGAAGCTCAGCGAAGTGCCCTTGATGAAAGTGCTGTACGACAGTTCGTAGTTGTTGGTGTATTCCGGCTCCAGATTGGGATTGCCCTGCGTAATGTTCAACGGGTTAGAAGCCTGTAGGCTGGGGTTCAGAAACTCCAGGGAAGGCCGCTGAATCCGACGGTTATATGCTGCCTTGATCATGTTCCCGTTCTTCAGTTTCCGCGACAGGTTGAGGCTGGGAGCCCAGATGCCGTAGGAGGGAATATCCACTTCCGACTCATCCTGAAAGTTGGCCTGAATGGTGGTGTATTCGTAGCGAATGCCCGGCTTGATGCTGTACTTGTTCAGATTGAGGGTATAGGCCACGTAGCCTGCCATCACGTTCTGGTCATAGTTGAAGGTATTGCTCAGGCTGTTATTCTCTACGGGTACGTAGGTGCCATCTTCTCCCGCTGTATAGTACTGGTAGTTGCTGGACACATTGCGCAGAATTTCCTTACCACCAAACTCGAGCATCTGATTTTCGCCAATAGGGGTTTGGTAATCCGCCTGGATGGTCATCTCCTGGTTATAGCTTCGGTTTTCATTCTTGAAACGTTCTATTCCAGTATCCTCACTCTGGTTGAGGATGTCGTTCACAAAATCATTGGTACGGTTGTTTCGGCTGTAGAGGGCCAGAATACTCAGCTCCTGCTGAGGCTTGTCGTAGGTATGGCCGAAGTTCAGGCTCAGGTCCATGTTCTCCGATAAGTTCACCATATTCACATTCCGTGAACTGCTGCTGAGCAACGCCTCGTTCTGGTACGTTTGGGTCAGTAGCGGGTCCTGCGAATTGCGGAAATTAAATGCTCCGAATTGCGCCGAAGCGGCTATCCAGTTTTTATCGTTGATGTCATAATCCCAGCCCAGGGTGTAGCGGCCAAAGAGCATGTTGGTGCGGGTATCAGCGGCCTGGGTGGTCATAATCTCGTTTCCGTCGGTGTCGCGGGTGAGCTGGGTGTTCTCAAAGCTGCCCAGAATGTTATAGCCAGTGCGGCCAAAGCCTCCCAGCGAGAAACCCATTTTCCCCCGACGGTAGCTGCCGTTCAATCCAAGGTTAGACCCACGGTTTCCCACGCTGGTATCAATACCCAGTGAGCCGCCCTGCAAGCGATTCTTTTTGGTGATAATGTTGATGATGCCACCGGTGCCTTCGGCATCGTATCGGGCCGAGGGCGACGTGATCACCTCTACCGATTTAATCTGATCGGCCGGTATCTGTTTCAGGGCATCGGCCACACTGGAGGCGGTCATGGTAGAAGGCTTGCCATCCAACAGGACTTTCACATTCTGGCTACCGCGCATATATACATTTCCGTCCAGGTCTACCGAAAGCATGGGGACCCGTTTCAGTACATCTGCGGCATCACCGCCTTTGGTGGTCTGATCGTTTTCGGCATTGTATACCGTGCGGTCCACCTTCTCTTCAATGAGCTGCCGCTGTCCCTGCACCACCACCTCATCCAGCTCCCTGGTTTCAGATGCCAGTAATAAGGTGCCCAGGTCCAGGTTGTTTTCCTTCCCGGTAATTTCTACTGATTTTACAGAAAACGCTTCATACCCGATAAAGCTGATGGTAAGCGTATACAGCCCTTCCGGAATATTTTTGAGCTGAAATTTCCCCTGATCATCGGCCACCGTTCCGTCTACCGGCTGGGAGGTGGTGGTGTCCACCAATGCTACCGTAGCGTAAGGCACGGGTTCCTGGGTGTCTTTGTCCAGTACGGTACCGCTAATTTTTCCGCTACCTTGCGGAGTGTTTTTTCCGGCGCTAGTTCCACTGGGGGCAGTTCCACTGGGGGCAGTCTCGCTCGGAACCTGGGTTGTATTTCCTGCTGGTCGCTGGGCCCAGGCTGATTCGGAGCCAGCCAGTAAAAACAGTAGCAGGAAAGAAGAAAGTAAAAGCCGGAATAAATTCGTCATGGTTGGGGGTGAATTTTTAGAGAAACAGTGATGCTTTGCCAGCAGCAGACCAAGTGAGATGCATGAGCTGCCTGCCTTCAGCATGGTTGAATTAACGGGCTTTTGCGAAAGAGGGAAAGTGGAATAGACAGCTTGCCCAAACAAACCGACCATAGGGACTTTTTTACCGATCAAAATCACTTTTTTTATCTACGACCGCAGGATGGCCCAGTGATAGACCGGAAAATTGATTCTGTCGGCATATTTGCCCAGACCATAGATTTTAGTAGCTTGAATTGCCGTAAAACCGTACGTTTATTCAGAAAGTCCGGGCACGCTCTGTTGTTATCAGCTGGTAATGCAGATAAAAAGTGCCGGGCAAAACATGCTTCATCAGTCATCCTTCATTCATTTAGCTTATGCCTCCCTGGTCGATCCGTTCGTTCCGTTCTCCGCTGACCCAGCTACTGATCTGGGTACTGATGGGAGTATTACTGCTGGTGTTTCAGCCGTTGTACTGGCAGACGTCGATGCAGGTCACGTTTCCGGTACAGTTCTGGGCAAAGCAGGGAGTGCTGTTTTTTCTGCTGATTGGGGTTTTCTACCTGAATGCCTGGGTGTGGGTGCCCCGCTTGTTGTTTTACAACAAAATTAGCTGGTTTCTCCTCATGGTGCTGCTGACAGCCGTGGCACTCATGCTTCTGGTGAAAATGATTGAAATCGGAATTAACCTTCCCGAACTGATGCATCGGGCCTTTCACCCCGAAAGTAATGACCCTCCGCCACCCGGACGAATTTCCTTATTTGATGCGTTTGTTTTAATTCTCGCGTTGCTGGTGCTGGGGGTGAGCACGAGTGTGGCAACCGTGCAGAAATGGCAGAAGGATGTACAACTGCGGCAAGATCTGGAGCAGCAGAAGATCAGCTCGGAGCTTTCTTTTCTGAAGGCGCAGATCAATCCGCACTTCTTTTTCAATACGCTGAATAACATCTATGCCCTGACGCTGTCGGATGTGAACACCGCTCGGCAGGCCCTGCACACCTTGTCGCGCATGATGCGTTACGTGCTTTATGAAACCCGAAAAGATGTGACCCTGCTGAGCCAGGAAATTGCCTTTTTGCAGGATTACATCAAACTGATGCAACTTCGCCTGACTGATAAAGTGGAAGTGACTTTTGAGTATCCCGACGCGTTGCACGATACCTTCATGGCACCGATGCTGTTTTTGCCCTTCGTGGAAAATGCCTTCAAACATGGCGTCAGCACCCAGTCGCCCGGCTCCATCCGCATTGGCATTCGTCAGCAACAGCGGAGTCTGCATCTGGAGGTAAAAAATACCATCTTCACGGCCAAAAGCGTGGTGCCGGAAGAGCCCAGTGGTATCGGGCTGGTGAATACCCGCCGTCGGCTGGACTTGCTCTACCCCGGCCGCTATTCACTTTTCATTGACGAAAAGGCCCCGGAAAACACCTTTCTGGTACAACTTACGTTGGAGATATCATGACGACATTGAAGTGTATTGCCGTGGATGATGAACCCTTTGCACTGGACATGGTCTGTACCTACATCGCGCAAACGCCCTTTCTGGAGCTCGTCGGTCGGTTTAGCAGTGCCGTAGAAGCCCTAAAAGTGTTGCACGAACAATCCGTAGACCTGATTTTTCTGGATATCCAGATGCCTGACCTGAGCGGGATAGAACTGGCCCGGGTACTGGATCGGGGGAGGAAGCTATCCGGACCCCGGATCATCTTCACCACAGCCTATGACCAGTTTGCCATCGAAGGCTATCGGGTAGATGCGCTGGATTATCTGTTAAAACCGTTCAATTACGAAGAGTTCCTGCGGGCAGTCAGCAAAGCCCAGGCGTATGCCGAACTATCGCGGATCCCGGAGGAAGCCCCTCTGGCTGCTGAACCGGAGGAAGAATACCTGTTTTTAAAAGTAGAGTATCAGTTGGTGCGTGTGGCCTTCTGCGACATCCGCTACATCCAGGGGCTGAAGGACTATGTAAAAGTATACTTGTTGAGCAGTACCAAGCCCCTGTTGAGCCTGATCAATATGAAAACGCTGGAGGAAAAACTACCGTCGCGGCGGTTCATGCGTATTCACCGGTCGTATATTATTTCTCTGGAGCAGATCAAAGCGGTGAGCCGCAATAGTGTGCAGATTGGCGAGGAAAGCATTCCCGTCAGCAACCAGTACAAAGAACAATTCAACCAGTTTATCGATCGCTGGACGGGCTAATTTTTGTTAGAGGCGGTTCGCAATATATACTCCACCCAGGATGGCGGCCATGCCGAGAAAATGCAGGTACGTCAGTGTTTCGCCATCCAGAAATCCCCAGAGGATGGCTACCATCGGGACCAGGTAGGTGACTGAGGTGGCAAATACCGGAGTACGGATCTGTATCAGTTTGTTGAAGATGATCAGGGCAAGGGCCGTTCCCACCACTCCCAGTGTGACAATCGCCAGAAAGGGCCACCAGGCTGCTTCCTGCTCAAGCGTAGGGATAAAAGAAGAATAACCGAACAAGTATACTGACGCAATGGGCAGTACCAGTAATAAGGACACTGCCGTGATGGTGCGGGGAGTCAGGTCACTGGTGAAGTGTTTGATGATATTGGAGCTGAACCCGTAGCAGAGCGTAGCCCCCACGACCAGCAGCGCATATATGCTGATGCCGCCTTCCGGCGTACCAGATGAGCCGGCCAGAATGAGCAGGATCGTGCCTGCCAGGCCAACTCCCAAGCCTACCAGTTGTTTCCGGTTAATGGCCTGATGAAAGAATAATGCTCCCACCACCAGCACATTCAGCGGAGTAATGGCGTTGATGATCCCCGTGGCGGAACTGCTCAGCTGCGTCTGCGCCCAGGCAAATAGAAATGCCGGAATCAAACTTCCTAACAGCCCGATTACCAGCAAGATACCCCATTGTTGGCGGGATAGTTTGGGCAGGGCAGCCAGGGCCACCGGGAGCAGAAAAGCTCCTGCCGAGACAATACGCAAAGCCCCGACCTCACTACCCGAGAAAGCTGTCAACCCTCTTTTGATGAGAATAAAAGAACTGCCCCAGATCAACGCGAGTAGCAGCAAAGCCCCCCAGGCAGCAATTGCTGAGCGGCGGGAAGAAGATTGTTCCATCAGAGCGCCGCCTCCTGTTGGTATCCGGCAAATGCAGTAGCGACCTCTTCCAGTATTTCGGATACTTCCGCAAAGGTAGGAGCTTCCACCAGGCGTTGTCGGTAAGGCTTAAAGTTGGGGATGCCCCGGAAATAATTGGTGTAGTGGCGGCGCATTTCAAAAATACCCTTCCGGTCTCCTTTCCAGCGCACGGAGAACTCAAGATGCTCCCGGGCCGTTTGCACCCGTTCTTCCAGAGTCGGTGGGGCCAGCTTTTCGCCAGTGCGGAAGAAGTGTTTGATCTCCCGGAAGATCCAGGGATAGCCAATGGCAGCGCGGCCAATCATGATACCGTCCACTCCGTAGCGATTGCGGTATTCCAGGGCTTTTTCGGGCGAATCAATATCTCCGTTGCCAAAAATCGGGATATGAATGTCAGGGTGGTTCTTTACCTCGGCAATAGGATTCCAGTCGGCTTCGCCCTTGTACATTTGTTTACGGGTGCGTCCGTGGATGGAGAGCGCCTGAATGCCCACATCCTGCAACCGTTGGGCTACTTCTACGATTTTGATGGTGTGCTCATCCCAGCCCAGGCGGGTTTTCACCGTCACGGGCAGTTGGACCCGCTCCACAATCTCGCGGGTCATTTCCTGCATTTTGGGCAGGTCCAGCAGAATACCGGCACCCGCTCCTTTACAGGCCACTTTTTTTACCGGACAGCCGTAGTTGATATCTACCAGTTCGGGTTGGGCCGCTTCGGCAATGGCCGCCGCCTCGCGCATGGATTCAATCTTATCTCCGAAAATCTGAATGCCAATGGGCCGCTCATAATCGTAAATATCCAGCTTCTCCACACTCTTGGTAGCATCGCGGATGAGCCCTTCAGCCGAAATAAATTCGGTATACATCATGTCTGCGCCATACTTTTTGCATACCGCTCGAAAGGGCGGATCGCTCACATCTTCCATAGGAGCAAGCAATAAAGGAAAGTCACTAACGTCTATTGAACCAATACGTACCACTGTTTATGTCTTATGATGAAATCGCAAATATACAAAGATGCTTAAGGAAAGCTTCTATGGGATGTATACGGAAAGAAAGTCAGAAGTTTCCGTAACTTTGTCCTGTATTATTTTTCTTTTAAAATTGTCTAACTCTTTCGTAGTTTGGTAACATAAACGGGTACGGTGGGGTTTAGAATAGAACCGAGGCAAAAAGATTTATGAGTTTTATAGAGGATACTGAACCGACCCTCGTGCGCAAAACCAGCGTCTTCTCATCGCTGTTAATTCTCGTGGGATTTGTGCTGCTGGGGTTGTTTGTCGGACAGTTTGTGGCGTTTATGGGTATGCTTCCCTTGTTTGATTACGACTTTCAGGGTATTGTGCAGGCTTTGGGTAACCCGATGGGTTCGCCCCGGGCCAAGGCTTCACTGCTGATACTGCAAGCCGCGAGTTCGCTATTTGGGTTCATTCTGGCCCCCATGTTGCATCAGCGCCTGATCGATCAGCAACGGTCTTCTCCACTCACCGCCCGCTACGAAACCCAATTGATGGTGTTGGGGCTGGTATTTCTGTTGGTGGTGGCCTTTATGCTGGCCAACTCCATCATCATAGAGTGGAACATGAACCTGGATCTGAGCCAGCTTTCGCCCTCTTTTGAGGCGTGGGCCAAAGGGAAAGAAGAAGAATTGAAGGAGTTAACCGAGTACCTGACCCGCTTCGACAGCTTTAGTGGTTTGCTGGTGGGCTTGTTGGTGATTGCGGTGCTTCCGGCCATTGGAGAGGAATTTCTGTTCCGGGGACTGGTGCAGCCAAAACTTCAGAAGCTGTTCAGCAATCCGCATCTGGCCATTTGGGGAGCGGCATTATTGTTTAGTGCTATTCACTTACAGTTTTATGGTTTTTTTCCCCGCTTGTTGCTGGGTGCTTTATTTGGGTATTTATTTTACTGGTCAGGCAACTTATGGTATGCGATCTTTGCCCACTTTATTAACAATGGTTTCACGCTGGTGATGTTATATCTGTATCAGCAGGAAGTGACTGATATTGATATGGAGGCCACAGAGGCTATTGCCTGGCCAATGATACTGGCTGCCGTGATCGGCGGGGCCTTTTTGCTGTTTCAGTTTCGCCAACTGACCAAGCCGAAGCAACCGTATGAACAGTAAGTGGCAGAAAGTATATACTACCCAACAGCGGTACCAGGCGGAAATTGTCAAATCCGTGCTGGAAGACCATGCGTTGAATCCGGTGCTGGTCGATAAACAGGATCGGGCCTATCATTTTGGTCCCGTCGAAATCTATGTGGCTCCCGATTGTGTGATGGGGGCCCTGAAAATTATTCGCGATGATATCCGTTTTGAATAAATACAACAACGTTACGCAACGTATCATTACTGGCATTATCGGCATTCTGGTCATTGTGTTTGGAGTGTACAACGGGGAGTGGACGTATTTCGGATTATTTTTTGGAATCTGTGGTCTTACCCAACTGGAGTTCTATAAACTTACAGGGTTAGATGGAATGCTTCCGTTGAAATCAGTGGGGACGGCAACCGGGCTCCTCATCTACACACTGAGTTTTCTGGTGGAACGCGGCACCCTGGATGCCAGCTATTATCTGCTCATCTTCCCATCCATGGCCAGCATCTTTTTTATCAAGCTTTACAAAAAATCTGATAAAAAACCCTTCACCAATATCGCGTTCACGCTCTGTGGCATCATCTATGTAGCCGTACCCTTTGCATTGCTTAACCTGATCGCCTTCTCCGGCAGCCGTTATAGTTTCCAGATTGTGCTGGGCATTCTCTCACTCTTCTGGGCCAGCGACACCGGAGCCTATTTTGCGGGAGTACGTTTTGGCAAACGACAACTCTTTGCGCGCATATCTCCCAAAAAATCGTGGGAGGGAAGTATTGGCGGAGCCATCACCGCGCTGGTTACTGCATCGTTGCTATCCTTCTTCTATACGGATTTGCCACCCTGGGAGTGGATCGTGGTCGGGGCGATTATTGTGGTGACGGGCACGTACGGAGATCTGGTAGAATCCTTGTTTAAGCGGAGCATTGCCATCAAAGATTCCGGACGGGGGCTACCGGGGCACGGAGGTTTTCTCGATCGGTTCGATGGCCTGTTATTGGCCTCTCACTTCATTATCATTTTTTTGAAATTTTTCTAAATAACATACGTTCATTAAAGTTAGTAAAATCAGGTTACTATTTTTGTGCTTAATTTTACAAATTATATAATAAAAAAAGTAGACCACATGTCATACGTAGAACCAGCCCCGATTAAGGACCGAGAGAATCCTTTTGAATCGATGATGTCGCGCTTTCATATCGCATCGCAGGCATTGGGCTTAAACGACGAGGTATATAATGTTCTGAAAAACCCGGTAAAGCAGGTGATTGTCTCCCTGCCGATTACCATGGACGACGGCTCCATCCGGGTGTTTGAAGGGTATCGGGTGATTCACTCTAATATTCTGGGACCTTCCAAAGGCGGTATTCGCTACGATATGGGGGTCAATATTGACGAAGTGAAGGCGCTGGCGGCCTGGATGACCTGGAAGTGTGCCGTGGTGGATATTCCCTACGGAGGGGCCAAGGGGGGCATTCGATGCAACCCCCGGCAGATGTCGGCCGGTGAGATTGAGCGACTGACCCGGGCCTACACCCAGGAAATGTTCAGCATCTTCGGGCCCGATCGCGATATACCCGCTCCTGATATGGGCACCGGCCCCAAAGAGATGGCCTGGATCATGGACGAATACTCTCGAGCCAATGGCATGACCATCAACGCCGTAGTGACCGGAAAACCACTGGTATTGGGCGGATCACTGGGACGAACCGAAGCAACTGGCCGGGGAGTAATGGCATCAGCCTTTGCTGCCATGGAAAAATTGCGTATCAATCCGTACCAGGCCACTGTGGCCGTGCAGGGTTTTGGCAATGTAGGGTCATTTGCCGCCTTGCTGATGGAAGAGCGGGGTTGTAAGGTTGTTGCGATTAGTGATATTTCCGGAGCGTATTATAACGAGGGCGGTATTGACATCCGTCAGGCAGTTGAGTTTCGTTCGGCGAACGGTGGCACGCTTATGGGCTTTACCGGAGGAGATTTGATCGAGGGTGATGAGTTGTTGACGCTGGAAGTGGATATTCTGGTGCCTGCGGCTATGGAAGATGTAATCACCATACGCAATGCCGAACAGATCAATGCGCGCATGATTGTGGAGGGTGCCAATGGGCCTACTTCCGCCCGGGCCGATGACATCATCAATAGCAAAGGGACCCTGGTAGTACCCGATATCCTGGCCAATGCCGGCGGGGTAACTGTTTCTTACTTCGAGTGGGTACAAAACCGACTGGGCTACAAATGGACCCGCGACCGGGTAAACCGACGTTCCGACCGAATTATGCGGGAAGCCTTTGAACGCGTTTATCAAACCGCTTTAAAATATGGAGTATCCATGCGTATTGCCGCTTACATCGTGGCCATCGATAAAGTTGCCAACACGTATAAGTATCGAGGAGGCTTTTAAAATGAGTGAATTATAGACAGAATGAGTGATTGGGAGCATAATTTTTCTATATACTATTTGCCCATTCACTCGCTCTGTGATTCGTTTTGGTAACAAAAGCATACTATCTTTGTAGTATAGGTACAATAACTATCAACCTTGCATGACTATTCATAAAGAAGGACGCATTTTACTGGTGGTATCCTTGATCCTGTTGATTGTGCTCAACGGAGCCATTACGTATTTTTTTCCGGAACGTACAGGGCTTCAGGGGGCGGTTATTCTGGGTAGTGCGGTTTTTTACATACTGATTCTTCAGTTCTTTCGTAATCCTACCATTGTTGTTGATAGCAATGAGCAGCAGATTCTGGCTCCGGCGGACGGTAAAGTCGTTGTGATTGAAGAAGCCAACGAACAGGAATATTTTCAGGGCCGTCGATTACAGATTTCCATCTTCATGTCGCCTATCAACGTGCATGTTAACCGCAATCCGGCTTCGGGCCTGGTGAAGTATTTTAAATACCATGCCGGACAGTATCTGGTTGCCTGGCATCCTAAGTCCAGCACCGATAATGAGCGCACCACGGTGGTTTTACAGCTCCAAGACGGACTAGAGATTATGGTGCGGCAGATTGCCGGAGCCATGGCCCGACGGATTAAATGGTATATTGATGAAGGCGACACCGTGCGGCAGGGAGAAGAATTTGGGTTTATTAAATTTGGATCCCGGGTCGATGTGTTTTTACCGCTGAACGCCGAAATAAAAGTGGCGATTGGTGATAAAACCAAGGCCGGAAGAACCGTGATTGCCGAACTGCCAGGCGCAAAGACCAACTAGCTTTTCCAGAGCTTTAGCAGGCTACCATCCTTTCCGTACACCGGATCAGTGTTTGGCAAAGGCGCCTGCCTGATATTTTCGTCGGCCTGAGGGCGCTCTGCAGCCTTGCCATAATTCATATCAAAATACTGGCCGGGTGGATAAGCACCTACGCAGGCAAAGTCAGCACTGGCTTCCAGATTCTTGTGGACTACTCCCGCCGGAATGATAATAATATCTCCGGCTTTCGCATCTATCTCAATACCCTGCTCGGGTCCACCTAGTTCTACTTTTACTTTGCCTTGATATATCCCGATAACTTCATGCGCAATGCTGTGGTAATGATGGTAAGTATAAATGCCATTACGCCAGCTATTGCCCCAGTCATTCGATCGAAAGACGGATTCCATCACCGAAGCCACATTGCCATCGGACAGACCAATAGCCTGAATATATATGATGAGCGGCAACTTTTCGTTGTTAGGAAATATACCATCGTCTCGCAACTCATGATGCTGCTCCTGTGCCTTCAGAATATATTGAGATATATCAGCCATAGACTACTATTCTACCGATTCTATCACCAATCGTACCATTTCTCCTATCTGAGGCGGGTTTAGCCAGCGGGTGACGATGACCAGATCATGCTCGTTATCCACCACAATGAAGTTGCCTCCGAAGCCTGCCGCATAGTAAACGGACGCATCCACACCCTCCCAGGCGCGGTCACCCCGGTTCAGCCACCACATATAGCCATAACTTGTGTTGGCTTCGGATGATTGGGTGCTCTGATCAATCCAACTTTCAGAAATCAGCTGTTTTCCTTCCCATTGGCCACGACGCAGAAACAGCAAACCAAAGCGGGCATGATCCAGTGTACTGATGAAAACCCCGCCTCCGGAGTGCCCACCCCCGCTGACGGATTGCATCTTGATGCCGTCTACATTCACAAACGAGTTTTCGTAGCCGTACCATCGCCAGGTAGAAGAAGCCCCAATGGGGTCCATGATTTTCTCCTTCAAAACCATGGGAAGTGGCTTGCGCCAAACCTGAAGCAGGGAATAGGCCAGGAGGTTTACCCGTACATCGTTGTATTCAAAATACGTACCCGGCTCCTGTAGTTCTCGATTCCTCCAGTCATCCAACCCACCTTCGCTGGGTGGCCGGTCGGTCCAGTCGGTCATGCCAAACAAGCTACCGTACCAGTCGGAGGACTGAGTGAGGAGATGATCCCAGGTGATTTTGGAGTTGTGTGCTCCGTCAAACGTGCCGTCCCACACATAATTGACCACCGAGTCGTGTACGTTCTCAATGAGTCCTTCGTCCAGGGCCAGTCCGGCAACCGTGGAGAGATAGCTTTTGGTGACGCTGAAGGTCATGTCTACCCGTTCCACATCGCCCCATTGGGCTACTACGTATCCGTTCTTAAGAACCATGCCTGCGGGGCCACCTCGCTCACGCGTTGGGCCAGCAATATCATGGTAAGGTTCCTGAGTAAAGCTTTTCAGGATAGCCACCTTCAGGTCGCGTTCGCCTTCGTATTCATTATTTTGAGCAAAAGAAACAGCTTGTTGTAACTGCTCCGCGTTTAGCCCCAGATCTTGTGGTGAGCGGGTTTCCCAGGCAGCATGGCGGCTGGGGAAGTACGGTGATGTAGTTTGAGAAAAAGCAGGTAAGGTGCAGGTTAATAACCAGCCAAAAACCAGTAAACGAGAAATGGTCATAGGTTAGGACAAATTTTATAGGTTTATCAGTGGGGTAGTACCCGGGTTTTTTTAAATGAGTTAAAGTTTTGGTTGGGAAGAAAAACTGCGGAAGGCTGTGAAAACACCATTTCACACGAGACACCCGTAGCCATGATTCGACTAGCATTTCGGCGAATTTTGATCGAACCGCCAGGCAGTAAAGATAGTATAATGCTGTGTATTTTCCCTATTTGGGGCAATCCAAAACAAAAGGCAGTAGTATACTGAGTGAATGCCAATCTTATTTAAGTAGGGTTGTGATCAATTTATACCAAAATTGATAAACTGCGTATTACAGATCAGTAGTTGCTATAGATGGACTTTTCAGCAAAGCAACATTGGACCTTTTAACAAATTACTGCATGAGTTTTATGTTGAACTTTGTATCATAAAATTCAAGTAATGGTAGAAAATAATCATAAAATACGGGTGCTGGTGACGGGCGGAACTGGTTTTGTTGGTGGACATTGTATCCTCCAGTTATTACAAAAAGGTTATCAGGTAAGAACGACGATTCGTGCTATTAGTAGAAAAACTGAAGTGCTGGAAATGTTGAAAACAGGAGGTATTACTTCGTTTGACGATCTTGAGTTTATTGAGGCTGATTTAACTGACGATGCGCATTGGGGGCAAGCCGTAGAAGGTTGCACTTATGTTTTACACGTGGCTTCGCCTATTCATCTGCAGGCGCCTAAAGACGAAAACGAGATGATCACCCCTGCCGTAGACGGAACACTTCGGGTATTGAAAGCAGCAAGAAATGCCGGAGTAAACCGCGTGGTGATGACTTCAAACTTTGGAGCAGTGGGTTATAGTCACAAAGATACCTCCAGCCCCATTACCGAAGAAAGCTGGACTGATCCTTACGAAAAGGGATTATCGGCCTATAATAAATCCAAAGTGCTGGCTGAGCGGGCAGCCTGGGATTTCATCAACCAGGAAGGTGGTGCTCTGGAGCTGTCGGTGATTAACCCTATGGGCATCTTTGGACCTTCACTTAGTGCGGATTTATCAAGCGGATTCGAGTTATTGAAAAAAATGTTAGATGGTTCTATGAAAGCGATCCCTAATATTACGCTGGGTATTGTAGATGTTCGGGATGTGGCGGACCTGCACATTCGGGCTATGACCAGTCCGGCAGCGAACGGGCAACGGTTTCTGGCGTTAGCTGGTGGTACACTTTCGCTGCCACAGATTGCGCGGTTGTTAAAAGATAAGATGCCCAGCATAGCCGGAAAAGTATCAACCAGAACATTACCCGACTGGATTGTGCGTCTGGCAGCATGGTTTAGTCCACAGGCAAAAGCAATTGTGCCGCTGTTGGGAATTAACCGTAATGCTAGTAATCAAAAAGCCAGATCAGTGCTAGGCTGGCAGCCCAGGACCAATGAAGAAGCTGTATTGGCAACCGTAGAGAGTTTGGTTAGATTTAATCTTTAAATGATGAAAGCTACTGAAATCAAATCCTGCTATATAGGCCCTGAAATCTCTCCCGAGCAATTTATATCCGAACATTTCTTTTTGTATCTGGCTAAAGGAGTAATGACGGTTTACGATGGACACAAAGAATATACAATAAAGGCCGGTGATTTTGGTATTGCAAGAAGAAATCATCTGGCAAAATACAACAAGCAAAAAGTCGATGCGCAGTTTGAGAAGGTTGTGATCATCTTTGACCAGAAATTTCTGAAATCATTTAAGGAACAGCACAATTACTCGACAGCGCATGCAGAAGTAAATGATGCCATTATCAAATTAGATAAAAACCCATTTGTTGAAAACTTCATTCAGTCGCTCGCCCTGTACTTTAATGATAATGGAGCCATTCACCAGGATTTTTTGAATGTGAAGCGAACAGAGTTGCTCTTAATATTATTGAAGAATAACCCAGCATTGGCTTCTGTTTTCTTTGATTTTTCTCAACCTCAAAAGATTGATCTTGAGGCGTTTATGAGCAAAAATTATAAATTTAATATTAGCGTAGAACGATTTGCTTATCTCACTGGGCGGAGCCTGTCAGCATTTAAACGGGACTTTAAGAAAGTATTCAATGATACTCCCAGTCACTGGTTAGTGCAAAAACGACTTCGTGAAGCATATTTCCTTATCGACAGAAAAGGACGGAGGCCTTCTGATATATATCTTGAACTTGGTTTTGAGGATTTGTCCCATTTTTCATTTGCATTCAAAAAGGTATTTGGGCAGGCCCCTACCCAATTGGCCGAGCGGAAAAGTGAGCCGGACAACTGATGTCAATTTTTGTAACCTTGTTGAGCTTAGTAGAGCATTCAAACAACGAAACTTCTGTCAAATAAAAAGTAGTGATCAGATAATAGCATGCTTTACCTGTACGGACGAAAGGAGTGTACAAGACAACAATGGTAAATTGATTTAGTAGCCTCTTCACTATTTATCAGATACGGGCGGCCATGAGCAAATGCAGGTCGCGGGAGCGGAGGTTGAATTTTTTGCCGATGGCGGCATTGGTCAGGCTGCCGCGGTAGGTATAGATCCCTTTCATGAACCACTTATGGGAATAGATCATCTCATCTACTCCACCAGCATCGCTAATCTGAATAATGATGGGAGTAAAGATGTTGCTAAACGCCGTGGTGGCGGTGCGGGCTACCCGGGAAGCAATGTTCGGAACACAATAGTGGATCACGTTGTATTTTCGGAACACCGGGTTCTTGAGCGTGGTGATCTCAGAGGTTTCAATACATCCTCCCTGATCAATACTTACATCCACAATCACCGATTCGGCCTTCATGTTGGCGACCATTTCTTCAGTGACTACGATGCGGTTCGCCCCTTTTTCTGCCCGGATGGCCCCAATCACCACGTCTGCTTCTTCCAGTGCATTGCTAAGGGTGACCACGTCCATGGTAGAGGTGTAAATTTGCTGACCCAGTGCGTGCTTGATGCGGCGTAGTTTGTACAACTGATTATCAAATACTTTCACGTCCGCTCCCAGGCCAATGGCAGTGCGGGCGGCATATTCTCCCACGGTGCCGGCACCCAGAATCACCACCCGGGTGGGGGGTACTCCGGTAATTCCGCCTAAAATGACTCCTTTGCCGTTGGCATTGCTGCCCAGGTAGTGAGCCGCTACGGTCATGACGGTACTTCCGGCAATTTCGCTCATGGCCCGTACTACGGGCATTCCACCGACTTTATCCTCAATAAACTCAAAGGCCACTCCCGTGATCTTCTTTTTATTAAGTGCGTGAATAAATTCAGGCGTCTGGTTTCCCATCTGAAGGGCCGAGATTAGCGTGGCTCCGGTAGGAATATTGTTGATTTCTTCAATGGTAGGCGGTTCTACCTTGAGTATAATTTCAGCATCGTAGGCTTCTTTGGCCGAATACACAATTCTGGCTCCGGTTTCGCTGTACTCGTTGTCGGTAAACTTGGCCGATTGCCCGGCTTTTGTTTCCACCATCACCCGGTGCCCCAGGTTGGTAATCACCCCCACCGAAGGTGGAGTGAGTAGCAGTCGATTTTCCTGTAGCGAGATTTCGTTAGGTATCCCAATGTGCAATGGTTTGCTACCCGGCTTTATTTTGGCTAACTGCTCCTGAGGGTATAAGGCCTGCTCTTGCGCTAATTCTTTGATTGCTGGCGAAGTCTTTGGTGAATTCTCAGGTGTAGTTGGATCACTCATGTCTGGATAAATAAAAAGTTCGGCTCTGATCGGGTAGTACATCCAGTCGAATCTGCACGTACTGATCCGGTAGTAAATTACGGATTTTTTCAGGCCATTCAACAAGACAAAGGTGGCCAGACTCAAAATAATCATCTATTCCGATGTCTAACGCCTCCATTTCATCTTCTAAACGATAAAAATCAAAATGGTAGACCACCATTCCCCCAGATCCCCGGTACTCGTTAACAATAGAAAACGTTGGACTGTTTACCCGGTCTTCAAGTTTCCATTGCTTCCCCAGTGCCTGGATGAGGGTGGTCTTGCCTGCTCCGAGATCGCCTCGGAACAGCCAGATTTTGTGTGGCTGAGCCCAGTCAATAACTTCCTCAGCCACGCGGGGCAGGTCCGCCTCGCTAGTTGCCGATATCACCCGTTCCTGTTCAGCCATTCTTCGGCGTCAGCGTAATCAGGGGCACGATCATCTCCTCCAGCGAGATGCCTCCGTGCTGAAACGTATCCCGGTAATAATTTACGTAATAATTATAATTATTGGGATAGGCAAAGAAATAATCCTGCGTAGCGAATGCGTAAGTAGTAGATACGTTGATACGGGGCAGGTGCAGTTCTTCCGGTTTGCGCACGGCAAACACCTTGTTGCTATCAAAATTGAGGTTTTTACCTTGTTTGTAGCGCAGGTTGGTGTTGGTATTTCGGTCGCCGATAATCTTCACCGGACGCTTCACCCGGATGGTACCGTGGTCGGTAGCAATAATTACCTTGATGGGCTCCCGGGCAATGCGCTTGAATAAATCCAGCAACGGAGAGTGCAGAAACCAGGACTTGGTGATAGAGCGGTAGGCCGATTCATCGGGGGCCAGCTCCCGGATCATCTCCATGTCGGTGCGGGCATGCGACAACATATCCACAAAATTATAGACCACCACGTTCAGGTCGTTCTTCAGCAGGTTAGGGATATTGTCTACCAGTTGTTTCCCTTGTTCGGTACGAATCACCTTATGGTAGCTGCTTTTGATGTCGAGATGGTTTTTCTTGAGTTGCCGTTTCAGGAAATCGTATTCATAGTTATTCTTTCCTTCTTCCTGGTCGTCGCCCACCCAGATATCCGGGTGATACTTGGCCATTTCGGCCGGAAGCATCCCGGAGAAGATGGCATTGCGGGAGAATGCGGTGGTGGTCGGAAGAATAGAGTAAAGAGACGATTCCTCTTCAACAGTATAATAATCAGCGATGATCGGCTCAATAATTTTCCACTGATCAAAGCGCAGGTTGTCAATCAAAATAAAAAATAGCGGCTGATCCTCCTGTAACTGGGGAAAAACCCGTTTGGTCATCAGTTGGTGGGACAGCAGTGGTTTTTCCACATCTACCTCATTTAACCAGGATTCATAGTTATCGCTGATAAACCGAACAAAGTTGGCATTGGCTTCATCTTTCTGGTTATCCAGGACCTCCGACATGCTCCGTTCTTCGGTATTGTCAATTTCCAGCTCCCAGAAGAGTAGCTTCCGGTAAATGTCTACCCATTCTTCGTGATCAATATCTTCGCTATACGCCATGCTCAGGTTTCGGAAGTCCTGCTGGTAGCTCATATTGGTCTTTTCTGTTACCAGTCGCCGATTATCCAGAAGTTTCTTAATAGAAAGTAAAATCTGGTTAGGATTGAGTGGCTTAATAAGATAATCGCTGATTTTGGCACCGATCGCCTGCTCCATAATCATTTCCTCCTCACTCTTGGTGATCATGACGACGGGAATGTTGGGTTTGGAGGATTTAATGTAATCCAGCGTTTCCAATCCTGTCATGCCGGGCATGTTTTCATCCAGAAAAATAAGGTCAAAGTGTTGTTCTTCTACCTTTTCGATGGCATCAGCCCCGCTATTGACCGTTACCATTTCGTACCCTTTCTTTTCCAGAAAGAGAGTATGCGGTTTTAAAAGGTCAATTTCATCATCTGCCCAAAGAATCGTGTATTTTTGCATAAGTGTATTTAGTTTAAAAAACTAAGTTAATCGTAAGGTGGTTACGTAAGGGAGGGAATAAAGGTCATGTTTTGGCTTGATTAGTCCATTACTGCCGTGCTTACGCTATTCATAACGCAGAATAGTATAAAACTTATAAACGTTGAACAAAAGAAAAGTTTTCAATGACCCGGTATACGGGTTTATTAATATTCCGACTGAGCTCATTTTTGATATTATTGAGCACCCTTACGTGCAGCGTTTACGCAGAATTCGTCAATTAGGGTTGACTGATCTGGTATATCCCGGTGCCTTGCATACCCGGTTTCACCATGCTTTGGGAGCTATGCACCTGATGCAAAATACGGTAGACAGCCTGCGGAATAAAGGTCAGGAGATTTCGGAAGATGAGTGCGAAGCCCTGCTGATTGCCATACTGCTGCATGATGTGGGGCACGGACCTTTTTCACACGCCCTGGAGTATACGCTGCTGAAAGTAAGCCACGAAGAGATGTCGCGGTTGATTATGAAGCGGCTGGAGGCAGAGTTTGGCGGTAATCTGGGGTTAGCCTACCGAATATTTACCAACCAGTATGAGCGTAAGTTCTTTCATCAGCTGGTATCCAGCCAGCTGGATATTGACCGGCTGGACTATCTGAAGCGGGACTGTTTTTACACCGGAGTATCTGAAGGAGAAATCGGAGCGGACCGAATCATTAAAATGCTGGATGTGCGGAATGATGAGGTGGTGGTGGAAGAGAAAGGCATTTATAGCATTGAGAACTTTTTGAATGCCCGTCGGCTCATGTACTGGCAGGTATATTTGCATAAAGCCAGCGTGAGTGCGGAAAAGATGTTGGTCACCATTATTCAGCGGGTGCAGTATTTGCTGGCGCAGGGAGTGAACGTGCCGGCTTCTTCCTGTCTGTCATTATTTTTAGAGAACGAGGTAACGCTGGCGGACATCCGTCAGCAGGAACGCTACCTCGAGCACTACACCGAGCTGGATGACTACGATGTATGGTGCGCCATAAAAAGCTGGCAGCATCATACGGATCGAACGCTTTCTACCTTAAGCACCATGCTGCTTCAGCGCCGGTTATTCCGTATCAAACTGTACAACCAACCACTGGAAAAAGATACCATTGAGCAGCTTCGGCAGGAGGTGCAACAGGAAATGAGACTGAATCCAGACGAAATATCCTATTTCTTATATTACGGCGAAATCAGCAACGCGGCGTATGTAATAGAAGGACAGAAAATTAATATTTTAACCAAAGAGGGCAAGATTTTTGACGTAGTTCAGGCATCGGATTTGCCACATGTGAAGGCCATGAGCCAGATAGTAAAGAAATATTACTTGTGCTGGCCCAAGACCCTGACATTACACACAAAAAGCAGCTTAATTTGCTAACACAACTCTCGAACGTTCATGATTGAGTTTAGCGCTAACTACATTGCCCAACTGTTAGACGGAGAAGTACAGGGTGACGGAACTATTAAAATCAATAAGTTAGGAAAAATTGACAGTGCCCAGCCAGGTTCTATTGCTTTCCTTTCCAACCCCAAATACGAAAACGCCATTTATAGCACGGGCGCCAGCGTTGTGCTGGTGAATAAAGAGTTTCAGCCCCGGCGAAGCTTAGACACCACCCTTATCCGGGTGAATGACCCTTATTCTGGCTTTACGGCCTTGCTGGAGGAATATCACAAGCTCACCAGTTATTATAAAAGCGGCATAGAGGAACCTTCTTTTATCAACGAAAGCAGCACAGTAGGGGATGACGTTTATCGAGGGGCTTTTTCCTATATCGGTGCCGATTGCCAGATCGGAAGCAACGTAAAAATTTACCCCCAGGCCTACATCGGTGATCGGGTAACCATTGGAGATCATACCATTATCCATAGCGGAGCAAAAATTTACGAAGGCACCATTATCGGCTCGCACTGCGTGGTGCAGGCCGGAGCGGTGATTGGCAGTGATGGTTTTGGCTTTGCTCCCCAGGAGGATGGGACCTATAAAACTATTCCTCAGTTAGGCAACGTCGTGGTGGGGCATCACGTAAGTATTGGTGCTAATACAACCATTGATTGTGCTACGCTGGATTCCACCATTATTCATGATGGAGTTAAATTAGATAATCTGATTCAGATTGCCCACAATGTTGAAATAGGAGAGAATACGGTGATCGCCGCACAAACGGGAGTTTCCGGGTCATCTAAAATCGGAAAGAATTGTGTTCTGGCCGGTCAGGTAGGAGTGGTTGGGCATATCTCATTGGGAGACCATGTGATGATTGGAGCGCAGGCCGGAGTAGGCAAGTCATTAGAGCCCCGGCAGGTGATCCTCGGTAGCCCGGGTTTTGACCGGAAAAAATACCTGCGAGCGTACGCAGCCTTCAAGAATTTACCCGACCTGGTGGGGCGCATCAACGAACTTGAAAAAAAATACTAACTTTGCCGCATTAGTGAGCAATAGTACATGATGAATATCAAACAACATACAATACAAAAGTCAGTAACAGTATCCGGTGTGGGCTTACATACCGGGGTGCCAGCCAACATGACCTTTCTTCCGGCCAAGCCTAACCACGGAATTAAATTTCAACGTACCGATCTGGAAGGGCAACCTACTGTAGATGCCGATGTGGACAATGTGGTGGACTTATCAAGAGGGACCACTATTGAGCAAAGCGGAGCGCGTATCAATACGGTAGAACATACCCTGGCCGCTTTAATGGGAATGGAGATTGATAACGTCCTTATTCAGTTAGATGGACCGGAGCCACCTATTATGGATGGTAGTGCCAAACCCTATATTGATGCCCTCATGGAAGCCGGTACCGAAGAACAAAGTGCCTTACGCAACTTCTTCGAGGTAAAAGAAAGCATCAACTATCGAGACTCATCCCGCAATGTGGAGATTGCGGCTTTGCCATTGGATGATTACCGGGTCACGGTCATGGTTGATTATAACTCTCCTGTATTAGGCAGCCAGCACGCTACGCTGAATGATATTAAAGAGTTTTCCAAAGAAATTGCCGCTTGCCGTACGTTCTGCTTTTTGCACGAACTGGAAATGCTCCATAAGAATAACCTTATTCGTGGTGGGGATTTAAACAATGCCATTGTTGTAGTTGATAAAAAGGTAGAAGAGGGAGAGTTAGACTACCTGGCGGATTTGTTTAATAAACCCAAGGTAGAAGTACGTAGCGAAGGCATTCTAAACAACGTGGAACTGCGGTACAAGAATGAACCGGCTCGTCATAAGTTACTGGATGTAGTAGGAGATCTAGCCTTGGTAGGCAGACCTCTCAAAGCCCAGATTCTGGCGGCACGCCCGGGGCACGCAGCGAATGTGGCATTTGCCAAGAAATTAAAAAAGGTAATGAAGGAAAGTGGAGATTCTACCGTGCTGCAGTATGATCCTAAGCTTCCGCCGGTACTGGATATTAATCAGATCAGCCAGATGTTACCGCATCGGTATCCTTTTCTGATGATTGATAAAATCTATTACCTGGATGATACTACCGTATGTGGTATGAAAAACGTAACCATGAATGAACCCTTCTTTGAAGGTCATTTTCCCGGCAACCCCGTGATGCCGGGCGTGTTACAGGTAGAAGCAATGGTGCAAACTGGCGGGATTCTGGTGCTCAATACCGTACCCGACCCGGAAAATTACTGGACGTACTTTCTGGCCATTGAACACTGCCGATTTAAGAAAATGGTTTTACCTGGCGATACGTTGACGATTAAGTGTGAATTACTGGCCCCGATCAAACGGGGGATTGCTAAAATGCACGGCCAAGCTTACGTAGGGAAGACCCTCGTCTGTGAAGCAACCATGTCGGCCAGCATAGTTCGAAAAAACGCATGAATCAACCCTTAGCATACATCCACCCCGAGGCGAAGATTGCTAATAATGTAGTCATTGAACCTTTCAGCACGATTCATAAAAATGTGGTCATCAAAGAAGGAACCTGGATTGGTTCTAACGTGACGATCATGGAAGGGGCCCGCATTGGCCGGAATTGCAAAATCTTTCCGGGAGCTGTTATTGCTGCGGTACCGCAGGATCTGAAGTTTGCCGGTGAAGATACTACGGCCGAGATTGGCGACAACACAGTGGTGCGCGAGTGTGTCACGATTAACCGGGGCACGGTAGATCGCTACAAAACTGTAATTGGCAGCGGTGCCCTGCTGATGGCTTACGTCCATATTGCCCACGATTGTGCCATTGGCGATCATTGTATACTGGCGAATGCCGTACAGGTAGCCGGACATGTATTAGTAGGTGACCATGCCTTTATCGGAGGGATGAGCGCGGTGCATCAGTTTGTGAAAATCGGAGCGCACGCCATGATCTCCGGTGGCTCTCTGGTACGAAAAGACGTGCCTCCGTTTGTACGGGCTGCCCGGGAACCCCTGGGCTACAGTGGCATCAATTCCATCGGTCTCCGTCGGCGGGGCTTTTCTAACGAAAAGATCAACGAGATTCAGGAAATTTACCGGATGATTTATCTGAGTGGCATGAACAATTCTACCGCCCTGGATCAGATAGAGATCACCATGAACCCTTCCCGGGAACGGGATGAAATCCTTCGCTTCATGCATAGCTCCGAGCGAGGCATTATGAAGGGGTTTGACCAATAGCCAGCTTCCGGAAGATGCAAATTGAGGTTGAGCAGGTCGGTAAGAAATTTCAGCGCGAGTGGATTTTCCGAAATATCAACCTTACCCTTGAACAACAACAGGCCTATGCTTTTACTGGTCCTAACGGAAGCGGAAAATCAACTTTCCTCCTGATTCTGGCCGGGCTAATGCCACCTACTTTAGGGAAAGTTACCTACCTGCAACAAAGCAAGTCCATCGAGGAGGAAGACGTTTATCGGCAGGTAAGTATTGCAGCACCTTATGTGGAACTGGTCGAAGAATTTACCCTTCAGGAGTTTTTAGAATTTCATGTGGCACTGAAACCTCTGCAGCCCGATATGACCGTGGATTTGTTGTTGGAGCGCATGTATTTACAGCAGTCCCGGACAAAGTACATTCATCAGTTTTCTTCTGGTATGAAGCAACGACTGAAACTGGGAATCTCCTTTTATGCCCAAAACCCGGTGTTATTGTTGGACGAACCCTGCTCCAACCTCGATCAGCAGGGAATCCGCTGGTATCAGGAGGAAGTCCGGCGACTTACGCAGGATAAATTAATCGTTATCTGTTCTAATCAATCCTACGAATACGATTTTTGCCAGCACGTCGTTGATATTACGCAATTTAAGCGGTAAGGCAGACTTGGGTTACTTATGCTTTCCAGGCACTTACTATAAAAAGACAGAAACCTGATATTACTGATATGAATGACCGAAATCTATGGATAATATGCCTCACGGCATTTGCCTTGGTGCTTGCCTGGGGTTGTAAAGAAGACAGTGGTACCGACAATGGCGGCGAAGTAGTGCCTGGACAAGCAATCTCCGGCACCTGGGCGATAACCGACCCCAGCAATGTTTCCGGCAAGGCGGCCGATCAGTTTGAAAACTTTCAGCTAACCGTTACGGTACTGGCCAGTCGGGTAAGCTATAGCGCACTCGGAAACGGTAATAAAATTGTTTTTCCGGATGCAGGTACACTGGAAGTAGAAGCCAGTGACAATTTTGTTACTGGAGCTGAGGTGATCCGCCAGCCCGATCTGTTACCCATGGATATGATGCTGAACGAGAATGACAGCACCCTTAGAATAGAATTTGAGATCAGTGCGGACAGCTACCTACCATCCAACAACAGCCGTGTTGCCGGCATTGATGGTGGCTATACATTTATCTTAAAGAAGCAACCGCAGCAATAAATACCCTTTTGGCGGGAAGTGCTTTTAATGTGGACTGGGTGAGCAGTTTTTAACGCAAGTAGGCGAGCGTAACGCCTGCCCCGCCTCGTTCTATATGTTCTTCCTGAAAGCTGGATACTGACGGATGTTCTCTCAGATAATTTCGAACCACCTCCCGCAAGATACCATTTCCCTTGCCGTGAACAATCCGCAATTCACTCGAGCCAAACATGGAGGCCTCATCCACCCAGGCTTCCAGCTTGGGAATGACCTCTTCCACGCGGTTCCCGCGAATGTCCAGACTGCTGTTGAAGTTGGCGCGTTTTTCGTTAAGATTGATATTGGGAGTACGCGTAACTGAGGCCTCGCTACGGACCTTTTTCAGCGCTTGCTTCGCCACTTTCTCCAGCCGATTCAGCTTTACCGTTGACTTTAACGATCCGATGAGAATTTCTGCCTGGTTATTGCGTAGCGAGATCACTTCACCCAGCGCACCGTTTTCCACGACCCTCACCGCATCCCCTTTCTGAATAACCCCTTCTTCCCTGGTCACCGGAGTGGCTCGACGAGGCTTTGGTTTGGCAGGTTTGGGTTTTACCTGCTTTTTCCAATCCTCAAGTTCCTGTCGGGCCTGTCGGGTAACTTCCTTTTCGGCTTTCTGCTCTTTAATTACCCGGATGGTGTGCTCAATCTTCTGGTTGGTATCTTGCAACAACTGGCTAGCTTCCCGTTTGGCATCAGCCAGAATGCGTTTGCGCTCGTTTTTCAAATGCTCCCGCAGTTCTTCGTATTCTTTGGACGTGCTGGAGATGCGTTTCTCTTTGGCGGCTAGCTCCTGGGTAAGCTGCTGGAACTTGTTCTTCTCGTTCTCGAGTTCGCTGAGCAGTTTCTCGTACTGTACGTGTTCTATCCCGGCCAACTCCTTGGCCTGATCTAAGATAGACGGCTGAAGCCCGATTTTGCGAGCAATTTCCAGGGCAAATGAGCTGCCGGGTTTGCCAATATCCAATTGGTATAGTGGTTCTAATAGATCCGTATCAAAGCGCATGGCTCCGTTGACCACCCCTTCGGCCCGGTTGGCGAACTCTTTCAGGTTGGCATAGTGGGTGGTAATCACCCCGAATACTTTTTTCCCGTTCAGGTCTTCCAGAATGGCCTCGGCAATGGCTCCGCCAAACTGCGGTTCAGTACCAGTCCCAAACTCATCAATCAGCACCAGCGTCTTTTGATCGGCAAATTTCGCAAAATAGTTCATATTGGTCAGGTGCGAACTGTAGGTGCTCAAATCATTCTCCAGCGACTGTTCGTCCCCGATGTCAATGAAGATGCTTTGGAAGATGCCGGTGGTGGAGCGCTCGCTCATGGGGGGCAACAGTCCGCATTGCAGCATGTACTGCACCAGGGCTACGGTTTTCAGGCAGATAGATTTTCCCCCGGCATTGGGGCCGGAGATCACCAGAATTCGCTGATCTGACTGTAGCTCGATGGTCAGGGGCACAATTGGTTTATCCTGGGCCTGATGCGATAATTGTAGGAGAGGATGGCGGGCTTCCTCCCACTGGATCAGACGTTTTTTCTCCAGAGTCGGAAGCACAGCTTTCAGTTGAACTGCCAGTCGGGCTTTGGCCCGGATGAAGTCCATCATCCCCAGAAACTGATAGGCGGTTCGCAATTCTTGCAGATGAGGCCGCACCTGGTCGGTCAGCCCGACCAGGATCTTGGTGATTTCCCGTCGTTCCCGGTATTCCAGGTCCCGTATTTCGTTGTTGACTTCCAATACCTCGGCCGGCTCCAGAAACACCGTATGCCCGGTAGCAGACTCATCGTGGACAAAACCTTTCACCCGCCGCTTGTACTCCGCCTGGATGGGAATTACCATGCGCCCGCCCCGGATGGTGATGGTGGCATCGTCGGCGGTATAGCCCTGCTGCCGGGCCTGTCGTAAAATCTGGTCCAGCACCTTGCGTAGGCGAGACTGCTCACTCAGCATAGAGCGACGGGTATCCTGCAACTCCTTGCTGGCGTTGTTTCGAATATGCCCTTTTTCATCAATGATCTGCTGAATCTGACCCAGCAGTTTGGATGGCCTCGCTACGTACTGGCTCAGCCGGAAGAGGTGCGGATATGCCTCCTGATTATCGGGATCTTCAAAAAAAGTAATACAGCGCACAATGGTATCCAGCGATAGCTGTATCTGATGAAACTCCTCTTCAGACAGAAATATGCCAGGGGTTTTGGCTTTGCTGAGCTGAGGCCGCACATCCAGGTAATTTCCGGAAGGAAAGGCGGTGCCCTCCTGCAACATAAGCCGAAACTCATCGGTCTGGTGCAGTAGCTTATGGATATGATCAAAATTCTCAGAAAACTGAATTTTATCCACATAATAGGTGCCGAGCGAACTCGTACAGGCATCTTTCAGTAACTGGCGAATCTGGTCAAAGCCAATTTTATCTTCTAGGGTAACTGGGTAAAGCAATAATTAAGTCCTCTTATAGGTGATAAAGTACCATTGAAAAACGTAGGAAAGAGGCAAAAGTTCCGGGAAAATATGGGCAAAAAAAGAAACTTAGGAAGCAGGCATGGATTGTCGTTTGCGATAGTGATACAAAGCAACTCCCAGCACGATAAAAGGAAGGCTCAGAAATTGCCCCATGTTTAATACAAGCTGATCTTCAAAAGCCATTTGATTGACCTTGAAAAACTCGATCACGAAGCGAGCTGAAAACAATAATACCAGTAATAAACAAAATAACTGGCCTGCCGGAGATGTTCTTAGTCGGGATTGCCAGAAAAACAACCCTAAGAAAATACCCAGGTAACAGATGGCTTCGTAGAGCTGGGCCGGATGCCGGGGCAGGAGGTCAATGGAAGGAAATACGAATGCCCAGGGCAGGGTTGTAGGGTAGCCGATCATTTCCGAATTGAATAAATTTCCCAGCCGGATAAACGCCCCAGCCAGCGGAGTAACCAGCGCAAGTTGATCCAGCACAAACCACATTGAGATCGCTGGGTGTTTTCGGGAGAAAAGCCAAAGGGCGAGAAAAATGCCAATAGCTCCTCCGTGGCTGGCCAGGCCCTGATACCCTGTAAATTGTAGCTCAGGAGTGAAACGAAATGGAAGCAGCACCTCGAGTGGATATTCCAGAAAAGCATTTGGTTCGTAAAATAGAAAATGACCTAAGCGCATGCCCAGTAGTATGCCTGGGAGTACATACAGCGTTAGCATCTCAAAAGAATCATCAGACCATCTGGCCTTTTTGAATTGCTTTTGCACGATCCAATAACTGATAATCATTCCCATGGTAAACAAGAGCCCGTACCAGCGTATTGGAAGAATCCCCAGATCAATTATAGTAGGGGAAATATCCCAGTATATGTAGTAGTACATGGCCATCTAGCAACCTCCGCAGCAAACGATAATGAAGGCATACATGGCGACATTCTTAAGAAAGAAAAAAGGTCGGGCCATAAAAAAGGAAGCCCTTTCAGGAGGGAGTAAGGCATCCAATTCTTCTAATGGCCGTTCTTCGGTCGCTGCTACCGAGGAGGTATAGTGACGCCATTGAGGTTTTAATTCATCTGGGTTCATAGCAATTCGGATTGAAAGCGTGATCGTAATTTTTGTCGGATTCGGCTCAGGCGGGTGCTCACGTTGGTTAAGCTCATCTCTCGGATCCCGGCAATCTCCTGATAACGGTATCCTTCCAGGTAGAGGATCAGCAAAGCTCGGTCGGTCGGGTTCAGTTGACTCAAAGCCATGCGCAGTAATTCTGTATCTTCGGAACCGGTGTCGGCCAGTTGCTCTGGTAAGGTGGCAAAGGTCAATCGGCGCTGTTTGAGCAGATTGAAGATCGTATGAAGGGCCACCCGATATATCCAGGTACTGATAGCCGAGTCGCCTCGGAAGGATGGGTAGGATTTCCAGAGTTGCAGGACGATTTCCTGAAAGGCATCTTCCCGGTCTTCGGTATTGGCAAAGTAACTTCGACAAAGGCTATGCACTAGCCGCTGGTGCTGGTGTAACTGTCGAAGAAACTGCTGACGTTGGCTCATACGGGAGATGATTGATGCAAAAGCATGTTTGATCGGTTAGTAGCTATTATCCGACTTTTGTCACAAGCTCGCTAAAAAATAATAAAAAAAGCGATGAGGAATACTCATCGCTTTCAACAGCACATATAATAAATAATGATTTACTTTCCGGCTGGGTTCTCAGCAACCAGTGATACTTGCAGGTGAAATTCGTCGTAGATCGTTTTGTCTCCCAGGTTATCAAAGAAGCTGCCGGAACCGTATCGCACATCGTATTTAGAACGGTCTATCGTAATAGAAGCGTCAGCTTTTACCTGGTTTCCCTGGGTAGTAACGGTAGTTGGAAATGTGACCTCGTGGGTTTTTTCTTTGATGGTTAAATCTCCGGTTACCTCATATCCGTTTCCTTTAGGAGTTACGTTGGTAATGGTAAGAAGGGCGGTAGGGTAGGTAGCTACTCCGAAAAAATCATCGGATTTCAGGTGGCCTTCCAGTTTTCCTTTTTGTTCTCCATCCAGATCGGTATTGGTAATGGAATTCATATCAATGGTGAAGGTGCCGCCTGCCAGGACTCCGTTTTCTAACAGCAGCGTTCCTTCCTGCAAGGCAATGGTGCCTACGTGCTCTCCGGCCACTTTTTCTCCCTTCCAGGATATTTCACTTTGCTGGGGATCTACATTATAAGTAACGGTTTCTTTCTCAGGAAGTGTAAACGCGGTAGCTACTATGGTAGCAAACAGCAGGGTTAAAGCTTTTAATGATAATGTTTTCATGATGATTCAGTCTTTCTAACAAAAGTTGGTTTTTGATTTATTATAATTGTATATACATTAATTGTATATACTTTGTTTCATTTAGGTGAAAAAAATTTTCATATGTTCTGAAACATTCAGTTTACCAGTAAAGAGCACTTTGACCTTCTGACATTTTGCTGTCCTAGAATCTAATTCCTAATCCCCAACACCTCTTTACTTAAATGTCATAAACATGTGATACTTCTGTGATAAATAAGGTGCTCATAATCACGTACTTAGAAAATATAAAACAGCGTGTAAAATTTCACAGACCTTAACCATCATGTACTATGACTCTACTGTCCGAAGAACTATATGACTTATCGGCTGCCATCCGGCAAGAGACTGCCTCCCGGTTGCAGCGCGTACTTGATCAGTTTGTAGAAAGTCTGCGGCGGCAACATGCCTCAGAGCGTAGCCTGCAAATAGGGGATCGCGTGCCTGATTTTACGTTGAAAGACCAGCAGCAACGACCACTTCGGTTGTACGAGCGATTGGAGCAGGGGCCGGTCATTCTGGTGTTCTTTCGAGGGGGGTGGTGTCCTTATTGTAATCTTACACTGCGGGCCTGGCATTATGCTTTGCCAGACATTGAGTTTTTGGGCAGTCAGCTCGTGGCGGTTACTCCGGAAAATCCCACGCAGGTGCGGCATACCGTAGAAAAAAATAAGCTGGATTTTCCGGTTTTGCATGATATCCACAGTGAGGTGGCTCGAGAGTTTGGTATTTCAGTAGCCCTTTCGTCCTACATGGCAGCCTTTTATCGCAGCCTGGGGCTGAATCTTTCCCGTCGCAATGCCGATGTGCTCGCCCGATTGCCTCTGCCCGCCACCTATGTCATTGACCGGCAAGGTATTGTGCAGTATGCTTTTGTAGAAGAGGATTATACGCAGCGGGCTGAAATTGCCGATGTAATGCGCGTACTGGAGCATGTACAAGAGGAGATGGTTCCTTCATACGGGTAAGCTTATATCCTATTGACGCAAATTGTGGGAAAATCATGTGTTATTAGCCGTATGAAAAAGACCGGTCGCTTATTTGTCTTTTACTATTCTTCTCATTAATATGTATAATTCCATGGAACGTAGCAGGGAGAACGGAGTTTCGGAGACAACCTCAATGGCTACTATGCAAAAGCGCGCGCTTGTTATTGAAGACGATCAGGATATTGCCAACCTTATCCGGGTAAACCTGCGGGATATCAACTGCGAAGCTGACATTGCTTCTACGGGTATCGATGGTCTGTACAATGCCGTTCATCAGCCTTACGATATCATTATTTTAGATATTATGCTCCCCAGCATGGACGGGATGGAAGTGTGTAAACGCATCCGCCAGGAAAAAATCACGACTCCCATCATTATGCTGACATCCAAAGCCGAAGAGATTGACAAGGTACTGGGGCCGAACCTGGGAGCAGATG
>JAVKCN010000063.1:0-39371 GCA_040222715.1 Cyclobacteriaceae bacterium | reverse complement strand
CGATTGGGTAACAGTGAGGGAATAGGGGAGCATTCCCTGACGGAGTACGGTACTGTTACCGACAATGGCGCGTACTTCCAGTTGATACGTGCCGTCGGACAGTTGGTCCGGGGCTTGAAAGAGCAGTTGAGAGGGCACATTGGTAATAACCTTCGCCACACGAATGGATTCCCCCGCTGTAGGAATCAGGAAAATACCTTGCTGAGGGTCTTCCGGGTTAAACTTGAGTCGGCGGCCCCGTACCCGTAGCACCCCACGGGCAGTAATGTGCCGGTCTCTGGTTTCGGAAAAGATGTCTTCCAGATGTTCGGGTTTGGGGCAGGGGTATTTGGGGGCTACCCGCTCGGCCTTGAGTTTGCCAATAAGTTTCTTAAGTCGCTTGCCCGGCAGGGCCTTGAGCACAATGGGTTGCTGCTCGGGGTGGCGTCGCTCATCGTATTCTGTGAACTTACCCTGAATACTCGCCTGTATCTTTATAACGGGCGTGCTAACGCGCATACCGTTGCTGACCGCATACTCTACCGCAGCGGCGTACTCTTCCAGCACTGATTCTACCAAAGCCGAGGAAAAGGTACGGTTACGGGCAGCGATTAACTCTACCAGCATCTGCTGGTTGCAGATACTGCTGTGGTGTACGCGGGCTACAAAAGATCTATCAGGTTTATCTTTCCGAAAACTATCAGGATAAAGAGCGTATTGTATAGCCATAAATGCTATGTAAGGGTGATACCATAAAAATGCATTTCCCAGGAAAGAAAGTCAATGTAAAAACAGAGAGGATAGTACATGCCAAGGAGGCTGGGTACTGCAAGCCACAGACTTTCATACCGCTGGCCCGGGTGACAGCCCCCGGAAAAACTACGGGCTTTGGCAGGGGTCTTCCTGCGGGGTGTTAGAGAATCTTCATACAAACCCGTAGTAACTATATATTTTCTTATTGAATCTTCTACTTTCTTGCAAATAATTAAAAAATTACTCTAATTCAGCCGTGGGCAACACAATCTATATTTGCGCCCCCTGCTAACCTATCCTTTCTATGTCCGATACCATCGTAACCACTCCTTCTTCCACCTACATTAAGGAATCGAAAACACCTTCCCAGCGGCTGCTGTCGCTGGACGTACTCCGGGGCATTACCATCGCCGGAATGATCGTTGTCAACACCCCCGGTTCTCATGACAATGTCTATCCGCCTTTACACCATGCGCCGTGGCATGGCCTTACCCCTACCGACCTGGTATTTCCCTTCTTCCTGTTCATGGTGGGTATTTCCATTACCCTGGCACTGGGCAAACGCATGGAACAAGGTATTGCCCCCCAGGGTGTGGTTGGTAAAATTCTGAAACGGTCGCTCATCATATTTGGCCTGGGTATTTTCCTGGCACTATTTCCTGATTTTGACTTTGCCAATCTGCGCGTAGCGGGAGTACTACAGCGTATTGCGCTGGTTTATCTGGTATGCAGTCTGCTGTTCCTGCGTCTTTCCTGGCGGGGCATTGCCTGGCTTAGTGCCGGTTTGCTGGTCGGGTACTGGCTTGCCATGGTGCTGATTCCAGTGCCGGGCGTGGGTGCTGCCAACCTCGAACCGGGCACCAATCTGGCCGCCTGGCTGGACCGCCTGCTGGTTCCCGGACGACTGTACCGCGAAACCTGGGACCCGGAAGGCTTCTTTAGCACATTTCCCTCCGTTGCCAGCGGATTTGCCGGAGTGCTCACTGGCTACTGGCTACGCACCTCTCGCACATCCGAAGTAAAAATTATCGGGATGATGGTAGCCGGAGTGCTGGCCTGCATCATTGGCTATGTCTGGCATCAGACCTTTCCCATCAACAAACACATCTGGACCAGCTCATATGTGATGGTATCGTCGGGCATGGCGCTGTTGCTGTTAGGTACGCTGTACTGGTTCGTAGATGTGCAGCAGTATCGCCGCTGGACGCCCTTCTTTGTGGCCTTCGGGATGAATGCCATTACGGCCTACGTATTGCACGGCGTGCTGATCGATGCTTTGCATATTCCGATCAACGAGGCCGGTGGCAACCTGCACAGTGCAAGCTATCTGGGGCTTACGCAATTAGGACTGAGCGCAAAGCTGGCCTCGCTGGTCTGGGCGCTTTTCTACCTTCTCCTCTGTTTCATCCCTATCTGGATCATGTATCGCCGAAAAATCATTGTCAAGATATAAATTATGAAATACTGGTTCGGGCTCTTCTTTGGGCTGATAACGACCTCAGCCATCGCACAAACTAAGGAACCCGATACAACCATGGGGTTCGAAGAGTACAATCCGGCCTCTACGCTGGTGGTACCGGGGGCCTCTTTACTGCGGGCAAAGTACCCGTTTGTGGATGTACACGGCCATCAGTATAATATGCCCGAACAGGATTTGTCTGAAGTCATTGCGGCGATGGATACGCTTAATATGGGGGTTATGGTCAACCTCAGTGGCCGGGGAGTTAAGCGCACTCCGGCCGGGTTTGATGTGAATACCCCGGAACATCTGGTGAAATCTATTGAGAAAATCGGGCAGGAATATCCCGGTCGTTTCGTGCTGTTTACCAATATCTCATTTATGGGAATTGGCCGAGAAGGCTGGACCGAGAAAGCCGTACAGCAGTTGGAAGAAGACGTTCAGCAGGGTGCCAAGGGACTGAAGATTTACAAAAACCTGGGCATGAATGTGAAAGACACGGACGAAAACCGGGTGCCGGTGGATGACAAGCGTCTTGACCCGATCTGGGCAAAATGCGGTGAATTAGGCATACCGGTCTTAATTCATTCAGCCGACCCCAAACCCTTCTGGTTACCCATGGATAGTACCAACGAACGCTGGCTGGAACTCAAAACCCGCCCCAACCGCCAGCGCAGTGATACTGATCCGGCTCCCTGGGAACAAATCATCCAGGAACAGCATCACGTATTTGAGAAGCACCCGAACACCATGTTCATTAATGCCCATATGGGCTGGTACGCCAACAACCTCGATCAGCTGGGAACGCTTTTGGAGATCTACCCCAATATGTACGTAGGCATTGGAGCCATCATTGCCGAGCTGGGACGACAGCCTCGTCAGGCCCGCCGCTTCTTCATACAGTATCAGGACCGGGTGCTGTTTGGAAAAGATAGCTGGCAACCGGATGAATTCCCCACCTATTTCCGGGTACTGGAAACTGCGGACGAATACTTTCCCTACCACAAGAAGTACCACGCTTTCTGGCCCATGTACGGTATGGATTTACCCGATGAAGTGCTCCGGAAAGTATATTACGAGAATGCGTTGCGCCTCATTCCGGGTATTGATGCTTCCCTGTTTCCTGGTCCGCAGAAAACGGAGTTGAGAGGGAATTAGTGATTTATTGAGGCAATGTAAAATAAAATGTACTTCCCTTACCATACTCGCTGGTAAACCCAATCTTACCATCGTGGGCCTCAATGATTTTCTTGACAATCGCCAGCCCCAATCCGTTGGAGCTCTCCCCTGCCGTTGGTCGGTTCTGCGTTTTTTCGAAGGGCTTGAATATCTTTTCCTGATCCTGTTCCTGAATACCAATGCCCTCGTCCACCACTTCTGTTCGTAGCAGCGGCCCGTCGTTTTGCAAAATCACCCGGATGTTGCAATTGGCGTGGGAGTACTTCATGGCGTTGGTCAGCAGGTTGGTCAATACCTGATTGATATAGGTTCTATCGAATGAAAAGCGTAACTCCTCTACCGAGCTTTCCAGAATAATCTGCTGGCCTTTCTGCTCGGCCAATGGCTTATTGGCCGCAATAACTGTATGGATAAAATTGACATAATCACTTTCCGTTTTGCTCAGTTTGAGCGTACCCGATTCAATTTGGGTAATATCCAGCATATTGTTCAGTAACTCTAAACAACCCGAGCAAATACTGCGAATCATACTGAGAAACTCTTCTTTTTTATCTTCGGACAGATTACTGTTATACTGTTTATCAAGCAGTAAGGTGGTCAGGTTATAGATATTTCCGAGCGGAGATCGGATGTCGTGCGCTGCTATTCCGATAAATTTGTTTTTCTCATTATTCAGCTTCAGCAGTTGTTGGTTGTTGGCCTCAATAATCCGGTTTTCCAGGGTTATTCGGTAGACCAATATGGCAACCACAAAGAAGATGCTGGCCCGCACCAGCGTATTCCACCCCAGTACCAGAAAGCTGGAGTGGGGGTGTTCGGTCAGAATATCTACCAACAGCCAGGAAATACTACTGGCCAGTGCGATCATTATGGCGCTTAGTTTTGTAGCCTTCTGGTGAGACGCCAGCAGGTATATTGGGAAAAGGTACAGAAGTGCGGACGATACTTCGTAGCCGGTGAGGTAGTCAATGAAACCAATAAGGAGTAGTAAACTATAGGAAACCAGCAGTGCATGTTCTTGCCTTGGTAGAAAAGTGATCATTACGGAAATTGGTAGATAGTTGTAAACGAACAAAATAGTTGGAAATTTGAGTCTCTACTTCCTGTTTTTTTTACCATAAATCCTGGATAGGGATGAATCCTGCTCATGAATATTTAAAAAGGACAGACGTATCAAAGTAATCTTATATGCATAAGCCCTCAGTGACAGTATACGCCCCCGACTTTACCCGTACTTTTGCGGCTTTCACCGCTAGTGAAGAGAATAAATGGGTACATTGTAAAGTAATAATTATACCTCCGGGCTTTTCTAAAATCAATAGGGCGGTATCTTTGTTCTTTATAAGTAGATGCCTGCACTATGTCGCTAAAATCACTCGTACTTTTTGGATTCTCCCTACTAACAACGCTTTCTGTTCACGCTCAAACCCTCACCCAAACCGTACGAGGCAAAATAGTTGACAGTGAAACGCTACAACCCCTGCAAGGAGCCTCAGTGTATCTGAGAGACACGGACCCACCCATAGGAACAACCACTACTCCCCAGGGCACATTTATACTAGAAGATGTACCCGTGGCCCGCTACGTGCTGAAAGCCAGCTTTGTGGGTTACGAAACCTTTACCATTCCTGACCTGCTGGTGCAATCGGGCAAGGAAACCGTACTGGAAATCACCCTGACTCCATCTGCCCGCAACCTGAGCGAGGTGGTGGTAGAGGAGCAACGTACTCCCCCCGAAACCATTGAGCCCATCAGCAGCCGCTCTTTTTCGGTGGAAGAAACCCGCCGCTACGCCGCCACCTTCTTCGATCCGGCCCGGCTGGCCACTTCATTTCCGGGAGTGGTGGGAGTCAATGATCAGGCTAACCATATTTCGGTACGGGGCAACTCTCCCAATAGCCTGCTGTGGCGGATAGAGGGCATCGATATTGTCAACCCCAACCACCTGTCCAATGCGGGAACCTTCAATGACCGGCGGGTGCAGAGCAGCGGGAGCCAGAGTATTCTGAGCACGCAGGTGCTGGATGATTCCCGCTTTCTGAGCGGAGCTTTTCCGGCCCAGTACGGCAATTCCATCGGTGGCGTATTTGACATGCGGCTGCGCCGGGGCAACAGCGAGCAGCGTGAATATACGGTGCAGGCTGGATTGGTCGGTCTGGAGTTTGCTGCCGAAGGTCCGTTTAAGGAAGGAGGCGAAAGCTCCTATCTGGCCAACTACCGCTACTCCACCGTCGGCCTGCTGACCAATGTGCTGGGCCTGGACTTTGGCGGTGAAAAAATTACTTTTCAGGATTTATCGTTTAACCTGACTTTCCCTACCCAAAAAGCAGGGACGTTTACCGTATTTGGCATAGGAGGCACCGGCAGCAACGTGTTTGAAGCCTCGCGTGACTCTACGGTCTGGGAAACCCAGAAAGACCGCTATGATATTACTTTCTCCAACGATATGGGCGCTGTTGGCGCTACCCACACATTATCACTGAATGAGCGCACCTTACTAAAATCAGTCGTTGCCGCATCCGCCCTGAGCAGCAGCCGCTATGGAGATGTGATCACGGACAATTACGAGACCCAGCGGCTGGAAGAAGATCAGTATCAGGAAGCACGACTATCGGCTACCTCCTCCATCACCCATAAGCTCTCCGGGCGGCAAGTGCTGAGCGGTGGTTTTTTTCTGAATTATCTGAACTATGACCTCAGCAGTACCGAAGGCACATTTGGTAATACTCCCCGCTCCTTAATCTCAGGAGAAGGCGATGGTATATTATTTCAGCCTTATATCCAACACAAATGGCTACTGACCGACCGGCTCACCTGGCAGGCCGGTCTTCATTACACCTACTTCTCTCTCAGCAAATCCCAGGCATTAGAACCCCGAACGCAGCTTGAGTGGAACGTCACCAATCGTCAGTCCGTGACCCTGGCGTATGGATTACACAGCCAGATGCAGTTACCCGGAGTGTATTTTTCTACCGTGCCTACCGATGTGTTAGGTGCCCCCCCCTCTCAACCTAACCATGCGCTGGGTCTGACCAAAGCCCACCACTACGTGCTAAGCTATAATCATTTGCTGGGAGAAACGGCTCACCTACGCGCGGAAGCCTATTACCAGAACTTATTTAACATCCCTATCTCTATGAACCCCGGCAGCTCTTTTTCTGCTTTAAACCTATTCGAAGGTTTTGTGGATGAAGCATTGGTTAACGATGGCAGCGGCAAAAACTACGGACTGGAAATGACGCTGGAAAAAAGTCTGTCGGACAGCTACTACTTCCTGCTGAGCAGTTCGCTCTACGAGTCAAAGTACACCGGGGCCGATGGAGTGGAGCGGGATACTCGTTTCAATGGCAACTACGCTTTTAGTTTCACCGGAGGTAAAGAGTTTCTTTGGAAACACACCGATAAGCAGCGGGTGATTGGCATTAACCTGCGGGCCAACTACCTGGGGGCCATGCGAACCACTCCCATCGATCTCGCGGCTTCTCAGGCCAGCCAGACAACGGTCTTTATCGATGATTTAGCCTATACCCAGCAGCTATCCGATTATTTTAAAATTGATCTACGAATTAGCTTACGCAAAAACACCGGCCGCTACACCAGCGTCTTTTCCCTGGATTTACAAAATGCACTGAACCAGCAAAACGTGGCTTTCCAGTACTACGACACAGTAGAAGGCAAAGTAGTCACCAAATACCAGCTCGGCCTCATTCCCATTCTAACCTACAGGATTGAGTTTTAAAGCCACCTTAAAGACAGGCTGCCTGTATAGGACTCTTTTGTGAAGCCAAACAACGAGAGGTAATCATCATTGCCGGACTTCTCAATAAACCGCAAGTGATCATACTTTCTATACTTCACCCAATAGTAAAAGCCAGTCGCAAGCTTTGTAAAGCGTAGACTGGCTTTCATCATGATGAAAATGCTCTTATACTTTATTGAGCGTAAGGGAATTGCCGGGATGCTTTACGCATCAGGGCATTCACAATGGTATTGGTATCGCTACCCAGGCTACGAGAGAGCGCTTTCTCATATTTCCAAAGCAGTTCATCATCGGTTCCGTCGTTGATGAAGATGCTTACTTTTCCTGAGTTTGTCGGGCCATACACTCCGACCAGTAAGCTCAGAGCTACCGCAGCACCTTCCGAAATGGGCTTGTTCGATTCAAGTCGTCCGGAAATCACGGCGTCTACTCCCAGCATACCCGCCAGTTCGCTCATGGTATATTCGCTGAGTACATCGTGGGTAATGCCGTTTTTTGCCAGCAAAGCATTGGTCTTACTAATATCCTGGAATGCTACTCGATAATCGTCCTTCCCTTGTCGTTTTAAAAAGTATCCGTAAAGAGCACTCTGTACGGATTCTCCTTCCTGCTGCTCCATGCGGGCCAGATCTTCGGCAGCCATATCTGCCATGTCTTTCGGTCGCAGTTTAATGACGGCTTTAAAAGGAATAATGGCCACCGTTCGGTGATCACTCGCTATCTGATCAAAATTAGGGTTGGTATAAATGGACCGGATGGTCTGAGCGGTAAGGGGGTTATACACACTTATACAAAGTAAGGCAATGGCTAAAACAGTTACATGTTTCATGACTGGTTTTATTAGAGGTTGGTTTTATAGTATATACCTCTTACCCTACCAAAGTTAATGCCTGAACCAGCTTTTTTCTGTTCTGCTCATAAAGAAATTCTTTATGGCAAAATGATCGGGTGGATACCTGCGCGGCACCAAAAATTTTATGTACGCTTATTCTATCGCAATAGACTCACAAACATAGGTGGGGGTAATACCGGTAGAAAGCATGGCTTGCTCTGCGAGGCGGGGCGAGGTGTTCCCCGAAAGTACCAGTACCGTATCCAGCCCAAACTTATTGCCACCAATAATATCGGTTTCCAGCGTATCGCCCACCATCAGAATATCACTTTTATCAACCGGATAGAAGGGCTGTACATGGTCATAAGCAAAGACAAACATTTGGGCATCCGGCTTGCCAAAGCGAAGAAACTGTCGGCCGGTCAGATGTTCTATCATATCGGCAATTGCCCCAATAGCAATGGCCACCCTGGTTTTGGAAACCGGATAGGTGTGGTCTGAGTTGGCTACTACGACCGGGATGTTGCGTCTGCGCAGCAGGTTAAGCACTTTGTTAAGATCATGGTTCCAGTCAAAACCTTCATCGTCTAAGAAGACAAGCGCTTCAATCTCTTCGGCCTGTTCCAGCTCCATATCGCGTATAGAGAGTGTTTTCAGCTCCAGGCTTTCCAGGTAGTGAACCGACTGCGGTGTTCCCAGGTAGGCTACTGTGCCTTGCTTTACCTTATAATTGAGATATTCATGCGCCAGCATACCCGAAGAAATAATTTTATCAGGAGTAATGTCGGTCAATCCCAGGTTTTGAAAGCTCCCCGACAGATCGGCCGGACTGCGGGAGGCATCGTTGGTGAGTACGTAAAACCCGATGTTCTGCTCACGAAGAAAGTTCATCGTTTGCTCGACGCCCTCAATCGTCCCTTCATAGTTTTTTAACACCCCAAAGGCATCAAAAAATATTACTTTATACTGAGCGGCTACGAATTTAAACTGTTGGATGTCCATTATATGGTGTTGGTAGTGTATGAATAGGGAATGCCTGCCGGACTGACTTTCATCCAGTATAGCTTTTCCCAGGTCAAATATAGAAGGTATACTGATAGAGAGAAAATAGCCGTGGGCGTTGCTCCTTACAGGTTCAGTGCTTTAAGTATCCTATCCGCATTAAACTTTTCGTCCAGCTCAGGGAAATAGGTGGTATGTGCTTCGTATTGAAGCCGGGAAGCGTAAATTTCGTGAAAGAAATACCTGCCATCTTTGATCACATAATTCAGAATAAAGAATCGGTAGGCTTCTTTGATAAATAGTATTTCGGCCCGGGTTAGCGGATATATTCTGTGGTACTCCTGTAGAAATATCATAAAACGGTCTTCCATCACCGGATCAATCAGGTAACTGAAGGTAGTTCGATCGCCTACCGAAGAACATACCCGGCTGAAAAAGTAGAAGTCCATCACCCGGGAACTCATTCGAAACCAGTCGTAGTCCCAGCGGGAGTAGAAATTAAAATCTTCATCTACTGAAAAGTTACCAATATTCCAGTCTACAAACACCGGTATGGTGGGTAAGGTGTTTGCTCCCAGCTTTTCTATTTGCTCAAATAGCAGCCCACATTGGTGGCGGATGCTTTCGGTGTGCATGCGATGCTCAAAGCGACCGTTACTGGAGTCAATAATCTCTAGCAGATGCTCAATGTCTATGGCGATTGTTTTAGACCAGGGTGGCAGAATATTTTTTAATTTAAAGCAGGCTTTATGAAACTTAGCCACTTCCTGCCCCAATCGTCTGATCTGTGCTTCGCTGAGCACACGGGGCGGTTTTTCTTTTACGCCAATCGAGTTATAGAACACCACCCAGGCGTTAAATCCATTCTCGGTGTATTTGTAGGTATACAAGTAGTTCCCTTTCATCAGGGAGCGGGCCAGAAAATGGTCAAAGGGAGCACTCAGGTTATTGGCCAGGGCATTGATCAGTGTATGATCCTCCACAAAATGCTCATATTTTCCAAAGTATGAAAGCTTGGCAATAACGACATCGTCATTTTCCAGTTTAACCTTGAATACATGGTTGGTGGATACCCGGGCACTAATGTCCGTAATAGACACAACACCCCGTGAAGCATCATAGTCTTCCCAGGCACTCTGAATTATGGCATCAAAATTTACAACTCTCATCATGTTCTCCGACAATACCTTCATAGCAATCTCGTTTCTCCTTCTATCTCAAAAAGCATTCCCCTTTGTCAGACACTTCATCCGATATAATCAACTTGTTATAATAAATTCTTAACTGAGCGTATTGTTCCTAAAAACAGCTTCTAATGGCGTTTTTATTCAAGGAGGGTCCGTTAATACGCCAGATGTAATTCAAAAGGTATATTAGAGTTTCGATCATTTCTGTCAACAATCACAATACCTTGTTTGTACAGGTCAATATAATAAGTCACGTAATCATCATTTTTTATAATTTGCCAGGTTTCTTTCATCTCTTCACTCCACATGATATCATCAAAGATGAATACTGAAGGGTTTGATGTTTTACCTTTTAAGGCGTTAAAATAGTCAAGGGTTGGCTTCTTTTTGTGGTTACCATCAATAAACAAGGTGTCAAACGGAAGGTCTTTCTGTAAAACAGAAGAAAATGTATGATCATACAATCCCTGAACAATAGTAAAGCTATTCTTTTCAGTAATTGAGGAAAACTGTTTAGCAGAAATTTCACATAACTGAGGTAACCCTTCCATGGTCACAAAATTAAAAGGCTTATGCTGCTTCAGTGATTCAAGAAGATATGACCCGGAGATACCTACATTGGTTCCAATTTCAAGTACATTTTCCGATTGCAGATGCTTGGTAACACTATACAAAAGATGACACCATATAACCGAAGATGCCGCTTTTCTAGCGATTTCGCTGACAGGTACTTTTTGCTCTGAATCAAAGACCTCATAGGAGATCAGAGTTGAGTCATTCAGCAAACGCTGCCTGTATGCCTCAATGTCATTAAATGCTGCCCATTCTTCTTGGCTATACTTTCCTTTCTTAGCTTCCAAAAATGCATCAACCACTTTTAGTAAAGTGTCATTATGGTAGCTACGCATTTTTTTAAGTTCTGAGCTTTGTCTGACTCTGCGTAATAAGATTGTAGTTGAAGCACGCTTCTGTAGTTTCTCAATAATTACAGATAATTTATTTAGCATTTTAGTCAAGAATTTAAACGCATTAGATAATATTATCTAAACTATAGTATAATCGCCTGATTCAATGAAATTGTTTTTTCCATCACTCAAAACATGCCCAGCACTCCGCTCATACAAATACAATATTTATTATACCTAGTTTTTTAGTATATTTTTTCAATCGTAATATAATATATACCTCAATAGCCGGTGATTTCTTTCAACTTACCAAAAAACTGTACTTTTCGTTCTGAGTTGATACGCCAATCCACCGGCACGCTCTGATAGCCTGCGGCAAACTCCTCACCCTCTTTTCTGAAATCAAAATATCCCCAGGATGCATAGGCCTGTACGGCCTCCACAAAATTATTGGTATCAGCCTCGAAGTTGAAGTGATCATCTTCATTAAACACGATCGGCATCGGAGTAAACCCTTCTACCTGCTTCACCGACGCCACCATTTCGGCAATTTGCTGTGGATCACTTACTCCATTGCCATGCATCAGGATAAAATCGGCAGATTGTACGACGTTGGGCTTGGGAATTCGACCGCCGTTATAGCTGGTACTCACCAGGTAGCGGAAGCCGTCCTGGGTCCTGTCTTTGATCAGGTTGATGAGTTCATGGATACGGTCTGCTTTCAATATCTCCCGATCATACCCCTGATTGTCGCACTCATTGGCTACTTCAATCAGAATATTTTTGTATCCTTTCTCGAAGAGCCAGTCAATCACATTTTCGGTGGCCCGAATGACGGCAGCGTCATTTTCCAGGTTCTGATCCTGTCCGAAGTAGAAAAGTCCGAGGATGGGCACCATGCCCAGGGCGTCGGCTTTATCCAGTATCCTGGTCAGCCGCTCCATGTAAGCTGGCCGGAGCGTGCCATCTTCTTCATAGGCAGAATTGTACCAGTTTTTATTACCATACCCCATGGGGCTTCCTCCTTGCAGATTAATGGTAAATGAGAGTAGTCCGTGCGCGAGCCACGCATCCATGGCCTCGACAAACTCATCGGTATTCCGGTTTGGGTTCCAGGTCTGCGTATCCGGGTACTTCCAACGCGTTGCTGTTTCAGGATTCAGGTCATCAAAGATTCCCTGGACCATCCTGGAGTTAAAGAGCAGGCCTTCAATGGTATTTCCCTGCCAAGTTCGCCCCTGATAGGTTGGTTCACCATTGATATAAAACTGATTACCCACGATGGAAACGCTCGTTTCGGGGGGTAATTCCATCGTGGAAAAAGAGGTACCGACGAGTATACTCACGAGTAACAGGCCGTTAATGCAAAAGGTAGATTTCATGTAGGTTGGTTGTATCAGAAAATATGCGATTTGTGTTCGGTCAAAAAAGGGAGCTCCCTAATTCTTTCTTCTCCGGCACAACCACCGGGACCTCCTGCTCTTTTACTTCTACTTCCTCCAACACCTCCTCAGCTTGCATTGCCTCATGTTGGGCATTGGCTTTGGGCCAGATATGGAAGCCCCCATTACTCCTCTGTACTTTCCAGGTACCCCAAATGCCGTTTTCATCCACTTGTCCCTGATAGAATACACTGTGCGTGCGGTATTGCTTGGTCATGGTACAGAGTAGTTGTTCGGTATCATAAGAGCCCTTCCAGGTAAAACTTCCGATATCGTCACTACCCCCACCCGCTACCGTACCGTTCTTAAAGGTAAGCATACACTGCATACGATGTTTATCAGCATCTGGCCCCATGACGTAGGTATAAAAACCCTCCCACTCCCCACTGGGAAATAGAGGATGCATCTCGGATGGTTGGTTACTTTCTACTTTACCCATGTTGAATCACGCTTTGAAATCAGTCTTTTGGTATAAACCTTCCCTTACGGCTAGTGCAGGAAGAGGTTATAAGGCCGGGCTTTGATCAACAGGCTCATAGTGCTTCTCTGACTTGGGAAAGTCTTTCGCTGAACTAAGAAAAAGTCATGTAGCTCAATCTACCAAGGCCTGATAAATCAATACCCTCAACATGAGTTGGTCACTTACGATGGAGGAGGGTCGGAGTTGAGTGAAGTAGACCACGACGAGCTCTTCGGCAGGATCTACCCAATACGTTGAGCCATAAGCTCCCCCCCAGCCATACTGCCCGACCGATCCCGGTATACCGCGTCTACCCTGATCGACCACCACGCTGAAACCCAGCCCAAAGCCTTCTCCCGGCCTGAATGATACTTCTTCGGCCAGATGATTCATCGTCATCAGGTCTACTGTGCGGGAGGATAGCAATCGTTGACCGTTAAGCTCACCGCCATTCGCCATCATTTGCAGAAAGAGGTAGTAATCCTTTGCTGTCGACAGCAGACCGGCCCCGCCCGAGAAACTCTTCCGGGGTCCTTTTACATAAGCTCCCTGACTATTCATGGTTCCTTCCATGGGAGCGGGCTTTAATGCTTCACCTTCTTCGGGAGAATAGACAGTCGCCAGTCGATCTGCTTCGTCAGGAGGAAGATAGAAATAGGTGTCGTTCATGCCCAGCGGGTTGAAAATACGTTCTTTGAGGAAAGCATCCAGCGCCATCCCGGAAGCCTTTTCTATCACCGCTCCCAGAATGTCTATTGAATAACCGTATACCCATTTCGTACCCGGCTGGGCCTCCATGGGTAAGGGCGCCATCCGCTTCACTGTTTCGGCAATCGGTTCATCCCGGTCGGCAAAGTACCACCCCTGAATACCCGCTTCCTGCCAGGGCTTCGAAGCCAGCCCATAGCCATAGCCGATCCCAGCCGTATGGGTCAGTAAGTCCCGCAGGGTAATGGGTCGGTTGGCTTTCACTATCTCATACCCTCCATCTTCGGTAGGTTCAGCCACCGTAGTTTCTTTAAATTCCGGGATATATTTGCTGAGAGGGTCCTGGATCAATAGCTTACCTTCTTCCTGTAGCATCATGATGCCCACGCTGATGATGGCCTTGGTCTGGGATGCAATACGAAAAATTGCATCTTTCTCCATAGGTACCCTGGCTTCGGTATCTCGCTGCCCAAAGGACTTATAATACGCCACTTCTCCCTTTCTGGCCACCAGAATCACACTACCAGCCATTTTACCGTCTTCGGCATAAGCCCTGAAAGCTTCATCAATATGGTTCAGACGCTCGCTGGAGAAGCCTAATTTCTCGGGGTTGGCAACGGTAAGTGTTTGGGCGGGTGTCTGCCCATAAGAGGCCGATACAAAAATCAGAAACCCTAAACAGTATAATAACGAGACTCGAGAGAGGTTGTGCATTGCTTTTTATCAGGTTGAATTAGTAATCTTGTAGGTGCAGTACAAAAGTAAAAATTCTACCCAATGAAGAAAGAAGTAGCATTAGATTTCGTGCAAACGTATGGGTGATTCAGGTTTCGGAACCGTATATTTAGCGAACTATGTTACCGGTATCAGCAAAGGCATGGATATGCTCGATGGACATACGGTCGTTCAGTCCTTTGGCATAGTGTACTTTGCGGATGACTAACGCTTCATCCAGCAAAAATTCTGCGGGCATGGTGCTAATGGATTCTCCATCGGCCATGAGATGTACAGGCAACCCTTTTATTTTAGCTTTGATCGCCGTTTGAATGAAAGAAGTTAGATGGCTCGCCGTAGATTTGGAGGAGGATTTTTCTATTCCGTAGGTCTGATACCAGATCTTTTCTGGGTCGCCAATCAGGGGAATCGGTGAAATTTCTTTATGAAACATACTCGCCAGTAAAATTTCCGGTTTCGATTCAAAGAAGAAGATCATTTCCAGATTTTTTGCGCGTAGTAGCTCATGTTCTTTTTGCAGCAAATGCACACGTAGATTGCAAAAGGGACAACCCGCATGCCGGAAAAACCCCAGGAACACCCGCTTGCCCTGATAGCTTTGCAGGTCAATCGTTCTCCCGAAAATATCCTTCAAGGCAAACTTGGGAGCGGTTACGTTCACCTCTAAAGTCGTACTCTGTGGTAAGGTGCTTTCCATAGCCATCGCGATTTATTTTAGACAATTCTTCTGTTGCAGGATGATTGATCCAATTTTTTACATTGAATCTGACGAATTCTTCAAGAAATAAAAACCACCCCCGCCTACCCGCATGTAAGGTTCAAGATTTCTGCGCAAAGGAGGTCTGCAAGAGATGCGATTAGAGACTATTTAGCTCACGGGAGGAATTGATTTTCTACAAGTAAGTTATTATCTACCCAAAAGCGTTTGCTCTTAACGCATCAACTAGCTCTTCTGGTATCCTATCACGCAGTCAGGGTTTTCGCTGTTATCTTCACAATGTGTATTTTTGATCATAGTGAGTCTAATGACCTCTTATGCTGGCTGATTTCGCATTACTAAAATTTACCTGAGGACTCATCTATCCTAATAACCAGAGATTTTAAAATCTACCATTATGCCCACCATCACTATTCGCGACGGAGTTAAAGATGATTTGCCGTCGGTGTTAAAACTCATTCAGGAACTGGCGGAATTTGAGCGCGCGCCGCAGGAAGTGGAAATTACGCTGGCAGAATTGGAGCACGACGGTTTCGGAGAGAAACCCGTCTTTGAGTTTTTTGTAGCAGAAGACACCGAACATAACCGGATTGTCGGACTGGCACTGTATTTCTACAGCTATTCTACCTGGAAAGGGAAGTGCATCTACCTTGAAGATCTCATCGTCACCGCATCCTATCGGGGACAGGGGGTTGGGAAACGTTTGCTCGACCGCATTGTGCTGAAGGCCAAAGAGGAAGATGCTCGTCGTGTAGTATGGCAGGTACTTGACTGGAATACCCCGGCCATCGAGTTCTACAAATCGCTGGGTGCTTCTTTACTGACTGAATGGGTCACCTGTCGCCTGGTAAAAGATCAGATTCAACAGTACGAAACGAGAAAGTTGTAAGCTTAAGGTAGTTGGCAGAAGGTTAAGTACCTATCGCTCTCTGTTAGCTGCCAATGGCCTCCATATTATACTTCCTCCATTAACGTACGAAAAGCTAAGATACGGGATCCAAACCGATCCAGTTGCTCCTGGCGCAAGGCATCGGCGTGCTCTCTCTCATAAGTATCAAAGTCGGACTGACTTTTGGCAAAATACTGAACGGCATAGGTAGTGGTTCCTTCGGATTGCTCTATGTTGAGTAGCCGAAAGATTCTGGCGGTTTGGAATAGCCCGGTATTAATCACGTCCAGTATGTGTTCGGTCCGCATCCAATGAAGCCAGTCTTTTTCTATAGCCTGCTCTACATTGACGGTAACGTTGTATAAAATCATGCGGTAAAAATACAAAAAAGACACGTAACTCAGTTGCTACGTGCCTTTAACAAACCAAACAGGTTCTTCTTTTAAGATACTTTAGTAGTAGAACTGGCAAACGCAGCAGAAGTTTGCGCATTACCCATATTTTTCGTGGCTGGCGAAAAATCGGCGGTCGTGCTGTGCTGTATGACCAGGTCTTTCAGGCACGCTATCCACAAAGGATGATCGTTGAGGCTTTCTACCAATTGCCAGCTTTCACCACCCGCTTTCAGAAAATCTTCTTTATATGTTTCTCCCACCTCCAGGGTCGTCTCCAAACAGTCAGCAACAAATGCCGGGGAGAACACCAATACTTTTTTAATCCCTTTTTCAGCTAATTCCTGTAATACTTCGTCGGTATACGGGCGTATCCAGGGCACCGGACCTAACCGCGACTGGAAGGATATCGTATATTTTTCTTCCGAAATACCTAGTTTCCCGGCGAGCACCCGGGATGTCTGGAAACACTGGGCCCGGTAGCAAAGCTGATTTTTCTTGTGGTACTTATTGCAGCAAGTTCCTACCTGGCAATAATTATCCTGTGATCCTTTTTCAATCTGGCTCACCGGCACCCCATGGTAGCTGAATAGTACGTGATCAAACTCCTGTTTTGCCAATTGAACCCGGGCTCGCTCCAGATGGGCCTCAATGAATAAGGGATGATCCGGAAAATTGCTCACAAAGCTGATGGATGGTATGATCCACCAAGTACGCACAATTTCCATGACCTTGTCAATGACCGACCCGGTACTAGCCGAAGCGTACTGCGGGAATAAGGGAATACACACAATATGACGCACTTGCGCTTGCTGAAGTGCTTCCAGCCCCTCCTGAATACTAGGGCTCTGGTAGCGCATGGCCAGGGTGACAACATATTCCTCCCCCAGCGATTCTTGTAACAGATCACGCGCATCTTCACTATAAAACTTCAGCGGAGAACCGCGGTCCTCCCATAACCTTTGGTATTCTTTAGCCGATTTAGGTGCACGGAACGGAGCAATGATCAGGTTTACCAGTATCCAGCGAAGAATCAGTGGGTAATCTACCACGCGTTTATCCATCAAAAACTCCCGTAAATAACGACGTACATCTCCCGTTCGAGGGCTGTTGGGGGTTCCTAAATTGACCAACAGTACTCCTACTTTGCCTAATTTCTTATTCATGTGTATGCTGTGGAATTTCTTAGGATACAACGTCAAGCCGTTGTAGTTTGTTCGAGCTGTTTAACAAAGACGAACGTAACTTCCCAACCACTTGATCTCCTTATCATATTCGGCCACAATCTGCTGCACGTTTTCATCCTGCCAGTGGCCCTCAAAATCAATAAAAAACCAATAATTAAAGCTTTTTCCCTGCTTGGCCGGGCGACTTTCAATTTTGGTCATATTAATATTCTCGTGATTGAAGGCCTGTAGAAAATTGGCCAGACTGCCAGGTTCATCGGAATGGGGCAGTTTCACCAGCACCGATGTTTTATCGTCTCCACTTTGCTGATTGATAAACTCTTTACTGATGATAAAAAAACGCGTCTGATTATCCGCTGAATCCTCAATATTATCAAACAGCATGGGTAACTGAAATTCCTGAGCGGCAATTTTAGAACAGATGGCCGCACTATCAGGCTCTTCAGCAGCCAGTCGAGCCGCTTTTGAGGTAGATTCTACCGGCACCAGTTCTATTTCTTCGTTATTAATCACTTCCCGCAGAAACTTCTGGCACTGCCGAAAAGCAATGTCTTTAGAGTATATTTTCTTAAGCTGCGAAAGCTGATCAGTCTGGCTTGCAAAGGCAAAATGCACAGCCATAGGGATTTCAGCCACAATATGCACATCATAATTGGCCAGGCAATCCGCTGTTTCGGGCACCATCCCCTCCTGGTTGTTTTCAATGGGTACCACGCCAAAACGCGCCATTCCTGAGTTTACTACATCAAAAATAGTTTGAATAGAGCCAATGGCCATATAATCGCTCATGGCACCAAAACGACTTTCAGCGGCCTGATGGGAAAAGCTGCCACTTGGCCCCAGGTAGGCAATGCGTTCGGGCAATTCAATATTGCGGCTTACTGCAAAAATCTCCAGAAAAATAGCATCAATGGCCGGCTCATTCAACAAGCCCTTATTTCGCGTTTTAAGGCGATCCAGGATGGCTTTCTCCCGTTCAGGACGGTAAATGATAGAATTGGTAGAACGCTTGAGTTCGCCCACCTGCTTGACAACCTGCATACGCTCATTAAGCAAGGACAACAGCTGGTCATCAATTTGGTCAATACGATTACGATATTCGGTAAGAGTAGATGGTTCCATGATAAAATATTGGAAAATGGCGCTGGCAAATTATAAAAAATTTATGGCAAAAATTGCTTCACTTCTCTTAAGTCTGAAGTGATACCTAAAAAATGATTAGCAGGCTTTTGAAGAGAAGACTGTTTCGAACCAATATCTGTGATGATTGGGTTTGAAGTTTTAAGTGGCTGGTAGGTGATAAAGGAATGAATACTGAGCAAATAAGCAGGTTTTTAAGAACATACGGTTTTTCCATGTAAAAATAGCATCGCCTGAGTCATTACGATCTGACGCTTATATTTTTCCAGCATTTCCTGAGCAGTTACCGCATTTTGAGAAGACATGGCGCTTATATCCAAAAGATCATTACACAAATTCCGAAGCTGGCTAGAAGTATTAATATTTTTTTTCATAATTTCTAAAGTTATCGTTTATACTGAATAAATGTCAAATGCTATGCAACGCCACATTTACATTCTGAAAAACCACATAAAATCATTAGAAAAAGGAGCTAAAATTACACATATATCATTGATAATCAGTATTTTGTAAATAAAGCCTATTACACCTGTATTTATTTTTTTAATAGTTCAGATACCTATGCCATATTGGTTTTTATTCCCATATTGGGACTAATCCATCAGCTTGGGAGAGAAATGCGGGCTGAATCACAGAATCCGCGCAAGCCGTTGTGAATGTCTCTTACTTCGAGTACTTTTGAAAAGTTTAATTTACCGGCTATGCAACGAGACAATCAAATATTTACCCTGATTCAGCAAGAATTAGAAAGACAAGAGCGAGGTATAGAACTTATTGCCTCCGAAAACTTCACTTCACCCCAGGTGATGGAAGCAATGGGCACTGTGCTTACCAATAAATACGCTGAGGGCCTTCCCGGAAAGCGCTACTACGGAGGCTGTGAAATTGTAGACCAGATAGAACAACTCGCTATCGACCGCGCAAAGGAATTATTCGGTGCCGTATGGGCCAATGTGCAACCCCACTCCGGTGCGCAGGCCAATGCCGCTGTCATGCTGGCCGTATTACAACCGGGCGATAAGATTCTGGGGTTTGATCTGTCTCACGGCGGGCACCTCACGCATGGTTCTCCAGTGAATTTCTCCGGAAAACTGTATAACCCCTCCTTTTACGGTGTAGAAAAAGAAGACGGTGCCGTACCCGCCGGGTATATTGATTATGATAAGGTAGAAGCTACTGCCAAACGCGAGCAGCCTAAACTACTCATTTGCGGCGCATCGGCCTATAGTCGCGACTGGGATTATGCCCGGCTTCGTGCCATTGCCGACAGCGTAGATGCTTTTCTTCTAGCCGATATCTCGCACCCGGCTGCCCTGATTGCCAAAAAACTGCTAAACGATCCGTTACCGCATTGCCACTTCGTGACCACCACCACCCACAAAACATTGCGTGGCCCCCGGGGAGGATTGATTATGATGGGACAGGATTTTGACAATCCATTCGGTATTACTACTCCTAAAGGACAGGTTCGCCCCATGTCGGCCCTGATGGACATGGCGGTATTCCCTGGCACGCAGGGTGGACCGCTAGAGCATGTGATCGCCGCCAAGGCAGTTGCTTTTCAGGAAGCTTTGTCTGATGAGTTTCTTACTTATACCCAGCGGGTGATTGAAAACGCTGCGGTGATGGCCCAGGCATTTCTGGATCATGGCTATTATGTCATCTCCGGAGGCACAGACAATCACGAAATGCTGATTGACCTGCGCTCTAAGGGTATTACCGGCAAACTAGCTGAAAAAGCGCTGGGCGAAGCTGATATTACTGTGAATAAAAATATGGTTCCTTTTGACGACAAATCACCTTTTGTAACCTCAGGTATTCGGGTGGGCAGCGCAGCCGTTACTACCCGGGGCATGGGTAAAACTGAAATGGAACGTATTGTCGTATATATAGACGATGTGCTCACCCATGCTGAAGACAGCGAACGACTCGCGCAAATTCGGCAGTCGGTGAACCATTTGATGGCAGATTATCCTTTATACAGTAGTTTAGAAAAGATTTAGAGACGTTGGAAGATAAAACCGAAGATCAGTTACACCCCCAGGAAAACGGCGTCAGCACTCGACAGGAGGATGCCGTTGGGAAGCACCATGCAGAAGAAGGTGAAGAGAAACAAATGTCGTTTCTGGACCACCTGGAAGAGTTGCGTTGGCATATTGTGCGTTCGCTGGCTGCTATCATGGTGTTTGCGGTGGCTGCTTTTGCTGCCAAAGAATTTGTGTGGGGAGTACTAATCTTAGGGCCTACCAAAGTAGATTTCTGGACCTTTCGCCAGTTTTGCAAAATTGGTAACCTGATCGGTTCCAATGCTTTCTGTATGGATGAAATGCCCTTTATCATCCAAAGCCGTAAGATGACCGGGCAGTTTACCATGCATATTTATTCCTCAGCCGTCATGGGACTGATTGCCGCGTTTCCCTACGTGTTTTTTGAAATATGGCGGTTTATCAGCCCGGGCTTATATGAGCAGGAACGGAAGCTAAGCCGGGGGGCTGTTTTCTTTGTCAGCCTGCTTTTTTTAACCGGAGTACTCTTTGGCTACTTTGTGGTTACCCCTATTTCGGTGAACTTTCTGGGAAATTACCAGGTAGATCCCAGCATTCTGAATGAGTTTGACATTACGTCCTACGTGTCTATTGTGGTTACACTGGTGCTGGCCTGCGGATTGTTGTTTCAGTTGCCGATTGTGGTTTACTTCTTAAGTAAAGCGGGTATTATTACCCCCTCTACACTCACTACCTACCGCCGACACGCCATTGTGGTAATCCTGATTATTTCTGCCCTGGTAACTCCACCTGACCCGATTACACAGTTATTGGTTACATTTCCGCTTATCCTGTTATATCAGGCAAGTATTCTCATCTCTAAATGGGTATTGCGTAAAAAGAGAGAAGCCGCAGCGGAAGCAGAGGCCGAAGCAGAAAACTAACTACCATCCATATGCCTACTTCTATCGCCCTGGGAGCCGACCATGCCGGATTTACGTACAAAGAAGCCATTCGCGAACATTTGGCAGCCCGAAATTTTTCAGTAGAAGACTTTGGCGCTTATTCCAAAGACTCGATGGATTATCCGGATATTGCCCATCCGCTGGCCGAAGCTGTCCAGCAGCAACGTCATGATCTGGGAATTCTGGTGTGCGGTACAGGCAATGGAGTGGCGATTACGGCGAACAAGCACAGCCAGATACGCGCAGCCTTGTGCTGGAATCAGGAAATTGCCGCATTGGTCCGGCAGCATAACGATGCCAACATACTTTGCCTTCCGGCCCGATTCATTTCAGAAGAAGAGGCCCTTGCCCTGGTCGATGTTTTTCTAAAAACCGACTTCGAAGGAGGGCGACATGGGCGGCGGGTGAATAAGATTACCTGTTAACTCTTTCTGTCCGCTGATATACCGGTTGTCCCGGAAGTTGGCGATACTCCTTTTCTAATGCTGGAATTCTATCAAAAATCTGAGGCATTAATTGAACCTCGTCAATAATCAGGTCGGGCATGTCATCGCCAAAGGCGGCATAGATGGCCGAAATATTTCCAAAATAATCCAGATTAGCCAGTTGCTGAGCCGCCAGTTGCCAGTTAAGGTACGGTGTCGCCAGTTGTGCCTGTCGATATACACTGAGATCATTTCCCAACACCAGCACTCTTTTGTCCTTGACGATAGCGTCGTAGTTAGTGGGCTGTACCATCAGGTTTCCGATATGAGTGATCTCTCCGAACGAAAAATAATTAAAAAGTAAAGCGTATCCGTTCATGACCAACAATACTGCTAATCCGGTAATGACCAGTTCGGCAATTAGAATACGGCGGATGATCAGCAGGAAATGCGTGATAAAAAAGGCGATCGGCGGAACAAACAGCAGTAAATGATAAGGTGCCAGTTGTTGCACAAAAAATAAGGTGATTAAAGCCGCGATCAGTTTCATGACCATGATCTGCTGAAGCTTACTTTGCTGATTGGTATATCGGCGGTACTGCCCGAGTCGGTAGAGCGACACAACCAGAAATATCAGAGGAATGGCCCCAATCATTAGTAAGGCTCCTAATCCGACATAAGGCTCATGCGAAAGGTTACGGAAGGCCAGCACATACTGCTGCATAAAGCCAGAAGAGGCGTCGAACAAGTAGAAATAAGTAAAAGCCACCAGAAAAGGGAGCGCTAACCCATACAGCAGTAAGAAAAATCTTCGAGCCGAAACATTGGCAAAGAGTAAATAAGCCAGCAGTGTCGAGACAATATAGATCAAACTTGGCAGGTAGCATAAAGCCGCCAGCCCCACGAAAATCCCGGTACTCAGGATGCGGGGATCGCGCGACTGACTCTCAATACGATAGAATATATTCCGCAACGCCAGTAAAATCCACGTAAGAGACAATAGCACCGGCGACAGCGTATAAAAATCAAAGGAAAAGCAGGATAACAGCCCGTATAATAAAGCTGGAATGTAGGTGTTGTCGTGAAATGCCTTCTTGGACAACAGAAAATCGTTAAAAATAAAGCTTTGGTAGGTAGTAAGCAGGGTTGCCAGTAAAATATAGGCCGTTTGGCTGCGGGGAAACATCATACCTACCAGGTGGTAAACCAAAGCCGACAAGGGGCCAATATTGTCCCATACCTGCAAATACAGGCGATCGCCCTCAGCCATATTTTCACCCACCAGCATCCAGTTCAGCTCGGGCAACGTCAGATGATCCCCCGTTAGTAAAAAAGGCAACCGGATAAGGACCAGCAGTATAAAAACGGCCAGCATACGATACGGATCATTAACTCGAAAATAAGTAAGCACGGTGGTTTGTTTAAAGAGTTGATAACCCTAATACGAGAATGCAAAAAAAACAATCAACCTTAGTATAAACAATGTCGTGTACTTTTTTATGTAGTTTTATGTGAATTGTAATGCAACGATGGTATGTTTGTTCATTCGCAACTTCTTAAGAGAGGTATGTTAGTAGCATTATACCACGTATAACGAAAAGTTGATATGAAGGATAGCAAGCGACAACGGCAATTTTCATCATTGCTTCAGAAAGAATTAAGTGAGATTTTTCAACGTAATGCGTCTTCTCTGCTAGGGACCAGTGATTTTGTTACAGTATCGCGAGTGCTGGTAAGTCCTGATCTGGGAGTGGCTCGAATATACCTGAGCTTTATGCTTAGCAAGCAGAAAGAACAGCTAATGGACACCATACAGTATAAAAAGAGCGAGATTCGCCGGCTACTGGGAAACCGTATTGGGAAAGTGGCCCGGATAGTGCCCGAACTGGTTTTCTACCTGGATGATAGTGCCGATTATGCTGCCCGCATGGACAAAATTATTTCCGACCTGGATATTCCGCCTTCTGATGAAGAAGAAGGAGCGAAGGATTGAAAAAGAGAATCAATAACGGAAGCTGAATATAGCTTCCAGGATAAGCGATCGCCAATGAGCGGAACCAGCAATTTAACAATGAAGCCTTGAATAATCGTGCCATCGAGCCATTAACCATCAGCCCCTGAACGATGAATTTCCCCTTCCTGGTCGCACGGCGGTATTTTCGCTCTAAAAAGAAGAAGAACTTCATTCAGATCATTTCCAACATTTCTATGGTGGGAGTGGCCGTGGGTACCATGTCTTTGATTGTAGTATTATCGGTATTTAACGGACTGGAAGACCTTATTAAAGAATCTAAAAGTACATTTGATCCGGAAATTAAGATTATTCCCGTAAAGGGAAAGACATTTGCCGTAACCGACTCCTTGCTGACGCAAATTCAGCAAACGGAGGGTGTTGAGGTGGTCACCCAGGTGATTGAAGACAATGCAATGGCTCGCTATCAGGATGCCCAGATGATAGTGAAACTCAAGGGGGTAAGCGATAATTTTGTCAACCAGCACCGTCTGGACCGGGCGATGGTTCACGGAGATATTACCCTGAAAAAAGAGGGGATCAGCTACGCCATCATGGGTCGGGGCGTGCAGTATACGCTGTCCATCGCTCCCACCAATGATTTCTACGCCATGCAGATATTCACGCCCCGGCAAACCGCCAGCACCAGTGGATTCAACCCCGACCCCATGACGCGCTACTTCAAGCGTAAGAATATTATGCCCGGAGGTATTTTTGCCAATGAGAAAGAATACGATGCCAGCTATGTTATTGTACCCATTGACTTTGCCCAGGATTTGTTTGGGTATGAGAACGAACGTACGGCTCTGGAGATTAAGACACAGGATAATGTAGCGATCAACACCGTAGAGCGCCGTTTGGAGAAACTATTGGATGCCACCCAGTACGAAGTGCTTAATAGCGATGAACAACACGCCAGCCTGCTGCGCGCCGTAAAGATAGAGAAACTGTTTGTGTACCTGACCTTCTCCTTCATTCTGGCCATTGCCTCCTTCAATATCTTTTTCTCGCTGTCGATGCTGGCCATCGATAAACGGAAAGACATTGCCATGCTTTTTGCACTGGGCGCGCGTCAGAGTACCGTAAAATCCATTTTTCTTATGGAAGGCACCATCATTGCTTTATTTGGAGCCATTACTGGTTTAACGGGAGCAGTCATTATCTGTTGGGTACAGCAGACCTTCGGCATCGTGTCGATGGGCATGCAAACGGCTATTGTAGATGCTTACCCGGTAAAGATGCAGCTCTCTGATTTTCTGTATACTGCCCTCAGCATTTCACTCATCACCTTTCTGGCTTCCTACCGCCCGGCTATCATTGCGGCCCGCACCGATGTAAAAGATTTTTTGTAATTTTATTATTTTAGCTAAATTGTGGGTTAGCTTTTTCTGATTAGCCCAAACTATCAACCGCTACTTTTTCCTGTAATGAAAGTCTCGACCGAACGGCCCTTTAAAGTCATTTACTCCCTATTTACCCACGAGTATCTCGGATACCTATTCGAGTCATTTGCCGTCCAGCTCAACGAACAGCAAGAATTTACTTTCGAACACCAGAATATTTCGCACAAAAACGCTCCTGAATTTTCCCAGGAACTGGATGAACAGGATTACGAACTCATCCGCCTGATGGATTCCATGCAGCAGGAAGTGATCATCAACAAGTTTCACAAGAAACGCGTGAAACCCCATGAGTTCTTCTACAAAGTATACCACGGAGATAGTGAGCGGCAGCAACAGTTGCGAGAAGAAATTGCCGAATACCTGGAAGATATCCGCAGTCGGCTGCTTCCCCTACTACACGGAAAGCGGCTATTCGAAATGAGCAACGATGGCGAACCGGTAGGCTCAGAAATTGAAGTGCTGCCGAAGAAAGCTACGGTGCTTTTTCATTTCCGGCGCAACGAAGACAATACCCATTACTTTCCGACAATCAAATACGATGGAGAGAAGGTCAATTTTCAGTACCAGAATGCCTACATCATTTGCAACCAGCCGGCCTGGATGGTGCTTAACCACCGGCTTTACACCTTTGAAAAAGATGTAGATGGGAATAAGCTCCAGCCTTTTCTCAAGAAAAAATTCATTGTCATTCCAAAAAAGGTAGAAGAGTCTTACTATCGTAAATTTGTGGCTCCCCTCGTATCATCCTTCGATGTATATGCGAAAGGATTTGACATTGTAACCGAAGAATACTGCCCCAACCCTTTTTTATCGTTTTTCGAGATTCAAAACCATGAATCAGAAAATAATGGCGGTACTGGTAGCACGGCCTTGGCCATTTCCAAAAAACGGTCAAAAACCACCTCCAACATTGGGTTTGACCTGGTCTTCGCCTACGGACCTTATCAGTTTCAGGCAGACTGCGAACCGGTGAGTGTGGTGATGGACAAAGAAGATGGCGAGTATGTCTTTCACCGTATCGTACGCAACTTCGAAGCCGAAGAACGGGTGCTTCGCTTTTTGCGAAATAAATCGATGGATATGCAAGACTCACAAGCAGTACTGGAACGTAACACGGCCATTGAGTGGATCAATCAGCATAAGAATACCATTGAAGAAGAAGGCATCGTGCTCAACCAGCGCGTATCAGGCGATAAAAAATATTTCCTCGGCGAATCTTCAATTGATATTGAGGTCCGGGAAAATATCGACTGGTTTGATATTTATGCGAAAGTCAAGTTCGGCGAATACGAAATCCCTTTTTCTAAAATCCGTTCGCTCATTCTGGCAAAAAAACGAGAGCTGGTATTGCCCAATGGCGAGGTCGCCATTATCCCGGAAGTCTGGTTTACGGAATACTCTGAGCTCTTCGCATTCACCGAATCCCCCGATGCCCGCCACGGACAGGTGCGGCTGAAGAAGTACCACCTGGCACTGGTACAGGATCTGCAGACTGGAAACCTGGCCAAGGTAACCATGGATCGCAAGCTGGATCGCCTGCGGCAGTTCGACAAAATTGAAGACCAGCAATTGCCCCAACAGTTTGAGGGAACGCTGCGCCCCTACCAAAAAGCGGGTTATAACTGGATGCATTTTCTGAACCAATACCACTTCGGAGGCTGTCTGGCCGATGATATGGGACTGGGAAAGACAGTACAAACCCTCGCCCTCCTGCAACGGCAGAAGGAATTGCACCAGGAACAGGAGAAGGTAATGAACACCTCTTTGTTGATCATGCCTACTTCGCTGATCTACAATTGGGAAATGGAAGCGGCCAAGTTCACTCCTGACCTCAAGGTGTTTATTTACACCGGCACCAATCGCGAAAAAAATGTAGAACAATTTACCGGCTACGATCTGGTGCTAACCTCCTACGGCATTGCCCGACTGGACATTGACATTCTCAAGCACTACTATTTCCATTACGTCATCCTGGATGAATCGCAGGCCATTAAAAACCCCGATTCAAACATTGCCCAGGCCGTTCGCGAACTTAACTCCAAGCACCGGTTAATTCTTACTGGTACTCCGCTGGAAAACAGCACGCTGGACCTTTGGTCGCAAATGACGTTTATCAATCCGGGTCTTTTGGGCAATCAGTCATTCTTCCGAAATGAGTTTGTAACACCTATTGAGAAAAAAGGAGATCTGTCCAAGACCTCCAAACTGTACAGCATCATCAAGCCCTTCATTCTTCGGCGACAGAAGTGGCAGGTGGCTACCGAACTTCCCGAAAAGGTAGAAAATGTAAAGTACTGTACCATGACAGAAGAGCAGGAAGCCTGCTACGAAGAAGCCAAATCATTCTACCGCAATGAGATTCTCAACCTGATTGAGAACAAAGGCATCAAGAAATCACAGTTGCTTCTACTGCAAGGGCTTACCAAGCTTCGGCAAATTGCCAATCACCCTAAAATGATAGACGAAACGTACACAGGCGATTCGGGCAAAATGGAGGATTTGCTTCACATGATTATCAGCACCATCAGCGAAGGGCATAAAATACTGATATTCAGTCAGTTCGTAAAGCATTTAACCATTCTGAGCAACCACCTTAAAAAGCTTAATTACGAATTTGCATACCTGGACGGAAGCACCAAGAACCGAAAAGAGCAGGTAGAGCGCTTTCAGCACGATGCCTCTCTCCGGCTATTCCTGATTTCTTTACGAGCGGGCGGTGTCGGGCTTAACCTTACCAAAGCCGACTATGTGTTCATCCTGGACCCCTGGTGGAACCCCGCCGTAGAAGCCCAGGCCATTGACCGGGCACACCGCATCGGTCAGGAGAACCAGGTATTTACCTATAAATTCATTACCCGTAATACCGTGGAAGAGAAGATCCTGCGGCTACAACAAAATAAACTTAAACTGGCCAATGAGTTAATCTCTACCGAAGAAAGCTTTGTCAAACGACTGACTCCGGAAGATATTAGTGCCATTCTGAGCTAAACAATTTGCGCAATCCTGGTTTATATCATCATACCTTTTATCATTTTTTCACCTTAATTTTTGTATGATGAAAACGACCCAGCAGGATTTTTTAAGAAGACTTCACGATTGTATATCGGCTTGCCAGCATTGCTCAGAACAATGTCTGCACGAAGAAAACATCGGCATGATGGTTAAGTGCATTCAACTGGATCGGGATTGTGCGGATATCTGCACGCTCACTGCGAATCTGGTAGCCCGAAATTCCAGCTTTGCCCAGCATATGGCCCGGCAATGTGCCGAAATTTGCCAGCAATGCGCTTCTGAATGTGGAAGACACGAGCATGAGCACTGCCAGGAATGCGCCCAGGCCTGCCAACTTTGCCAGGAAGCCTGCGTAAGCTATGCTAATACCTAATCATGAAAATATGAAAACCTTAAAATATAAAACCAACATCAACTGTGGTGGCTGCATTGCCACCGTAACTCCTTTTCTCGATAAACTGCAAGGAGTACAGCAGTGGGAGGTAGACACCCAGAATCCCGATAAAATACTGACCGTAGCCGGAGAAGATTTACAGGATGCCGCCATCCGGCAAGCGGTGGAAGAAGCAGGCTTCAACGCCGAACGTATTTCCGAAGGCTGGTTCAAAAAAATACTAAGCTAATAGAGACATCCAGCCATTTTGAAAAAGCCAATAAGTGTACCAAGTAGTATTTTTCCTCTGGGTATCACTTTATGGCTTTTTTCTATGCTTCTTTCACTTCAGATTCTGGCTCTGAAGCCATTTTAGCGTCTTCTACGGCCTTCTCATACGCCTCATCCAGTTCATCCCAGCTATCGAAAGATAGTTCGTGTACCTTCTCCTCCGGTTCGCTCTTGGCAATCAGCGCCACCGTCATGATGATGCTGGTCGTCAGCACCACGGTCAGCAGGATGCCTGAGTTAAATTGTTCTGTGGCCAGTTCTATCGGTATGGCAAAGAATAGCAAAATGGTGATCAACCCCCGAGGCGCTACCCACAGTTCAGGAATGATATTTCGCAGTAATACCACTTTCAGGCAAATCCACCGAATCAGGTAAGTCACCGCCACAATCGCGAAGCCAATCATCAGCACTTCCTGATCCAGCAAGGAGGTCAGGTCCAGCGTCATCCCGAACACCACGAAGAAGAAGGTACGCACCACAAAAGCCGATTCCATCGTGACCAGATGAAAGTCCTCCAGCGTTTCGTCAATTACTTCGGGCTTGATCCAGCTTTTCAGACGATTCCGAAAGAAGAGCGGGTAGTTGTTCAGCATCAAACCAAAAATCAGGATAATGACCAGCGAAGAAAGGTGAAACAGTTTTCCGACTGAATACAGCAACACCAGCACCGCAATGAGCAGAAAAAGCTTCACTTGGGTTGTCAGTTGCTGAAAGAACCACACCAGCACATACCCGAGTACGATGGAAATAATAATGGTTCCCACAATATTGAGGCTCACATCCGCCACCACGGCTCCTGCATGTTGGGTTTCCAGATTGCCAATCAGAAAGTAGAAATACATGATGCCCAGAATATCAGAAAAAGTACTTTCGTAAATCAGAAACTCCTGCTTGGTTTTACTGAGACTGGCGACACTAGGGATAATGATGGCACTGCTCATCACCGAAAGTGGTACCGCATAGACCAGGGCAGTGAGAAAATCAGGAAGAATGAAGTAGTGAAGCAGGTAGGCAATGGCCAGCGAAGTGCCAATCAGGGCCACCAAGGCAATACCCAGTGACTTTCCGATTAACGGAAGCTTCTCTCTGGTCAGTTCCAGGTCGAGGGCAGCTTCCAGCACGATCATGATAAGTCCGAAGATGCCCAGGATCTCCAGAATGGGGAATAGGGCATTCCCGGTATCCAGTTCCATCCAGCGCAACCCCTGCTGAATACCCACTCCCAACCCAATCAGCAGCAGTACGCTGGGAATATTAGTGCGCCGGGAGATGATCGAGAAGGCGTATGACAGCACGATCACCAGACAGACCACAATGGACTCTACGTAAGGATTAAAAATATCCATAATCAGGGCGATGCAATAGGGTATTGTTCCTTCAAATAATTTTCAATCCGATGCGCATACTGCTCATTTAGTGTATAAGCCCGCACGACAAACGTGAACGTATCCGCATCTTCTTTTTGCCAGTAGATGGTCGGGGGCTTCTTTACCGAGCACCAGGGCAACAGTAACAACTGTTGTTTCAACCGACCCAGCCACACATCTTTGGTTGCCGTCTGCGGCACCTGTAACTGAAAGTCAAAGCTATTGGCTACTTCGGAGGCGTCGTAGCGGGTCACTGTCTGGTTAATCAGGCGGGTGTAGGGAATTTTACGCTGCTCACCACTGGCACTTTCCAGCACCAGCGAGGTCAGCCCCAACCGCAGTAACCGGCCGCTGGTCTCTCCCACCTGAATAGATTGCTGAAAGCGAAGGTTATGCTGTAGCTTGAAAATAATACCCGCCATCATGTCTCTCAGCAAAAACCAGGTCAGCAGCCCAAACAGGATCAACGCCAGGCTGATGGTCAGATAAATGTAGATGACCGGGTCTGCCACCCAGTGGTGTATCACCCAGAATAACCAGACGATCCAGGCAAAGAACTCGACGCCGATCAGCAGGAAGTTGCCTTTGCGCCAGTACGTTTGCCGGCGCACCAGCGAGCGAAACAACCAGTGTCCTCCCCGAAATACGGCGATAAGCGCCAGTGCCGATAAACCAATGCGTACAAAAATCATAACAGCTCCTGTTCTCTAAGAAAGTTTATCAAATGGATTTCCGTATAGATGTTCAACTGAAATACCCCGCCACCTTTCTCTACCACCAACCCGGCCCGTTGCACATCCTGAAGCAACGAACGCACAGCTCCTTCTTCCAGACGTAATAAACGTACCAGACGAACCACGGAGAGCCGCTTATGGAGCAAGAACTGCATGGTGAGAATAAGCCAGTCGTCGGGCATATGCTGGAGCGCCTCAGTATCGGGCGATTTCGGGTAGCGCAGATGAACCTGCTTGTTTCCTACTTTCTCAATACTGGCCAGCCAGGCTCCCAACGCCGCTCCGGGGTTGCCCCCCGAATAATCAAAGAAGTTGTTGAAGAACTGTACCTTTTTCCACTCCGATAGCTCGTCTTCCGTCCGCTTCCCGAGTCCGAACTTCAGTCCTCCCGACCAGTGCCTCAGCAAGATCAACCGCTCAATATCTTCGGTACTGAATGGCTGGTACGGAATCACACTCAGAAAAGCATCTTCAATGGAATGCAACTGATTGATGAGCCGGAAGGCAAAGGGGTTGGTATTGACCAGAAACAGATGACGCCGACTGTACTCTTTCAGTAAGCGCATGATTTCTTTTACCACTGTAAAACCTTCTTCCGAGCGTTCCCACCACAGCTCCAGGTCATTCACAATGAACACGCAACCGGCGGCCAGGTTCTCCATCAGTTGATCATTAGACCCCGACTGGTGGGTTGCCTGCTGCAGGGCCTGGCTAAAATCATGCAGTTGGGTAGAACCCCCGACCGGAGGGTATACCTGAAAGATACGATCTGTTTTCTTGGTGAATTTCCTGGCCATCCGCCACGACAGTGCTGTTTTGCCGGAGTTGCGTTCGCCCAGTAGCATAATACCTCCGGCATAGCCGTTCCGCAAACGCGTCATGGCCCGATCAGCCAGATCCATCTCATAGGGACGTTCTACCCAGAAGTCCTGGCTGATATCTGATTTTCCCGTAAACAGGTTGCGATAGTAGAATGGAAGCTGCCGGAGCACTGCCGCCCGGGGCGATACCTGCTCGACCAGCGATAGAATGCGTGCCGTATGCGATTGCACCTGATCTTCGGTTTCGGTCAGCCGCTTGGCCAGCAGGATTCCCTGGCTGCGCGAGTAGAGCAGACGCGTGCCAATATTCCGTACCCACTGATGTATCCGACCCTGGTACTGCTCTAGTTTAGACCGAACCCGCTGGCTCTGATACACCCGCACCACATTCACCAGCCCCCCGGCCTGATCCACCAGCTCCTGCGTCGTTAACTTCTCGTAGCTGGTTTGCAGGTGCTCCTGTATCGCCTTGGGCAGGCTGGCTTTTAAAGCCCGAATCTTTTCCTGCTCCTGTTCAATAACCTTCAGGGCATCGCGAATGAGTTGGGAGTCTTCATGGGAAGAGTCATCGGGTTGGGTTTTGCGCAGACTGGCCAGTCGCACCACATCGCGTACGGTATGGCTGCAACGCTGTAACTGCTGGTCGGCCTGGGCTACTTTTTCCTGCAAGGGCTGGTACATGGTTGTTTCCAGCCAGTAGTTGGCCAGCTGATGCACCGGCACACTCACCGATCCGTTGTCGTTTTCCTCGGCCAGCGGGGGCTGCACCTCTATGGATTCGGGCAGTTGGTCTACCAGCTTGGCTACATCAGCGTAGTAGCTGGATAAGTCCTTGTGAAACGTCACTCCGTTGAGCGACTCATGCGATACGGCCACGGCTTCCTGATCGTCAGCCTCTAAGGCCGTTTCCAGCTCGGTCTGCAAAGTATCCATCGGCTCCAGATAATGCCGGGTGATCTCCCGCGACAGCGTGTTCATGAACTCCGTCATTTCCTGTTGCACCCGGTTTTCGGTGGCCAGCAACAGCACATCCAGCAGCAGGGTGTTCAATTGCACCTGCGAGGCATGGAACCAGTCTTCGGCCCAGCCCTGGTTTTTCTCAGTCAGTCGTTCGTAGGCACTGGCCGACCAGCGTTTTTGCTGTAATTGATAGATGCCTTCGGGCGTTTCCACCGTGCGGGCAAACTGCCGCAGGTTCTGGCGAAACTCCACTTGCATACGCCGCAACCAGCGCTGCTGCCAGTCTTTCTGTTGCTGTTCCAGTCCCGGGTTCTCCTCCAAAAAGGTTTCCCCTTCCTGCTCCAGCACCTCTTCCGACAGGGTTTCCAGGTGGTTCTCCCAGTAGGTAAGTTGTCGATTGAGGCGGGTAATGGCATCCTTGATATTTGAGAAGAAAGCCATGCTTTGCTCTTGCCAGGCCTCGAGCATGGAGGCCAGAAAGGCCTGCCGATTATCCCGCAGATAATAGACGGCTACTTCCCGGTAATCAATCACCCGGGCCGGGGGTTGGCGATTCAACCAGGCTTTAGCCCGGATCTGCCGCTTTCGCCACCGCATCTTCCAGTCATCTCCGGGCTGGGGTGTGAGTTGTTCGGGTTGGTAGGTCACCGCCGCTTTCTGCGGGAACCGAATAATATCCGTGGCCAGTCGCTGGGTATACCAATCGATGCCGGCCACCATCACCTCCTGCTGTTGTTCCAGTTGTTTGTCGCGCAGGGTTTCCAGCAGGGCTTTTGCCCGGAAGGCGACATCGTTCTTGGCTTTTTCCACCGCCCTGGCTCGCCGGAAGTAGTCCTCGTACTCCTCCCAGTCGCGTTGCAGGTTGCTGAGTACGGAGTGGGCCAGCTTATCCAGTTCCTGCGCTACCCGGCGGCTTTCCTGAAAGTACGGGACAAAGGTGCGTTCGTAGAAGCGGTTCAGCACCTCCCGGTTGCGCTCGTCAATGCGCTCCAGATCCCGGTTAAGCCAGGAGTTGCGAGCTTCGGGTAGCTCCGGCAGGGGCATTTCCGATTCTGTTTCTTCCGCATCTTTGCGGGCGGACGACAGTCCCAGGTTAATCTCTTCAAATGTAGAGGCCGCGCTGATGACCAGGCAGGTGCCCAGGCTTTGTATCAGGCCGTGCGTTTCTTCTACCGTTCGCTCTATCTTGCGGTATTTCGGGTCGGCCATGCCGATGATGGTCAGGTCGGTTTCCGCTGATTCCCGCTCTATCACGGAGGTGTAGGGAAGTTGCTCCAGACTATTGTCAATGAGCCGAACCTTCATGTTCATCCGGTAGCGCTCCATCAGCTGGGTAGTGGCCTTACGGGCCAGATCGGCCTGGTTGGCATCGGCCAGTATCAGCATGATCCGCAGGTCAGCTGTTTCCCATAAGCTCTCGGAGGTGATGTGCCGGATGAGGGTCAGGGCGAAGGCCAGGTTACGCCCGGAACCGCTCCACCACACATCAATGGTTTTGTGCTGGCCGTACTTCCGCTCGGGGTTGTGTGAGAGGCAAACCACATTGTAGTCCGATTGGTAAAAGCTTTGCAGCAGTTGGGTGAACTGCGGGCGGTGCTTGGGAGTCTTGCTCCAGCCCATCAGGATGGTGTTCGGCTCTACTCCGGTGAAGCCGTACACCCGGGAAATCTGATCCATTCCCTCATATATATCATTACACTGGTACTTGTGTGAAAAGTAACCGGCATCTTCCTTTTCTAAATCTTGGGTTGCTTTCACCAACAAGGGTTTGTCTGACTGGGTAAGCTCAAAGCTGGATAAGATGCCCAGGCGACCGGCCAACGCCAGGCCCATCTCCACCAGGTGCGGACGCTCATCGGCCGAGCCACTGAACATCAGCACATTGGGTCGCCAGTTGCGGGCGTGCAGGCGCTGCGAAGAAAGGCGTTGCAGCCCGGTTTTTACCAGCGAAGCCCAGATGCCACTCCAGGCATCTCCCGATTCCAGGGCGAGTTGCCGCCGCTTAAGGTAGAAATAAAGCAGCCCCAGGATGATAATAGCTCCCAGCATGGCCAGAAAGTCCAGTTGGATCATCACCACAAAGCAGGCGATGGCTCCCAATAGGCTTACCCAGGGGGGGATCTTGAATTCGGGGCGGAAGTCAGCACTGGTCCAGGCCTCAAACGCCGCGCTGAGGTTGAGGAAGCCGTAGGTGGTAATGAAGAAAATGGAAACGATCCGGGCAATCACGTCCAGTTCTCCGATCAGGATACCGGCTTCGGCGATGAGGAAGGTCAGTAATAGGGCGTTGCGGGGCTCATTGGTGGCCCCCACTCCTTTGGCAAACAGGGCCGGAGAGATGCGGTCAGCGGCTGTAGCTTGCAAAATACGCGGTGCGCCCAGAATACTACCCAGGGCCGAGGAGATCGTGGCCCCCCAGATACCGGCAATCACCAGTTCGGGTATCCAGGCAATGTTCAGCAGTACCTGGCTATCGGTAGCCAGTACCGTAGCATCCACCGTATAAGCCAGAAAAAAGGAAAGCGCAATGTAGACCACCAAACCCACCACAATGGCCAGGATGGTGCCCTGCGGAATGGATTTCTTGGGGTCCTGTAAATCGCCCGACATGGAGACCCCGGCCTCGAAACCGGTGACCGCCGGGAAGAAAATGCCAAAGAGCAGCATGAAGGACACTCCGCCCGCCGGAAGCGTAAGTTGGGGTGCCGCCGGTTCGAACGAATGCCCACCGAAAACAATGGAGATCAGCGAAAGCACAATGGCGGCCATGATGAAGAACTGCATCCGCAATGCCAGCGAAGTACTGATGAAGGTAATGATGGTCACCACCAGCAAGGCAATACTACCCGCCCAGCGAATGCTATTTTTGCTCATATCCCAGCCCCAGTAGGATAAAAAGCTCTCGGAAAAACCAATGATGTACAAACTCACACTGAACGAAAGTCCGACGAACAGCGCCAGCCCCAGCGTGCCACCAATCGGTAGCCCCAGACTGCGGGAGATCATAAAGTAGGTGCCTCCGGCCTGCACCTTCTTATCGGTGGCGATAGAGGAGACACTCAGTCCGGTAGTGATGGAGATGATGTGGGCAATGATAATGATGGCAATGGTAGTCCACAGCCCGGCCTGCCCGATGATCGTCGGCAGACGCAGGTACATAATTACCCCCAGGATGGTAAGAATTGATGGAGTAAATACTCCCCCAAACGTGCCAAACTTCTTGCTACGCGCCATAAAGCTGAATCATACTTCTGTAGTATTACTCGTATTCTGCGGATAAGTTAGAGGTTCTGACGATAAAGTGGGGGTAAAGTCACAAAATATGCTGAAAAACATATAGATATTTTTAAAGATTACCAAAAAAGAAGCCTAAGGTCCGTCATTATACCCATCATTTCTACTTTGCTATGACCATGCCGGCCGGGAGTGGTGCTGCTCTGCTGACCACTCCGCCCAACCGGCGTGATCGGCGACTCCGGGAGTAGCCTTATAAATTAAAAAAGTCTTTCAATCCTGATAAGATGCTCTGGGTGGCATAGGAAGCCAGTATGAGTCCCATGATCTTACTGATGACCGTGATGCCATAATCTCCGATCCGCTCCTGCACCAATCTGGCAGCCAGCAGTAACAGGCAGGTAATGCCCAGCACCACCAACACCAGTAGCGCCGTAATGGCTTGCTGACCAATGCTATAGATATGGTTGTCGGTCATCAGCACCACCGCCATAATGGCCCCCGGTGAAGCTATGGAAGGGATGGCGATTGGGAAAATCGTGACGTGCTTGTAGTCTTTAATGAGGAGCTTCTCACTGGTGGGCTTGCCCTCCCCGAAGATCATGGTCAGGGCGAAGAGGAAGAGGATGACTCCCCCCGAGATCTGAAAGGCATCCAGCGTAATTTCCATACCTTCCATGATAATCTGCCCCGCCAGAATGAAGAACAGCAGAATACCGAAGGCAATGACCGACGCCCGCAAGGCAATTTTCTTCTTGTGTTTGTCGTCAAACTGCTTGGTGGCTTCCAGGTACACGGGTACGGAGCCCAGCGGATCAACCACCGCAATCAAGAACAACATAGTCTTTAGAATCTCTACCATTGGTTATCGCTTAATTCCCTCGGTGGTGAAGGAAATGCCCTGCTGTCCGGTAGTGGATATCATGACGGCCTCAAAGTGGGGCTCTACCGCTGCGTTCGGGGTGGCCCATGCAAACACAAAGTTGGCTCCGGTCCCGCCGTCCTTATCCCGTTCGTCGATCACAATCTCAATGGTTTCCAGGGGTTTCACGAACACCGGCTGGTCGAAATAGGTCCGGATGAGGTCGCCCTTAGTATTGTAGTAATCTGCCCGAAGGATGAATACGGTGTCCGTGGAGCTGATGTTCCGGATACTGACCGTGGCGGTAAGGTCGTAGGTGAGGCCCTGGGTAAGCTGGTATATTTCGGAATAAACCGACAGGTAGGAGCTTTCCCGTACCAGACTATCGGAGGCGGGAAGTTGAATGCTTCGCTGCTCCCAGTTTATCGGGTCTATGGAACTGATGGCATTCACGCCGGTTTTGTGGCGGTCGCAAGCCATCAGTATGGAGATACTGATAAGTACAAAAAAAATATGCTTCATTCGGCTGATCATTTCTGGCCCCGGGCCAACCCTTTCCTACGTACACACTTTCAATATTAGGAAAATAAACGCAGAAGTACGCCCCCGGCCCTACCGGGAAAGGGGTACCCGGACATAATTCGGTAAAAAAGCATCGCTACTGGCAAGCTTGCCGGCAACTGATGGCTCGGAGAGGTGGATACAGATATTTAGTTTACAGTCTACTGAGTGCCAGGGCAGGCCACTTATTGGCTAACCTTCGGTTTTTTCCCGGTGTGGTATGGGTCGGTTAATACGTACCGCAGACTCCCGTGCCCATCGGAGGTGTCCGGCAGGTGGGTACCTGAGGCTCCCGCGCCCGACGGAGGTGCCCGGTAGGTAGGTACCGGAGGCGCCCGAGCCCGACGGAGGTGTCCGGTAGGTGGGTACCGAAGGCTCCCGAGCCCGTCGGGGGTGCCCGGTAGGTAAGGTTTGGGGGCTCCCGCGCAGGCGGATGTAAGGAGTACGTACCGTCTGGCCATTCCCGCTCCCACGGGCATGCCCGGTCACCACCGTATCAGCACCTCCTCGGGGCTTTTCCTAACCTTTATGACAAATAATACCTACGTGCTAAAACTTACAATATCCTCTGTTGCGGGATACCGAATGGCATTTTCTTTGAAGTTTGAATCCTGATTGAATAAATAAATGAACGTGAGGGAGGAAATGTAGGAGAGCGTATGAGGTGAGAGCGCGTGTGAATGAATGAGGGGCTGGATGAGGAAGTAAGCGGTTGACGATACATGACATACTCCCCACTTTCATATTCAATGCGCCGATAGGCGTGGCAATCTCCTGCTCGATGAGCAGATTGCTTCGTCATTTCATTCCTCGCAATGACGTTAGAGTACTTAGTTGACAGTGTACTCAACCCATTCCCCTCCTTCTATCTTTCAGCCCTTTAACCCTTAAATTGAAAGAAGATGAAACTAGACTCAGAAATCAGTATCCTGGAAGCAGCGCAGTTGGTGATTTACAGTATGGAGCAGGAGGAGACGATCCGGCAACAGATGGAGGCCTATGGTTTCACCCCGAACCGCATGCAGCAAGGGAAGGGCCTGCTGACCAAAAGCAGACACTGCCAGAAAGAGCAGTCGGAACGCTACAATGCCCAGTGGGAGCTAACGCAGCAGCTTCAAGCAGAGATGGATATGATCATCCCTTTGTTTAAAGAACACGCTAAGGTCACGAAGGTGGCGTTCCGCAGTGAACCCAACACGGTACACTCCCTAAAAATAGACCGGTTGGAGCGAAAAGGATGGCCCGCCGTGCGACAGGCGGAGCATTTCTACGCCAAACTGCTGGAGCTGGATCTCAATCTGGAACACTACGGCATCAGCAAAAAAGAAATACAACAGAATCGCACTGCCATCAAGGCCCTGCAGACCATGAAAGAAGAGCGGATGCGGATCAAGGCCCTGGCCGAAAACTGTACTCAAACCAAACAAGAGTCACTTCAGCGGCTACGCTCCTGGGTAATTGAATTCCGAAGCATGGCACGTATCGCCTTTAAACAAACTCCGCAGATGCTGGAGGCCTTCGGTATTCCGGTAATCGCATAAAAAGTGCTGGGTGCTGGGTGCTGGGTGCTGGGTGCTGGGTGCTGGGTGCTGGGTGCTGGGTGCTGGGTGCTGGGTGCTGGGTGCTGGGTGCTGGGTGCT